>NZ_CP077087.1:1691136-2007954 GCF_014268495.2 Pseudomonas monsensis | reverse complement strand
GCGGCCCGAGGGCGCGCGAACCGATCAGTTCGATCACCTGGCCCTTGCCGGCAGGACCGGCCTGCTGCACACGGCGCAACAGCCAGGCGAGGAAAAAGATCAGCCCCAGCACCAACAGCAAGCCGAACACCAGTTGCGTCAGTTGCCCGGCCACACCGCTGTTGACCGCCGGTGCGGCGGCTGCGGCGGCAGGTGCGGCGGCCGGTTCCGCCGCCAGCACGCTCAATGGCAACGCCAGCAACGCCCAGAGAAACCGTTTCACTCAGCGCAGCTTCTTGATGCGTTCGCTTGGGCTGATCACGTCGGTCAGGCGGATGCCGAACTTCTCGTTGACCACCACCACTTCGCCGTGCGCGATCAGCGTACCGTTGACCAGTACGTCCAATGGCTCACCGGCCAGACGATCGAGCTCGATCACCGACCCCTGGTTCAGTTGCAGCAGGTTGCGGATGTTGATGTCGGTGCTGCCGACTTCCATCGAAATCGACACCGGAATGTCGAGGATCACGTCCAGGTTCGGACCGTCCAGCGTCACCGGATCGTTGTTCTTCGGCACGCTGCCGAACTCTTCCATCGGCAGACGGTTGGAGCTGGCCGTACCGGCGTCAGCGGCCAGCAGTGCGTCGATGTCAGCCTGGCTGCCATCACCGGTCTCTTCCAGGGCCGCAGCCCATTCATCAGCCAGTGCCTGATCGTCCTGGGCGTTCATATCGTCGTTCATCATTTGTCCTCGGCGGGCAACAATTCAGTTAAATGCGTGGGAATAAGAGCGGCGCTTCAGCGACGCTCGATCGGCTCGATCACCTGCAACGCGAGGTTGCCTTTGTGCGAGCCCATCTTGACCTTGAAGGCCGGTACGCCGTTGGCGCGCATGATCATGTCTTCCGGCATTTCCACCGGGATCACATCCCCCGGCTGCATGTGCAGGATGTCGCGCAGCTTCAACTGACGGCGGGCCACGGTGGCGCCGATCGGTACGTCGACATCGAGCACGTCCTGACGCAGGGCGTTGACCCAGCGCTCGTCCTGATCGTCGAGGTCCGACTGGAAACCGGCGTCGAGCATTTCGCGCACCGGCTCGATCATCGAGTACGGCATGGTCACGTGCAGGTCACCGCCACCGCCATCGAGTTCGATGTGGAAGGTGGAGACCACAATCGCTTCGCTCGGGCCGACGATGTTGGCCATGGCCGGGTTCACTTCCGAGTTGATGTACTCGAAGTTGACTTCCATGATCGCCTGCCAGGCTTCTTTCAAGTCGACGAACGCCTGCTCCAGCACCATGCGTACTACGCGCAGTTCGGTCGGGGTGAATTCACGCCCTTCGATCTTGGCGTGACGGCCGTCGCCGCCGAAGAAGTTGTCCACCAGTTTGAACACCAGTTTGGCGTCGAGGATGAACAGTGCGGTGCCGCGCAGCGGTTTGATCTTGACCAGGTTGAGGCTGGTCGGCACGTACAGCGAGTGCACGTATTCGCCGAATTTCATCACCTGGACGCCACCGACGGCAACGTCTGCCGAGCGGCGCAGCATGTTGAACATGCTGATGCGGGTGTAACGGGCAAAACGCTCGTTGATCATTTCCAGAGTCGGCATGCGTCCACGGACGATGCGATCCTGGCTGGTCAGGTCGTAGCTTTTGACACTGCCGGGTTCGGCAGCGTTATCGGTCTGTACCAGACCATCGTCGACACCATGCAACAGCGCGTCGATTTCATCCTGGGACAGCAGATCCTGCACGGCCATGTCGTGTTCCTACTGCAGTACGAAATTAGTGAAAAGCAACTGTTCGATCACCACTTTGCCCAGCTCTTTCTGCGCCACTTCCTGGACGCTGGCTGTGGCCTTCTGGCGCAGCATCTCCTGGCCGACCGGGGTCGCCAGTGTGGCGAAATCCTGACCGGAGAAGAGCATTACCAGGTTGTTGCGGATCACCGGCATGTGCACTTTGAGCGCTTCGAGATCAGCCTGATTACGCGCCAGCATGGTGATGCTCACCTGCATGTAGCGCTGACGGCCGTTCTGGTTGAAGTTGGCGACAAACGCCGGCGCCATCGGCTCGAAGATCGCCGGCTGCTTGCCGACCGGCGCGGCTTCGGCCGCTGCGGCAGGTTTGCTCTGAGCACTGTGCATGAAGTACCAGGTTGCGCCCACGGACACACCGATCGCCAGCAGCAGAGCCACCACGATCAGGATGATCATCTTGAGTTTGCCTTTGGTCGCGGGGTCTTTTACAGCTGCTGCTTCGCTCTTCGCCATGCCAATAATCCGTCACTAATCGGGTTTTCACAGTCGCACCGCAAGGCAAGAGCAAGTGTTATGCCAGAAGTGTCGGAGCACAGGACGAGAGGGAATGGTGAATCGATGCAAGCGCCTGTGGGAGCTGGCTTGCCAGCCCCCACAGATTTCAGGGAGGGTGTATCAGGCGTAATAGTCGACGGCGCTGGAGCCGATCACGCTGGTGGTTTGAGCAGCCGCCTCAGCCACAGCCGCCGGCGTCAATTCTTCTTCAGCCGAGTCCAGACGACCACCCGCAGCGCTGGTGCGCCCAGTCTGGCCCTGCTGCGCCTGCTCCTGGCCTTGACCCTGCCAGCCACGCCCCTGATCGGACACGTTGACGTCGACCTGACCCATGCCCTGCTGGGTGAACATGTCGCGCAGGCGATGCATCTGCCCGTCCAGCGCTTCACGCACACTTGGGTGCGCGCTCATGAACGTCACTTGCGTCTGCTGATCCGGCACCATGTTCACGCGGATATCCAGACGCCCCAGTTCCGCGGGCTGCAATTGAATGTCCGCCGCCTTCAGGTTGGCGCTCGACAGGTACATGACGCGGTTGACCACTTCTTCGGTCCAGCCGCTCTGATGCATGGCGATCGGCTGATTCACCGGAACGGCGTTCGCGGTCTTCGGCGTCGCCGCCTGGGTCAGCGCCGCCAGACGGTTGGCGAAGTCATCGACACGCGTATCGCTGGTGGCGGCTTTCAGGTCTTTGAGGCCATCTTCGATCAGCCCGCTGAATGCTTTTTCGCCACCCTGGCTGGTGCTGTCCTTGTCGGCCTGCACGTCGAGCATGCTGGCCATGCCGGCGGCGAAGTTCTGCGCCGAAGTCAGCTCGCCATCAGCCTGAGCCTGCGCAGGCGTGGCTTTCGGCTGGGCCTGGCTGGCGGCGGAAATGTGCCCGCCCTGCTCCATCGCCATGCGTACGACGGGCAACGCATCGAGCGGATCGGCTTCTGGGTCGAAAGCACTGTCGGGCGCCGGGTCTTTGACCGCATTCGGCAAGACCGCCACCGCCGGCGCTTCGCTGGCTGCCGGTGCCGGCGTTGCAACCACTGGCGCCTGCACGACGGGCGGCGTCACCGCCGGCTGCACGGCGACGGCCAGCGCCGGATCCAGTGTCGGATCCACTGGCGCGGTATCGGCCACCGGCGTTTGCGCAGTATCGCGGGTGTCATCGCTGGCGCTCTGGTCGTCACTCGCTGCCGGCTTGTCGGCAGGCAACGCTTTGCCGCTATCGGCAACCGGCGGTTGCGGGGCGGCAGACTGGTCTTGGCCGACGTCCTTTTTGCCGCTGTTATCGGCCGCCTTGTCCCGCGGTGGTTTCGCCGGGTTGTCGGCGCTCACGGCGGGCTTGGCAGGGGCCTGATCGGCGAATACCTGAGCGAAGCTCGAAGCCTTGTCCCCGGCGTCTGCGGCCGTCGCCGGCGCTTTGGACGAGGCGGCTTGCGCCTTGGCCTGAGCGGCGGTCTGAAGAAGAATATTGGGGGTCGCAGGCATAACACGGTCTCCGCTGCACTGGGATCGTAGGTACAGTTGGACGAGATAACTGCAAGTGCCGGGCCAGTTTCACCCGACACTCGATAAAAGCGCCGGACGGCGGCTTTCAGTGGGTCAGTGCGTGTTGCCGCTCGCCTTCATAAACCGGGCGTACTTCGCAGAACTCGCTGCTGATATCAGCGACCAGCCTGGCAATTTCCGAGGGGCTCTTGTCTTTGGCCTCGGCCTCCAGCTCCTGACAGAGTTCTGCCAGGCGCACAGCGCCCATGTTGCTGGCGCTGCCCTTGAAACTGTGGGCAACCTCGGACAACACCTTGGCATCAGCGGTCTTTTGCAGCTCATGCAAGCGACTTTCGGAATCAGCCAGAAAGGTATCCAGCAGTTCCGGATAGCCGTCCTCCATGACTTCGCGCAAGAGGCTCAAGGCCTCGCGATCCACATGTTTGTCAGTCACTTGTTCACTCCTTGATCAAGAATTGCGCGGATTATGCCTGAACCTCCCAGAAAAACTCCACGCGGGCACTACGACCTTCGTCCGACCAACTGGCGTTATGCCCCAATTGCCGGACCAGGCTGACACCTCGCCCCGACAGACGGACGCCGTCGAGGGGGCGCTCCATGATCCGGGCCACATCGAAACCCTTGCCACTGTCTTCGACCCGAATGATCAGACGCCCACCCTCGCCGTGCGGCAACACCTGCAAATGCACGCGCACGAAGCCTTCCTGCAACGCCTCCAGCCTCGCGTTGCGCTGCTGGTAATAACGAGCAAAACCCTCGGCGTCGCGCTTGAGGCTGGAATCGAGCCCGAGCACACCGTGTTCCAGCGCATTGGAATACAGTTCGGCAAGCACGCTGTACAGCGCACCGCTTTGTGCCCGCAAGCCATGCACCTCCAGAAGCAGTTGCAAAAGATAGGGCAAAGGATTGAAGCGCTGGAGCGTGGCGCCGCGAAACTCGAAGCTCACCGACCAGTCCAGCGGGCAGGATTGGCCGCTGTCGGAATACACCGGAGCCGGCAGACGAACCTGTACCGGCGCCAGCAGACTGACCTCGACCATGCTCACATCGTCACGTGCCTCACCACGAAAATCGCACAGCGCCTGCTCGATATCGTCAAACAGCCGATCAGGCTCACGACTGGCGGCGAACACCCGCTGCAAGCGTTCGACGCCGAACAACTGATCGTTGGCATCACTGGTGTCGATGACTCCATCGGAGAGCAGAAACACCCGATCACCGACCGCCATCGAGTGCACTTCCGTACGATCGTCAAACGCCTGCGGACTCAGCACCCCCAACGGCAAATGACGCGCAGCCAGCGGCTCACGCTCGCCCGTGGCAATCCGGTGCAGATACCCGTCGGGCATGCCGCCGTTCCACACCTCCACCGAGCGACGCTGAAAACTCAGGCACAACAATGTCGCGCAGCAGAACATGTCCACCGGCAGGATGCGTTTGAGCTTGGCATTCATTTCGCGCAGGGTTTCGGCCAGGCCATAGCCTTTGGCGGTCATGCCGTAGAACACTTCGGCCAGAGGCATCGCGCCCACCGCCGCCGGCAGACCGTGGCCGGTAAAATCGCCGAGCAGGACGTGCATGTCTCCGGCCGGCGTGTACGCGGCCAGCAACAGATCGCCATTGAACAGCGCATAAGGCGATTGCAGGTAGCGGATGTTCGGTGCGCTCAGGCAGCCGGAATGCGCGACCTTGTCGAACACCGCTTTGGCCACGCGTTGTTCGTTAAGCAGGTAATCGTGGTGTCGGGCGATCAGGTCGCGCTGTTGCAGGACCGTAGCCTGCAAGCGGCGCAAGCGATCCATCGCCTTGATTTTGGCGGCAAGAATCACCTGATTGTAAGGCTTCGCCAGAAAATCGTCGCCACCGGCCTCCAGACAACGCGCCAGCGCCTCGCTTTCGGTGAGCGAGGTCAGAAAGATGATCGGCACCAGGGTTTCCCCGGCCAGCACCTTGATCTGCTGTGCCGCCTGAAACCCATCCATCACCGGCATCATCGCGTCCATCAGCACCAGGTGCGGTTGCTGCTGACGGAATACTTCAACCGCTTCGGCGCCGTTGGCCGCCGTCAGCACTTCATGACCCTGACGGCGAACGATGGTCGACAACAGCAAGCGATCGGCGGCGCTGTCTTCGGCAATCAGAATGGTCAGCGGCTCTTGCGCCTGCATCGCCGTCAACTGATGTCGAACAGTTTGTCGAAATTGGAGATGGCGAGGATCTTTTTCACGTCGGAGCTGCTGTTGACGACTCGCACGTCCGAGTTATCGCCGCCGGCGTGATCCCGCAGCAGGAGCAGCATGCCCAGCGCCGAGCTGTCGAGATAGGTGGCCTCTTTGAGGTCAACCACAATGGACCCGGGTTTTTTGTCAACCCTCTCGTAGGCTTCGCGAAACTCCTGGTGCCGGCCGAAATCGAAACGCCCCCTGACCGAGATCGTCAGTTTTTTTCCATCCGCAGAGACTTCTGTAACGACTGACATTGACTGGCTTCCTTGTCATTGACGAACGTGTACAAGGTTTAGCACTTGGACAGGTTTGGGGCAAGGCTGGAGGCCGGATCAAATGGGAGCGATTTAAAACGAATCATGGCGTGGCAAGCGCTGGGCCAGTTCGTCCAGCAGCTTCTGCTCGCGCTTGTCCTCGGCCCGCTGCGCCTCTTCGCGATAACGCTGCACCAGCTTGCGCAAGCCTTCGACGCGGGCGAAGGCCTGTTGCCAGGCCTCACGGGCCTTCTCGAGGTTGTTCTGGTGCCAGACCAGGCTCTGGCGCTGCTGATCGACGGCGGTGTCGAGTTGCGCGAGAAAGCCTTGAAAGCCCAGCAGCCATTGCCCGGTTACCCCGGTGCTGCCGCGTACGATCCATTGCTCGGAATAATCCAGACGAAAGGCGTGGAGGTCGGCGAGCTTGCTTTGCGCCACTTTCACCTGCCCCTGGAAATACCCCAGGCGCTGCACGGCGGCTTTCTCGGCCTTCTCGGCCATGTCCACCACCGGCGCCAGACGCGCGGCTCGACTCAGGGCCATGATCGGTTAACCGCCGGGAGCCGGGGCGAAGAGCGAAGCCAGATGGTTTTCACTGGAGCCCAGGTTAACGTTGTCGTTGAGCCCCTGGCGCAGGTACATCGTCATGGCCGGATGCAGATTGATCGCCGTGTCGGTTTCGCGGTCACCCCCGGCCACGTAAGCGCCGACGCTGATCAGGTCGCGACTCTGCTGATAGCGCGACCAGTATTGCTTGAACATCTGCGCATGGTTCATGTGCTTGATGCCAACCACCGCCGGCATTACCCGGCTGATCGACGCTTCAATGTCGATGGCCGGGTAATGACCTTCTTCGGCCAGACGCCGGGACAGCACGATGTGGCCGTCGAGCACACCCCGCGCCGAGTCGGCAATCGGGTCCTGCTGGTCATCGCCCTCGGACAATACGGTGTAGAACGCGGTGATCGAGCCGCCCCCCTTCTCCGCATTACCCGCACGCTCCACCAGTTTCGGCAGTTTGGCGAACACCGAGGGCGGATAGCCCTTGGTCGCCGGGGGCTCGCCAATGGCCAGGGCGATTTCCCGCTGGGCCTGGGCGAAACGGGTCAGCGAGTCCATCAGCAACAGGACGTTCTTGCCCTTGTCGCGGAAATACTCGGCGATTCGCGTGCAATACATCGCCGCACGCAGACGCATCAACGGCGCATCGTCCGCAGGGGATGCGACGACCACGGAGCGCTTGAGACCTTCTTCACCGAGAATGTGCTCGATGAATTCTTTAACTTCTCGACCCCGCTCACCGATCAGCCCGACGACGATGATGTCGGCCTCGGTGAAGCGGGTCATCATGCCCAGCAGCACGGATTTACCGACACCGGTACCGGCGAACAGGCCCAGACGCTGGCCCCGACCGACCGTCAACAAACCGTTGATGCAACGGATGCCGACGTCCAGCGGCACGCTGATCGGATCACGGTTGAGCGGGTTGATCGTCGGGCCATCCATCGGCACCCAGTCTTCGGCCTTCATGCTGCCCTTGCCGTCCAGCGCACGACCGGCGCCGTCGAGTACGCGGCCGAGCATGCTCATGCCCATCGGCAAACGCCCGGCGTCGGCCAGTGGCACCACGCGGGCGCCCGGGGCAATACCGGCAACACTGCCGACCGGCATCAGGAAGACTTTGTTGCCGGAGAAACCCATGACTTCCGCTTCCACCTGGGACGGGTGGTAAGTGTCGTCATTGATCACCATGCAGCGGGTGCCCATGGCAGCGCGCAGGCCTTCGGCCTCCAGCGTCAGGCCGACCATGCGCAGCAGGCGGCCTTCAAGGATCGGCGCACCGGCAATTTCAGTGGCTTCGGCGTAGGTGCTCAGGCGCTTGGCGAAACTGGTGCGTTCAAGGCGCATCGGCGGTGTCCGCGAGCGGCGCGTCAGGGCTGACGGCCGGTTTGGCGTCCTCGGGAATATCCAGACTCAAATCGGCAGCGGCCGGGTGCAGGGCCTGTTCGTGCAACTGATCGAACAGTTTGGCCATGACCTGACTGACCCGCGACTCGATGCTTGCGTCGATGCGGCTGTGCTCGGTTTCGACCCGGCAGCCGCCCGGCAGCAGCGTTTCGTCTTCGACGATGCGCCAGTTTTCCTCATGGCGTTCGCGCAGGGCTTTGACCTGGGCGAAGTCCTGCGGATTGACGTACAGGCGCACGTTTTCCACGCCCAGCGGCAACAGCTTGAGGGCATCGCGCATGACGTGTTCGATCTGGCTCGAGTCGATGGCCAGCTCGCGCCTGATCACTTGTCGGGTGATGTGCTGAACGAGGTCGACCAGAGACTTTTCGATCTGCGTGTCCTGCTCGGCAATCGGTTCGAACAGGTGGCTCATCAGTTGCTCGAGGCTGGCGATTTTCGCCGCCAGCGCGACTTCAGCTTCCTGACGCACCTTCAGCGTGGTGCTGTGAAAACCTTCTTTTTCGCCGATGGCGAAGCCCTCGTTGTAAGCCTCCTGACGGATGCTCTCGAGTTCTTCCAGGGTCAGTGGCTGGACTTCTTCCAGCGGCACTTCTTCCATTTCCGGCGGTTCGGGCTCCGGCTCCGGCTCGGGTTCCGGTGCCGGCGGATCGAAGCTGGGCATGGTCCAGGATTCGAAACCGCGAACATCCCGGGCACGGATCAGATCCGTTACATCGTCATGCTTGTCCATGGGCTTAGATCATTTCCTCGCCGCCCTTGCCACCGAGCACGATCTCGCCGGCTTCGGCCATACGACGGGCAATGGTGAGGATTTCTTTCTGCGCGGTTTCCACGTCGCTGACGCGCACCGGGCCTTTGGCCTCGAGGTCGTCGCGCAACAGTTCGGCCGCACGCTTGGACATGTTCTTGAAGATCTTCTCTTTGACGCCTTCGTCGGAACCCTTGAGGGCCAGCACCAGGACATCGGAGGAGACTTCGCGCAACAGCGCCTGAATGCCGCGATCGTCGACGTCGGCGAGGTTGTTGAACACGAACATGAGGTCTTCGATCTGACCGGACAGGTCTTCGTCGACTTCGCGGATCGAATCCATGAGCTGGCCTTCGATCGAGCTGTCGAGGAAGTTCATGATGTCTGCCGCACGCTTGATGCCACCCAGGGTGGTGCGCGAGGCATTCGAGTTGCCGGAGAACTGCTTCTCGAGAATCTGGTTCAGCTCTTTCAGTGCGGCTGGCTGCACGGTGTTCAACGACGAGACGCGCAGGATGATGTCCAGACGCACTTTGTGGTCGAAGTTGCCAAGCACTTCACCGGCCTGATCCGGGTCGAGGTACGCAACCACGATGGCCTGGATCTGCGGGTGCTCGTAGCGGATCACGTCGGCGACGGCGCGTGGTTCCATCCATTTCAGGCTGTCGAGGCCGCTGGTGTTGCCACCGAGCAGGATGCGGTCGATCAGGCCGTTGGCCTTGTCTTCACCCAGGGCCTGGGTGAGCATTTTGCGCACGTAATCGTCGGAGCCGACGCCGAGGCTGGTCTGGTCGCCGACGATGTCGACGAACTCGCTCATGACCTGCTCGACCTGCTCGCGATGGACGTTGCCCATCTGCGCCATGGCCACGCCGACGCGCTGAACCTCTTTCGGGCCCATGTGACGCAGCACTTGTGCGGCATCGGTCGAACCCAGGGACAGCAGCAGAATCGCGGCTTTGTCGACCTTGTTCAGTTTGACGGTAGCGGCTCGGTTATCACTCATCTGCGTTAATCCACTCTTTCACGACCTGAGCCACGCGACCCGGATCTTCGGCCACCAGACTCTTGATTGCATTCAGCTGCGCGTCATAACCCTCGCTCGGGCTCGGCAACAGAATGCTCTGCGGACCACCGAGGCTCACGCGGTCGTTGGCCAGTTCGCCGTCCAGGCCGCCCATGCCACCGAGTTCCACGTCGCTGCCCAGACCGGCCAGCTCCTTGCCTTTGCCACCGCCAGTGATGTTGTTCAACACCGGACGCAGCACACCAAACACCAGCACCAGGATGAACAACACGCCCAGCACTTGTTTGACGATGTCCCAGAACCATGGCTGGGAGTAGAACGGAATATCGGCGACCACTTCGCCGCGCTCGGCGGAGAACGGCATGTTGATCACACTGACGCTGTCACCACGGCTGGCATCGAAACCGACGGCGTCCTGCACCAGACGGGTGAAGCGCGCCAATTCGTCGGCGCTCCACGGCGCACGGCTGGTTTCACCGTTGGCCGGGTTGACCTTGACCTGATCGTCGACCACCACCGACACCGACAGACGATTCAGGCGACCCTGCTGCTGTTTGGTGTGGCTGATGGAACGGTCAAGCTCGAAGTTCTTGGTGGATTGTTGACGCTTGTCCGCCGGGTACGGTGCAAGCATAGGCTGGCCGGTGGCCGGGTCCATGATTTGCTGACCGTTGGCATCGACCAGTGGCTGACCGGGTTGAATCATGCCGGCCGGCGCTGCGGTGCCACCGGTGGTTTGCGGCGCCGAGGCTGGCGACGGCGGCTGGTTGCTCAGGGCACCCGGCACACCTTGCGGGCCATTGCTGGCGGTGCGTTGTTCGTTGACCGACTGCTCGCTGCGCAACGCCGGCTGATCCGGGTTGAACTGCTCGGCGGTCGATTCGACGGCACTGAAATCGACATCGGCCGACACTTCAGCCTTGTAGCGATCGTTGCCCAGTACCGGTTGCAGAATGTTGTGCACGCGCTGGGTGAGCATGCTTTCCATGCGGCGGCTGTAATCGAACTGCTTGCCGGCCATGGTCATTTCGGAGTTTTCCGCCTGATCGGAGAGCAGGTTGCCCTTCTGATCGACGACGGTGATCTGCGATTTGCTCAGTTCAGGGACGGACGTAGCCACCAGGTTGATGATCGCGACCACCTGCCCCGGCTCCAGCGAACGGCCGCTGTACAGTTCAACCAGAACCGAAGCACTTGGCTTGCGCTCATCACGCACGAACACCGAGCTCTTCGGAATCGCCAGGTGCACGCGGGCACCCTTGACGTTGTTCAGACTGGAAATGGTGCGCGCCAATTCGCCTTCGAGGCCGCGACGGTAGCGGGTGGCTTCCATGAACTGGCTGGTGCCCAGACCCTGTTCCTTGTCGAGGATTTCGAAACCGATGTTGCCGTCGCTGGGAGTGACACCAGCGGCCGCGAGTTTCATCCGCGCACGGGACAGGTCGTCGGCCTTGACCAGCAAGGCGCCGGAGTTCGGCTCGACGGTGTAGGGAATATCGGCGGAGGCCAGGGTGTCCATGACCTGCTTGGCGTCCATGCCGGCAAGGCTGCCGTACAACGGACGGTAATCCGGCTGCTGCGACCACAGCACCACGGCAAAGCCAATCGCTACGCTCGCAGCCAGGCCGACCAACAGGCCCACCTGACGCAGCATGGTCATCTCGGAGAGGTTTTCCAGGAAGGACAGGCCGAACAGCGGCGGTTTGCCGTCTATCGGGGTGACCTTGGCCGGAACGTTATCGGCGACTGCTTCTGCCATGACTCAATCTCGTCCTTAAACCGGCATCTGCATGATGTCTTGATAGGCTTGAACCAGTTTGTTGCGCACCTGGGTCAGAGCCTGGAACGACACGCTGGCTTTCTGCGAAGAAATCATCACGTCCGTCAGATCGACGCCGCTTTTGCCGATTTCAAATGCGTTGGCCAACTGGGTCGACGCCTGCTGGGTATCGTTCACTTTGTTGATGGCCTGACCGAGCATGTCGGAAAAGCTGCTACCTGCCAGTTCAGGGACGGCGGCAGTCGATTTCGGCGCAGACATGGCATCCATTTGCATGGCCTTCATGTCCATCATCAACCGATTAAATTCAATACCTTGGCTCATGGTCTACTCTCTTGGGCGGCCCGCAATTTTTTGACACTCACTCGGCGGGTACACAGGTGTTAGCAACAAGGGTGCCAGCTCGGCTGACCTGTTTCATAAAAGCCGTTCCGGGCTCCCGGCCAGCGCTGAATCACCGTAACGGCCGTGGGAGGCGACTTGGTCCCGAAGCTGGCAGGTCAATCACATCATCCGTGAATGACACAGCGCTTTCGGGAACAAGCCCCCTCCCACATTTGCCAGCGTCAACTTTCAGGTGGCGAACAGATAACCTTCGACGTCCATCCCGGCATCGCGCATTTGCGCCAGTTTGTAGCGCAGGGTGCGCGGACTGATGCCGAGCTTTTCCGCCGCTTCCTTGCGCCGCCCGCGCTCGCTGCGCAGGGTGTCGATGATCATCTGGAACTCGCGGCGACGCAGGTCATCACCCAGCGCGCCGGCCGAATCCGCTTCGATTTCAACTTCACGCACCACGCCTGGCGTAGGCGCCGATACCGGCAACGCGGCGAATGTCACCGGCCCTGCCAGACAGAAATCCTGCGGCTGAATCAGGCCGCCCTGTTGCAGGATCAGCGCACGCTGAATGGCGTTATCCAGTTCGCGCACGTTGCCCGGCCACGCGTAGCCCGTCAGGCACGCCTGCGCCGCGGGCGAAAGTTTCGCCGCAGCATGCTTCATTTTATTGACGTGTTTGGCCAGCAAGCGCTCCGCCAGCGGCAAGATATCGGCAGTGCGCTCACGAAGTGGACGCCAGGCCAACGGGAAAACCGACAGACGGTAATAAAGGTCTTCACGGAACCGCCCCGCCGCCACTTCGCCCGCCAGATCGCGGTTGGTGGTGGCGACCACACGGATGTCGAGACTGATCGGTTTGCGCGCACCGACCCGCTCCACTTCGCGTTCCTGCAACACGCGCAGCAACTTGGCTTGCAGGCCGAGGGGCATTTCAGAGATTTCGTCGAGCAACAGCGTGCCGCCATCGGCCTGCTCGAACTTGCCCGCTTGCGCTGCGATGGCGCCGGTGAACGCCCCCTTCTCATGACCGAATAATGTCGCTTCGAGCATGTTGTCCGGGATGGCCGCGCAATTGATCGCAATGAAGGGCTGACTGGCGCGATGGGATTGCTGGTGAATGTAGCGCGCCAGCACCTCCTTGCCAGTGCCGGACTCGCCAGAGATCAGCACCGTGGAATCGCTGCGCGCCACCCGCGCGGCCAGTTCCAGCAACTGCGCGCTGGCAGGTTCGACCGCGATCGGACCTTCAGCGTCGCTGGCGCCGAGGTTGCCCAAAGCATGCCGGGCGACCAGGTCAAGCAAGGCCTTGGGCTCGAACGGCTTGACCAGATAATCCGCCGCCCCCTGGCGCATTGCATCCACCGCACGCTCGACAGCGCCGTGGGCGGTCATCAGCAACACCGGCAGTTGCGGCTGCCGGGCCCGCAACAGTGCGAGCAATTGATGGCCATCCATGCCGGGCATGTTGACGTCGCTGAGCACCAGGCTGAACGCTTCACGCGCCACCGCCGTCAACGCTTCTTCAGCGCTGCCGACGGCCTGGTAATCATGGCCGGCCAGCAACAGCGTATCGGCCAGCGCCTCGCGCAACGAGCGGTCATCCTCGACCAGCAAAACCTTGATGCCCATGACCTTCACTCAGCTCCCTGTCCAGCGGAAAACAGCGGCAGAATCACCTGCGCGCACGTGCCGCGCCCGACCCGCGAACGCATCTGCAATTCTCCCTGATGTGCCCGGGCGACTGCCTTGACCACGGTCAGGCCGAGGCCGGTGCCGGTGACTTTGGTCGTGAAAAACGGCTCGCCAAGCCGCTCGAGCACAACCGGATCAATACCGCTGCCACTGTCGCTGACGCACAAACGCAGGGTGTTATCGCGGGTGTAGCAGTGCACTTTCAGGCGCACGTTGCCGTCACTGGCCTGAATCGCGTTTTCAATCAGGTTCAAAATGGACCCGACCAGCGTGTCGCGGTTGCACAGCAACTCGCCGACATGACTGTCGCATTGCCAGCGAACGGGCAAGTCCTGCACATGGGTCAACGCCGCGGCTTGCAGCGACTGCATCAAGGCATTGGGGGTGATGCGATCGGTCAGCGGCAGCTCGCCACGGGCGAACACCAGCATGTCGCGCACCTGATGCTCCAGCTCATGCAAGCGCTCCTTGAGACGCCCGGCAAAGCGCTGCTGGGTGGCGACCGGCAGTTCCTGTTCGGTCAAATGACTGGCGTAGAGCAACGCTGCGGAAAGCGGTGTGCGGATCTGATGGGCCAGCGAGGCGACCATGCGCCCCAGCGAAGACAGGCGCTCGTGACGCGCCAGTTGATCTTGCAGGTGACGGGTTTCTGTCAGGTCATTGAGCAGCACCAACTGCCCCGGCTCGGCATCCAGGGAGCGGGTGGCAATCGACAGGCGTCGACCGTTTTTCAGGGAAATTTCATGACCGTCGTCTTCACGCGGGGCGAAGCAACGGGTGATGACGTGACGCCACAACTCGCCTTCCAGCGGAAGCCCGAGCAGGTCGATGGCCGCCGGGTTGGCCTCACGGACGATGCCATGGCCGTCAATCACGATAACGCCACCCGGCAACAGATCAAGCAGGTGTTGCAGGCGGTTGGCCAGACGCTCTTTTTCCGCCAGTTCCTGCATGCGCTGGGCACTGACCACGGCCAGTTCACCCTTGAGCTCGGTGACCCGCGCTTCGAGCATGCTGTAAGAATCGGTCAGCTGGCTGGACATCTGATTGAACAAGGCGAACGCCTGCTCAAGACCCTGTCGGCTGGCCTGCTCTACGGAGGACGGCTGCCCCTCGGAGCTGGAGGCAGGAGACATCTGGGCGGCTTGGGGCATTGTGCTCTCTCGCTTGGCTGACCGTCAGTTAAACGGAACGTTGCGAGGGATGTAGCAATACCCGTGCCTAAAAAAAACTGCTTATAAATGAGGTGCTTGAAAAACAGGCGTCAATCATCTGCCTGTTCATCGCCTTCCCGCCGGCTCATGCCGTACTTGCGCATCTTTTCCACCAGCGTGGTACGACGAATGCGCAGGCGTTCGGCCGCACGCGCCACAATGCCGTTGGCATCGTCCAGCGCCTGCTGGATCAGGCCCTGTTCCAGACCACCGAGGTAGTCCTTCAGGTCCAGGCCTTCCGGCGGCAACATGGCATTGGCGGTGAAGTCCGGGGTATGGCCGTTGATGGCCACGCGCTCTTCGAGATCGCTGCGCAGGCTGTCGACCATCTGCTCGTCTTCGTCATCGACGTAGCGGAATTTCTTCGGCAACTCGACCACGCCGATCACCCCGTAGGGATGCATGATCGCCATGCGCTCGACCAGGTTGGCCAGTTCGCGGACGTTGCCCGGCCAGCCGTGACGGCACAGCGACATGATCGCCGCCGAGTTGAAGCGGATCGAACCGCGCTTCTCGTGCTCCATGCGCGAGATCAGTTCGTTCATCAGCAACGGGATGTCTTCGACGCGCTCACGCAGCGGCGCCATCTCGATCGGGAACACGTTGAGGCGATAGTAGAGGTCTTCGCGGAAGGTGCCGATCTCGATCATGCTTTCGAGATTCTTGTGGGTCGCCGCGATGATGCGCACGTCGACACTCTGGGTCTTGTTGCTGCCCACGCGCTCGAAGGTACGCTCCTGCAGCACGCGCAGCAGCTTGACCTGCATCGGCAACGGCATGTCGCCGATTTCGTCGAGGAACAGCGTACCGCCGTTGGCCAGCTCGAAACGCCCGGCACGGCTGGTGATCGCGCCGGTGAAGGCGCCCTTCTCATGACCGAACAGTTCGCTTTCCAGCAGCTCTGCCGGGATCGCCCCGCAGTTGACCGGGACGAACGGTGCGTCGCGGCGCTTGGAATGGTAATGCAGGTTGCGCGCGACCACTTCCTTGCCGGTACCGGACTCGCCCAGGATCAGCACGCTGGCGTCGGTGTCAGCCACTTGCTGCATCATCTGCCGGACGTGTTGAATCGCCCGGCTGGTGCCGACGAGGCTGCGGAACAGATTGGGTTCGCGATGCCGGCCGCGCTCGCGGGCCTGGTCGTACATTTCGCGATAGACCTGGGCGCGATGCAGGGAGTCGAGCAACTTGCTGTAGCTGGGCGGCATTTCGAGGGTCGACAGCACGCGGCGACGCTGGTCTTCAGGCAGGTCAACGGAAGAATTATCACCCATTAACAAAACCGGAAGGAACTCATCCCATGTCGAGAGTGTCTTTAACAAGCCCAAAAGCGCACCAGGAGCATTCACCGTCCCGATCAGTACGCAAATGACTTCACGACTTGATGACAAAGAGCCGACAGCCTGCTGCCAGTCATGGCTGCCGCAGGGCAAATTTTCTTCGCCAAGAAAATTCAAGATCACCGCCAGGTCGCGGCGGCGGACGCTATCGTCATCAATCAGCAGAATTTTGGTTTCACGCCACATGCAATAGCAACTTCCCTAGTCAACTCAATGCCCGAAAAATGGGGCAAGCGAGACGCTTGCAGGACACCATGTGCCTGTAGACGCCTGAAATCTGAAAACAGCCACTAGTTAAGTCAAAAAACCGTGCACAGTCAAATTTATGGCGCACATGTCTGGATTAACTGGGGGTTAATTAACCAAACAGATGGTAAACCTTTGCCGCGTTCTGCGCTTGGGTGATCTGCGACATCTCATCGACTATCGCCTGCCGCTCACCGGTCGCTGCATCCAGCAACCGCTTGTAAACCCCGAGCAACTCCTCAAGGTTGTCGCGCAACGCGGCCTCGTCCACCGAAGCTTCACTCAAGACGTCTTCCATGCAGGAACGGCAAGCCATGTCCAGCTCGCTGATGGCTTCCCAGTTGCGCTCGGCCAGAGCACCGACCAGAGCCTCGCGGGTTTCTTCGATTCGCTGCAATACAAGACTCATGGTGATCTCCTTAAAACTGTGGAGCCGGCGTGCCGATGGCATCCCAGCCGTCCTTGACCGTACGCAGCAGGTCAGCGACTTCGTCGAGGATCTTTGGATCGGTCTTGGCGTTGGCTTCGGTCAGACGCTTCATCATGTATTCGTAGAGATTAGCCAATTCGCCAACCTGTTCCGACCGATTCTCCAGATCAAGCCCTTCAAGCAGACCACCGATGATGCCGATGGCTTTACCGATCAGGATGCCCTTGTTCGGGATGTCCTTGCGCTCCATGGCGCCTTTGGCCTGAGCGATACGATCAAGACCGCCCTCCATCAGCATCTGCACCAGGCGGTGCGGGCTGGCTTCGGAAGTCTGGGCCTGAGCGCCAATCTTCTGGTATTGGCGAAGGGCTAACATCGGATTCATGTTCTACCTCATCAAAATTTCTATGGTACGCATATCAAGGGTATCGACGACGCGTCAAAAAACTTTAGATTCAAATGCAAAAAGCCCGGAGCGTAGAAAAACGCTGCCGGGCTTTTGGCGTTTCAGGCCTTAGCCTTTCTGTTGAGCGGTCAACGCCTCGAACATCGACGTGATGTTGCTGGCGGTGGCCTTCAGCTTGCCGACAAGGGTGTCCATGTCGTTGTACTTTTTGGTCAGTACAGCGGTCAGGGTTTCGATACGACGATCGAGCGCAGCCTGATCATTGGTCAGTTTGGTCTTGGTCTTGTTCAGACTGGTGGTGCGCTGATCCAGAATCCCACCAGTAGTGGAGAACGGCGTAATCGCTTTTTGCATGCGCTTGAGCAGACCGTTGTCAGAACCCAACTCGCCAACGAACATCTTCTGGACTTCGCCACCCAGCTTCTTGTCATTCATGGCAGCGGTGAACTTGGTGCTGTCAAAAGTGAGCGCACCGGTTTTCTGATCGGTGGTGATGCCCAGTTGCGCCAGAACGGTCAGCTTGTCGCCCGAACCGGTTTGCGACAGAGGTTCGCGGATGGCCGACAGGATCGAACGCGGCAAGGCGTCGCCAGTCAGAGCCGCCGCAACGGTCGGCTTGCCATCATCGTCCAGGGAAGGCTTGGTCAGCGCAGTGATGCCGTTGGCCAGAGCATTGTAGGCATCGACGAACTTCTGAATGGAAGCCTTCAAGCCATCGTTGTTGCTGGCGACGGTGACAGTGGAGGTACCGGTCGCTACCAGATTCAAGGTCAGGCCGGAAACAGCCTTGTCGACGGTATTGCTCTTGCTGGTCAGGGCCATGCCGTCGATGGTGAATTCGGCATCGATCGCCAGAGCACCAATGGAACCGGCGGACGTCGCCGTCATCGGCGAACCGCTGGTACCGATTACCGTGCCACCATTGATGGCCAGCTCGGAAATTCCGCTGACGGAAATGTCGGAACCCGCACCCGTGGTAGTAGAACCCAGTACCAGACGCGAACCAAAGGAGTCAGTGACGATGTTGGCACTGATGCCTGCGCTCTTGAGCTTGTCGTCACCGTTGATCGAGTCGCGCACCGATTGCAGTGTCGCCCCAGCCTTGATGTCGAGGTTGTATGTGCCAGTACCCTGCTTGATGGTCAGCGTGCCAGCCGTAATCGGACTGGTGTTACCACCTGCAAAAGCGGCACTGGCGACCTTCGAGGAGGTGGCCAGCTTGCCGACGGTCACAACGTAGTTACCATTGACCGCCGTGTTGCCGGCAGTGGCGCCGAGGATCTTTGGATCAGAGGAGGTTGCAGCAAAACCCGGAAACTGCGGATTGGAGAGACTGCCCAGATCCGTCAAGGTCTGGGTGAAAGCCGTCATCAGCGACTTCAAGGTACCAATACCGGAAATGCTTGCGGTGTTGGTCGCAGTCCCACGGTCGATCTGACCTTGCTTGGCCGCTTTGTCAGCGTTTACCAGAGCTTTGACGATAGCACCGGTATCAAGGCCGGAGCCTAAACCCGTGCCCGGTAGAATTGGACTTGCCATGTGGAACTCCCTTCAGTGTGTCGCCGGCCTTTTGACCACTACAACGCCCAAAAGAACATAGCAACAAAATTCGTGCCAGTTGTCAGACTTTAGCGCTGAACAACAGGCTGCTTGCATCATTCAAACTGTTCGCCAGCTTCAGAACCTCTTCGTTAGGGATCTGACGGATCACCTCACCGGATTCACTGGCAATCACTTTGACTACAACTTTGCCTGAAGGCTCATCTATCGAGAACTCCAGGTTACGCTTGACCGACTGCACAAACTTTTCGATTTCCTGAACGGCCATCTTCAGCTTGTCTTGATCGGTCTGCTCGTTTTTACTTTCTTCCTTGACGGCAGCTACTGGAGCAACCACCGGGCGAGGCTTCTCCGCAGGCTTGTCGGCAACAGTCGTCGCCTGCTTGGCCGCAGGATAAGACAAGTTCAGCTTGGCGCTCATATCCATGTCCATCACCTCTTAAAAAAGTAAAAAGCGAGAGAGCGCGACAAGCGCACTCCCCCGCCAAAACTCATCAGCTATTACTGAAGCAGTTTCAGTACAGCGGATGGCAGTTGGTTGGCCTGAGCCAGAACTGCGGTCGAAGCTTGTTGCAGAGTTTGTTGCTTGGTCAGCTGTGCAGTTTCAGCAGCGAAGTCGGTATCTTGTACGCGACCCAGTGCAGCACTGGCGTTTTCGTTGATGTTTTGCAGGTTGGAGATAGTGCTGGTCAGACGGTTCTGAGCAGCACCGAGGTCCGCACGGCTGGTGTTGATGGTTTTCAGAGCTTTGTCGATCGCGTCGATTGCAGCTTTGGTGCTTGCTTCAGCAGTGGTGCTGTCGGTACCGGTAACAGCGATAGTAGCCGAACCAACGCTCAGAGTTGCAGCGTCGAAGCCGCTGTTCAGAGTGATGGTGATCTGGTTGGTAGCGCCAGTGTTGGAACCAACCTGGAAGGTCATGGTGCCAGCAGTACCGTCGATCAGGTTTTTGCCGTTCAGGTTGGTCGACTTGGCGATACGAGTCAGCTCGTCCGACATGGTCGCGAATTCTTTGTTCAGAGCAGCACGGTCGTCGGTGCCGTTCGAGTCGTTTCGTGCTTGAACAGCCAGTTCACGCATACGCTGCAGAATGTTGGTCGATTCTTGCATCGCGCCTTCAGCGGTCTGAGCGATCGAGATACCGTCGTTGGCGTTTTTGATCGCCATGGTCTGACCACGGATCTGCGAAGTCATACGGGTAGCGATTTGCAGGCCGGCGGCGTCGTCTTTAGCGCTGTTGATTTTCAGGCCGGAAGACAGGCGAGTCATCGAAGTGGACAGAGCGTCGGAAGCACGGTTCAGGTTTTTCTGAACGTTCAACGATGTGACGTTAGTGTTTACTGTTAAAGCCATGACGAATTCCTCGTTGGTTGGGTACTGCGGCTTCCGGCCCTGGCAACCGCCGGGTATGGCCTAGAGAACCTTCGTAATAGTTATCGTCGGGATTGGAACTTGCTTTAGGGGATTTTCGAAAAAAATTGCCATCAGACGGCCACCCCTCGTAAATCAAGGACTTGGCGGCCGTCGACAAACGAAAAAATGGCGTCAGGAATACGCCGGAAGCTCAAGATCGGGAGCCAGAACCGACGAGTGGGGAGAAATTGTCTAAACGGACAGACTGTCCGTGATCAGTTGAGTCAATTCGTATTCGAGGTAGTCCGCCAGTGCCAGCCAGTTTTGCGCCTCCTGACATTCCAGCATCAGACTGAGAACCTGCAGCCATTGGTGTTGATTATCCGCATCCGCTTGATCGAAGGATGGTTGCAGCGCAGCGGCCAGATCAATCATCGCCAACCCTGCCTCAACGTCACGCCCCAGCCGGAACAACGTCGCACACTGCTGTGCCTGCTCGACAAACATTGCACTCATAGCGCCAACTCCGGATGAAAGGCGGTCCCGGCAATGATCGCCCCGGCCCGACTGCTGTTGTAAAAGCGCACCTGGGGATGCCCGGCGATAAAGCGCTCCAGTTCGCACAGATAGCTACGGAAGTTGAGTTGAGTCTTGATGCGTTGGCCGTGGCCATCGAGCACCCAGTGTTTCGCCGCACCGAGTTGTGGCCCCAGTTCACCGTCACTCCAGCCGGCATGGGTCTTGTCGCCCGGGAAGGCAAAGTCGGCACCGAACAGGGTGATTTCCCCGGCACCCATTTTCACCGCCAGATCCACTGCCGGATGGATCACACTGCCGCCCCCATGCAATTCACCTCTGGGGAATTGCTGGCGCAATGCCTGATAGATCGGGCTAGGTGAATAGGCTACATAGCGCGGGCCTTGCCAGGCACTCAACACTGACGGATCGACCATGGGCATATACACCAGACGAATGGCGCTCGTGCCGGCCGGCGGCAAGTGGCGCTCGGCAATGCGCTGATCGATCGTAACCACGATGTCGGGGCGAATCCCCTGTTCAAGCAACGGTCTATACGCGGTGTCGACACAGATAAACAGCGGCCGTGGCTGCTGCTCGCGGATCGTCCGCAATCGCTGGAAGTGCATTTCCAGGCTCGGCCCTGTCGCAATCACAAACACCGGCATGCCCGCGCACGTGCCGAACAGCTCGGCGACATCCGCATCGACGTGCATCAGCGTCTGACTGGCATGCAAGCGTTCGACAATGTGCGCAGCGTGCGGATCAAACTCGCGATTATTGAACGTAAGGTGCGTCTCGCTGATCAGTCGGTCGCGGATTTTCGCGTTGTAGTCGTCTGCCAGCACCAGCTCGGACGGCAAGGCAAAGAAAGGCAGGCAGATTTCCTCGCGATCACCGGCGTAGTGCAACTGGACGCGTGAATCGCCGAGCCACGGTGTTTGATCAAGCAGTTGCAGCACCAGCGAAAACACGGCGCCATTGAGGATGTGCACGTGCAATTGCGCGAGTGCCGGACGTAGCAGCAACTCGTGTTGCAGATCGCCCAAACCGGCACCGTAGACGTGTAACACCGGGCTGTCGGCTGCCAGGCTTGCGGCCTGTACCTGCGCTTCACGCATACGATCATGCCGACTGGTCAACTGAATGCCATTGACGCTCAAGGTCGAGCCCAGTCCTTCCACCAGATCGGCCTGCAACGAGCTCGGGTCTTCGCTCAGCAGACGCGCAGCCACCGCAGGCCAGCGCTTTTCGATGATCTGGGTATTGGATTGAAAAAACTCGCTCATGGCGCCTCGCCTGACATCCGGGCAAAAAAATAGCGCTCAAGGTTACACCTTGAGCGCTTTTTTGTGCCGCGTTTTATAGAAAAACAGGTGACTCAGGGACGATAGATGATCGCCGAACCCCAAGACAAACCGACACCGAAACCGCTGATCGCAACGCGACTCCAGTCAGAATCGAGCACGTGTTTTTCCAGCAGCAACGGAACACTCGATGACACGGTATTACCGGTCTCGACCATGTCCTTGATGAACTTCTCTGGCTCGCCTTCGAAACGCCGCGCCACGGCATCGACAATCGCCGCACTGCCCTGGTGGATGCAGAACGCATCAATGTCGTCGGCCTTGAGGCCGGAATCGTCGAGCAATTCATGCAAGTGCGCCGGGACTTTGAGCAGCGCGAAGTTGAACACCTGACGACCGTTCATGAAGAACACACCATTGCTGACCTTAAGGTGCGGAGCGCCGGAGCCGTCAGTACCGAACTTGGCTTTACCCAACGCCCAGGTCGGATCTTCGCCCATCCAGGTGGCGGTGGCGGCATCGCCGAAGAGCATGGTGGTGTTGCGATCTTCCGGGTCGACGATCTTCGAATAAGGGTCAGCGGTGATCAGCAAGCCGTTCTTCAGGCCTGCGGCTTCCATGAAGCCCTTGATCGCATAGATGCCGTAGACGTAACCGGAGCAGCCCAAGGAAATATCGAACGCCGCGACATTGGTCGGCAGACCGAGTTTGTCCTGCACGATCGCAGCGGTGTGCGGCAAGCCTTCCTCGTCACCGTTCTGAGTGACAACGATCAGTGCGTCGATCGACTCACGTTTCAGCTCAGGATTGCTGGCAAACAGCGCATTGGCCGCTTCCACGCACAGATCGGAGGTTTCTTGTTCAGCGTCTTTGCGCGGCAGGAACGCCGAGCCGATCTTGCCGAGGATGAATTCTTCATCCTTCTCGAATTTTGCACCTTGTGCGTAGTTGTCCACGCCGGCTACAGGAACGTAGCTCGCAATGCTTTTTATGCCAATCATTACGGCTTCCCAATAAAAAACAGCCCAAAACCACCGCTCGCAAGGATTCGAGGGGCGCCGACAAACAGAAAATGGCTGCCACAGCGGCAACCAGAGGGGGAGCGCAAAGGGCTATCACTGGAACCGATAAAGGGCCAGGCGCCATCTCCCCGATCAATACAATACAGTGAAGATGCGCGTTATGACTCGCAGGTCACGCTATTTTGCCTAATCGGTTGCAGATCGGGTTATTCGACCAACGACCAATCCAGCGGCGTACCGCGCTTGATGGCCGTGCGAGCGCAACGACCAAGAACCGCCTCGGTGTGCTTGGGCGGCAGACCGAGACCCGGGCGAATGGCGCGCACATTGGCAGTGGTGAAGGCCTCACCGGCGACCATGTCGGTGGTGACGTACAGCGAGCGGCGGTAGACCAGCGACTTGCGCTCGGCCTCGGTGGGACCGTATTGCACCTGGCCCATGGCTTGCCAGGCGCGCTCGGTCTCGAGCACCAGACTGGCCATTTCCGCAGGTTCCAGCGAGAAACTGGCATCCACCCCACCCGCCGAACGGTCGAGGGTGAAGTGTTTTTCCACCACCGTTGCACCGAGCGCCACGGCCGCCACCGACACGCCGACGCCCATCGAGTGGTCAGACAGCCCGACCTCGCATCCAAACAGCTCACGCAGATGCGGGATCGTGCGCACGTTGCTGTTAAGCGGTGTCGCCGGATAAGTGCTGGTGCACTTGAGCAACACCAGATCCTTGCAGCCAGCCTCGCGGGCAGCGCGCACGGTTTCATCGAGCTCTGCGATGCTGGCCATGCCGGTAGAAATAATCAGCGGCTTGCCAGTGGCGGCGACACGACGAATCAACGGCAGATCGGTATTTTCGAAACTGGCAATCTTGTAGGCCGGCACATCGAGGCTTTCGAGAAAATCCACGGCGGTGTCATCGAACGGCGTCGAGAACGCGAGCATCCCCAGTTCCTTGGCCCGAGCGAAAATCGGCGCGTGCCATTCCCACGGTGTATGAGCCTTTTCATACAAGTCATACAGCGAGGTACCGGCCCACAAGCTGCCCGGGTCCTTGATGAAGAACTCGCCCTCGGCCAGATCCAGGGTCATGGTCTCGGCGGTGTAGGTTTGCAGTTTCAAGGCATGCGCCCCGGCCTTGGCGGCGGCCTCGACGATTTGCAGAGCAACGTCCAGCGACTGGTTATGGTTGCCGCTCATCTCGGCAATGATGAACGGCGGCGCGTCGGCACCGATCAGACGGTCGCCAATCTTGAAACTAGGCATGCGGGTGATCCTTCAAAACACGGGTGAACACGCAGGCACTTTGAGTGAACCCGGCGTCGCGAAAAACATTCAGTGAGGCCTGGTTGGCCGGCAACACTTGAGCGGTGATCGCGCTCATCTGCGGCCAATGTGCAGAGGCGAACGCTTCGCCCCGCGCCAACAGTGCACCGCCCCAGCCGAGACCAAAACGCCCTTGCAGCAAATACAGCGAGACCTCCGCGTCAAAACCACGCAAGTCATAGCGCAGAACACCGACCGGGCCGTCATCGCCTTCAGCGACCAACAGCAGCCGCTGAGGGTTACGCAAGCTCGCAGTCAGCCAGTCCAGATGTTGCTTCCAGTCGATAACGCCAGCGTCCAGTGACCAGCGGCGCACCGCCTCGGCATTGCGTCCGTCAAACAACAACTGCGCGTCGTCCAGCGTCGCCGGGCGCACCTTGAGCACCGCGCCCGCCAACGCCACCGCAACCCGCAGCGCGCCGCGCCCATCGACCAATTGCCGCGAACGTTCGGCCAGGCTTTGGCGCAGATAAACATTGTCGACGACCAAGCCGATGGCTTGGCGCAATTGCTCGACGCTGACCTGCTCGCGGGCGCCCAAGAACACATGCGCGCCAGCCGCCGCCATGACTTCGCCGTTGGCATACTGATTATTCGACACAGCTATGCAGATCGTTGGCAGCCCCAGTGCCGCGCGCTCCCAACTGGTGCCACCGCCGGCGCCGATAAACAAATCGGCCTCGGTCATGCGTTGATGGAAATCGCTGACAAAACTGTGCAATCGCCAATTCGGCCGTGTCTCGGCCAGGGCCTGCATCTGTGCCCATGCCGGGTTGTCGGCGCCGGCGACGAAATCTACTTCGAGCTCGGGAAAATCCGCCAGCGCCAGCATCGCGTGATGAGTCTGCATCGCCGCGTCGAAGCCGCCGAAATTCACCAATACCCGGCGAGCCTTGGACTTGATCTCGATGGCCGGGCAAATGAACTCCTCGCGCAGCATGGCAAAACGCGGCCCAAGCAATGTGCGACAACCGTCAGGCAACAGCGGCGCGTAATGCTCGCTCAGGCCGGAGAGGTTCTGATTAAGCAGCAGGTCAACGCTATAGCGCCGAGTGGCCAGATCATCCACTGCTGCAATCCGTGACGCCCAACGCCGGGCCGCCGTTTGCCAGTGATGATCGAGGCCATAGTGGTCGGCAATGATCCAGTCGAACCCTTCATGGCCGTCGAGCAATACATCCAGCGCATCAATGTCCGCTTGCCACGGCAGCATCGATTCGATGGCCTGCTGTGGATCTTCTTCGGCATAGCGTTCGGGTAATGCGAACGTCTCGAAACCTTCTTCCTGCAACGCATCAAGCCGATGCCCCGGCAAGCGCCGACAGGCAAATGCGACGTGACTGCCCTGCTTGCGCAACACCCGGGCCAGCGTCAGGCAACGGGCAATGTGACCGCTGCCGATGGTCGGCGACGCGTCCGCACGGATCAGCACTCTCATTGCACTTCCCCGCCAGCCTTGAGCGCGGCATACAGGTATTCGGCGCGTTTCCAGTCTTCGACGGTGTCGATGTCCTGCACCAGATGCCGAGGCAGGATTACCGGCAGACTGGCAGGCGAATACAAGACCTCACCGCGCATCCATGCCTCGCGTCGGCCCCAGTAGAATTGACCGGCATCCTGGAATGCTTCAGGCAGATCCTGCGAGCGGGTATTACGAAACTCCGGATACAACGCCGTCAGCGCCCCCTGCCCGTCCAGCGTCAACGCGCGCTGCACGGGAAAACCAAAGCTGCAAACAGAAAACGCGAAGGACTTGTCGCACTGCTGCTCCAGCAATTCGAAGCCTTCACGCAGAAACCGCGCCTGTAACAACGGGGCCGTGGCATAGACGCAACAGGCGTAATCAAACGCTGGCAGTTGCTGCAAGGCATGCACGATCACCGCTGCCGTGCCGGTGAAATCATCGGCCAGATGCGCAGGACGCAAAAATGGCACCGTGGCGCCATGAGCCCGCGCGAGCTCGGCGATTTCTTCGTCGTCAGTACTGACCACAACCTCGTCGAACAACCCCGAGTCCAGCACCGTGCGAATCGAACGGACAATCATCGGCACGCCATCGAACGGCGCAAGATTCTTGCGCGGGATGCGTTTGCTGCCCCCGCGGGCCGGGATGATTGCAACGTTGCTCAAGGGCGTTTTTCCAGAAGGAACCAGGTGACGTCGTCAGCAGGAAATTGTGGGTCACGGTGATACACAAAGCCGTAATCCAGCAGGTGCAGATCAGCGTAGCGATCGAGCATTTCACCGGCGAAATCGCGTTTGAACAGTTTGCCGCTGTTGCCGCGGTAGGACACTTCCACCGGCGCCGGATTGTAGTACTCCGCGATCAGGATATAGCGCTGGCTGAGCTCGTACAGCTGCGCGTAGGCCTTCGGCAACAGTTCCGGGGCAAGATGAATCAACACGCCTTTGCTCAGCGTCAGATCGTAGGAGAGTTCGCAGGGAAAGTCGAACAGCGAACCGTGCCAGATCTTTGCGATGTTCAGTGCTTTGGCCTGTGCACAGGCATTGGCGTTGATCTCGACGCCGGACAACTCGCATTGCGGCAACAGTTGATGCAGCGCCTGCAAGTTGTTCCCGACATTGGTACCGAGTTCCAACAGGCTGTCGATCCGCCCCGTTCTCGCCAGCGCCTTGGCAAACAACGCCAGATTGGCCGCCACCAGCGATTGCCCGACGTTGCGCGCAACGTACTCGTTGCCGAAGTCACCCTGCCAGAATTGTTCCTGTTCACTCAGATTGCGCATTGCCATTTCCCATCCACCGCCACAGCGGTGTTCACTCAGTCAACCGTCGCAATTGCTCGACCACATAGTCCTGCTGCTGATCGCTCAGCAAAGGAAACAGCGGCAGGCTGATCGCTTCGGCGTAATAGCGCTCCGCTTCGGGAAAATCTCCCTCGGCGAAACCCAGGTCGCGATAGTACGGCTGCAAATGCAGTGGAATATAGTGCAGATTCACCCCGACTCCGGCCGCGCGCAAGCCTTCGAAGACCTGGCGGTGGCTGAGATTGATCCGATCGGTCTGCAAGCGGATCACATACAGATGCCAGGCGGATTCAGCGAGCGGTTGGGCGCTCGGCAAGGTCACAGGCAAATATGTCAGCAAATTCGCGTAACGTGCGGCCAGCTCGCGTCGACGGGCGATGAAACCGTCCAGTTTGTGCAGTTGCGACAAACCGAGTGCGGCTTGCAAGTCGGTGATCCGATAATTGAAGCCCAGTTCCACTTGCTGGTAATACCACGGGCCGTGGCTGGCTTCAGTCATCTGCTGCGGATCGCGGGTCATGCCGTGGCTGCGCAGGCGTTGCAAGCGCTCGGCCAGTTCCGGGCGATTGGTCAAGACCATGCCGCCCTCGGCACTGGTGATGATCTTCACCGGGTGGAAGCTGAACACGGTCATCGCGGCGAATTCGCCGCACCCGACCGGCCGCCCCGCGTAGGACGCACCGACCGCATGAGAGGCGTCTTCGATCACCGTGAAGTTGTAGCGCTCGGCCAGTTGGGCAATTCTGCGCATATCGCAGCTCTGCCCGGAAAACGCCACCGCCACAAGCACTTTGGGCAGCACGCCATCGCGCTCGGCAGCGTCGAGCTTACCGGCCAGGACTTCAGCATCGAGGTTCCAGGTCAGCGGGTCGATATCGACAAAATCCACGTCGGCGCCGCAATAACGCCCGCAGTTGGCCGACGCCAGAAAAGTATTCGGCGTCGTCCACAAGCGATCGCCCGGCCCGAGTCCGGCGGCCAGGCAGGCAATGTGCAGCGCCGCCGTGGCATTGCACACCGCCACCGCATAATCGGCCTGACAGCGCTCGGCCATGGCCTGCTCGAAGCGCTCGATGGTCGGCCCTTGTGTGAGCCAGTCAGACTTCAACACCTCGACCACGGCGTCGATATCTGCCTGATCGAGGCTTTGCCGACCGTACGGAATCATACCGAGAGCTTCGCGTGCAGGTCGGCGATCTGCCCCACCGAGAGGAAATGCGGATTAGTGTCGGAACGGTATTCGAAGTCTTCGCTGACCGGCCGGCCGCGCTCACCGAGCTTGTCTTCGGCGAAATCGACGTCAACGCTGGTAAAGCGGATCGACGGCTGGATGGTGTAGTGATCGGCAAACTCCAGGGTCATCCGCGCATCGTCCAGCGGCACCATCAACTCGTGCAGCTTCTCGCCCGGACGAATGCCGACGTGCTTGTGTGGCAGGTGCTCGGCCATGCCCCGGGCCAGATCGACGATGCGAATCGACGGGATCTTCGGCACAAACACTTCACCGCCGTGCATGCGTGCAAAGCTGTCGAGGACGAACTGCACACCGTGATCGAGGGTGATCCAGAAACGTGTCATGCGTTCGTCGGTGATCGGCAGCTCTTCAGCGCCCTCGGCGATCAGTTTGCTGAAGAACGGCACCACCGAGCCACGGGAGCCGGCGACGTTGCCGTAGCGCACCACGGCAAACCGGGTCTGCTGTTCGCCGGCAATGTTATTGGCGGCGACGAACAGTTTGTCCGACAGTAACTTGGTTGCGCCGTAGAGGTTGATCGGGCTGGCGGCCTTGTCGGTGGACAGCGCAACGACTTTCTTCACGCCATTGTCGATGGCTGCGGCGATGATGTTTTCCGCGCCGTTGACGTTGGTGCGAATGCACTCGGTCGGGTTGTATTCCGCTGCCGGCACTTGCTTGAGCGCGGCGGCATGCACGACGTAGTCGATGCCGCGCATGGCCTGACGCAAACGGTCGGCATCGCGCACATCGCCAAGGAAATAGCGCATGCACGGCGCGTTGAACGTCTGCTGCATTTCGTATTGCTTGAGTTCATCCCGGGAGAACACCACCACGCGCTTGGGCTGGTATTGCTCCAGCAGGCGGCGGATGAAATTGCGCCCGAACGAGCCGGTGCCGCCGGAGATGAAAATCGATTTACCGTTGAACATGTCTTGAGTCCTGTTTCCTGATCGTCAGGCTTAGGCGAGCAACTGCGCCCAGTCGATGCTGGAGGCCTGGCCGAGGGTAAAGCCCTTGTCGGTCAGGGAAAGGTTCGGGTTGCGCGCCGCATCCTGAGCGAAACGTGCCGACCATTTGTCATGCAGCGCGGCGGCGGTTTGCGTGACTGGCGGCAACAGGCCCGGATGTTGAATCTGTGCCTGCGGGCACCACACGGTAAGGTAACCGGCATCCGCGACTTTCAGGCACAAGTCGATGTCGGCGAAGGCGCTGTCGAAATGCTCCTCGTCCAGGCCACCCACGGCGTCGAACAGCGCCTTGCGAATCATCAGGCAGGCGCCGGACACCGCCGAATAGCTCTGCTCGACCTGATTGCCGAACAGGTAACCGGCAGCGTCTTTGCTTTCACCGATAAACACCGCATTGACCTGACCATCACTGCCCAGCACCAGACCGCCCTGGGTCGTGGCGCCACGGCCGTCTACCAGTTTGGCGCCCACGATACCAACTTCCGGACGCTGAGCCTGATTGAGCAATGCATCGAGCCAGTTGGCGTTGACCACCTCGGCCTCGGCCGAAAACAGCACCAGGTACTCACCTTTGGCTTCGCCACTGGCGAGGTTGTACAACGCCGACTCGCTAAGCCGCTCGCCGCTGCGTAACACGCGAATGCGATCGCCCTTGCCCTGTAGACTGTCCAGCCACTCAAGCAATTGCGGCGATTGACTATGGTTGTCGACCAGCAGGATTTCGTGGCGCTGGTAGCGGGTTCGCTGCAACAGGCTGACCAGCGCTGTTTGCAGGTGTTCGAGATTGTCCTGGCTGTGCAGGATGATCGACACCATCGGTCGCTCGCTGTGCTGGTAGTCGATCTGCCAGGTTGACGGCAACTTCGAACTGACCTGACCACGGTAACCGCGCTGACTCAGATGCCGCGTCAGGGTCTGGCGTTCATGGACATTTTCTTCAGCCTTCGGTGCGTTGCAGATCAGCAAAGGCTCGGCCAGATGCGCCAGACCGGCGAGGCCGCCGTCTTCGATCAGCCGCAGCAACAGGTCCAGCTCCAGCGCTTCGGTGTACTCGCTGGCAAAACCTTTGGCTTGCACCAGCGCATCACGCTGGATCAACCAGTGACGCGCCATCAGCGACGGCACGGTTTGCAGCAGGTCGAGATTCACGCCCGGGCGGAACGCGTGCGTCAGTTCGCCGCCCGGCTGGCGATGGATTTCATCCATGGCCACGGCCCGCACGCCTTCGGCACCGATGAGTTCCAGGCTGGCCCGCAACAGGCCGCTGACGGTGAACTGGTCGCCCGCCTCGGCCAGCAACAGCCAGTCGCTGCTCATTTGCGCGATGACCTGATTGATCCGCTCCACATAGTTGGAGGCGCTGACTTTGACGAAGTGCACGGTGTCGCGCACGGTGGTCGTGGCCGGCAGTTCGCCAGCGGTGAACACCACCACTTTGAAAGCCTTGTATTGACCGCCGACCAGGCTGTCGAACGTTGCCTGAAGCTTGACCATGTCGGCTTCCAGGTCCAGCAACAGAATGCCTACCTGCGGTCCGCCATTGTGCTTGGCCAGATGGCGGGCGATGGTCGGCAATTGCGCCGCGTGCGGATTGCGTGCCTCCAGCCATTGCAGCAGCCGCCCGCTCGGCATGTTCTCGAACAACTTGCGGTCAGCCTGCCCCGGCACCGAGTTCAGACGCTGCAGCCACGCTTGCAGCTTCAGCCCTTCTTCATGCTCATCGCTGCCCAGCAACGACTCGGCAAGACGCTTGACCACTTCACGGTTGAACAGGTTGAGGGTCAGCGCTTCCCAGAGCCGTGCGCGAATCGTGCGCTCGTCGTCGTTAGGGTGCAGGCGCATCAGCTCATGCTGACGCAGCAGCACGCCTTCGAGCTCCTGCAACTGCACGCGACCGGCCGGCATGGCGTGTAGCAGGAATTCGAATTCGGTCAGTAAATCGAACATCGGCTTGTTGTAGAACGGCATTTCCACGAACTGCTCGGGAGCGAAAGAACGTACCGGCTCCTTATCGCATTCAATCCACGCCGAACGGAAAATCGGTGCGCCCGCCAGCGAAACACCCTTGAGCAAACAATTGGCCATCTGGGCAAAGGTGTTCAGCGCAATCTGCTTGATCGCGGCCGGATCCTGGTCGCTGAGCGGCGTCTTGATCGTTGCCAGAAACTCAGCGAACTGCTCACGCTCTGCCACGGTTTTCGCGTCCTGATAAGCAAGGACGGTCAGCACGTTGGTGTTGTGATCCGAATTGCCATAGTTCACTTCACGCACGGCAAACGGAATCGGAAGAATGCGCGCCTTGGCACAGGCCAGCAGATAGAACGAGTGACCGATTTCCTGCCACTCGAAGCTGGTACCTGGCGGTAACTGGCTGTACCACTGTTGCAGCAGATCAGTGCGGGTCACGGCATAGAACGGCGGCAGAAACTGCCCCATGAAGTCCATGATCCGGGTTTCAGCGTCTGGCGAGTCGTAGTCTTCCTGCACGCGCTTGTCGCGGCGGTAATAGGTGACTTCGTTGGCACGGGTCAGGTACATCATCCCGTAGCCATGGCACACACCGTAATCGGTGTTGGCGTGCAGGAATTCGACCGACGCAGTCAGCGCGTCGTGAATCAGGAAGTCATCGTCGGCAGCGAACACCATATAAGGCGTCGTGACCTGCGCGACACCCCAGGTCAATTTGTCCTGCAAGCCCTTGTAGGTGTACTGCGGCAAATGCCGGTAGTCGACCGACGGAAAATCCACAGCGATGCGGTCGTCGCACTGCACGGACGAATCCAGCACCAGCACCCTGGCCGGGTAACTGCTGTAGTACTGCAAGGTACGACGCAGGAAGGCACTGCGGTTGTGGGTGATGACCACCACCGTGAACAGCTCGTCCAGCGGTGTCACATTGGCTTGAGTACTGCTTTGAACCTGCATTTTCCTATCCCCACAACCGGCCAGTCGCCTGAAGTCTGAAACTGTTTTTGATTAACGAACGCGACGCAGATAGCCGTCCGGCGCCACGGTGATCAGCAGTTTGTTTTGCAGCTGCTGGTCGATCTCGAAATCCTGGTTCTCTTCCAGGTATTTCCACACCGCGGTTTTCGGGTTGTCGCCCGGGCCCCATGGACGGTCCGGGAAGAAATCGGCCGGCATGTCTTCAACCACGGTGTCCATGACCACGCAGTAGCTGTCGACCGACACCAGCGGTGCGTACAAACGCAGCTCTTCCAGCACATGATCGTGGGTGTGGTTGGAGTCGAGGACCAGAATGACTTTCTTGCCCTTGGCGGCGGCTTGAACCTGTGCAGCGATGGCCGGGTCGATGCTCGAACCTTCGATCATCTTGATGCGCTTGGCCATCGGGTGGCTTTCGATCGCTTCACGGTTGTGCGGGCGAATGTCGAGGTCGATGCCCAGCACTTCGCCGTGGCCTTGCAGCTCCAGCAACGAGGCGTAGTAGATGATCGAACCGCCGTGGGCGATGCCGCACTCGATGACCAGATCCGGCTTGACCTGCCAGATGATCTCCTGCATCGCCATCATGTCTTGCGGCAACTGGATGATCGGGCGGCCCATCCACGAGAAGTGGTAGCTGTACTTGTGTTTGGCCGATTCGTTGAAGAAATCACGGGCCAGGCCCGTCAGCTTCTGGTCGTCACCCTGTTGGGCGATCTGCTCGCGGCACTCGGCTTCGAAGGCTTTGTTGATGCTGTTGTCGGTCATTTTAATAATCTCAAGGGTCACTGAAACGAAGCGCTGTCGACGGCGTGATAGACGTAGCGTCCACCGGTCATCCGCTTGATCTCTTCGAGGTAATTGGAATTCATCACAAACAGGTGGGCGCCTTCGGGCAGCGCGTCCATCGCTTCCTGGGGCGAGGACACCCGCGCGCCGCTCAGTGGCAGATAACGCCCCTGTTTGGCCGGGTTGATATCCACCACACGGTCTACGGCCACACCGGCGCGCTGCAGGAACAGCGAATAGATCACGCCCTTGGACGAGGCGCCCCAGATCGCCGAACCCTGCTCGGGGGCAGACTGAATGATCTGCACGGCGCGATCGAGGCTGGCGGTGAACCCGTCCGGCAGCGTCAGGCGTGGCACCGGTTGTTCCGGGGTCAGGCGTAACGTCGACAGGTCGGCGACGATGTACAGGTACTGGCCACCGAACAGGTGGCCGGCCTCGTGCACGGTGCCGAACATCCGGCGCAGGTCATCGAGGCGGAAATAATTGACGTGTTCGTAGAACAGGTCGAACCAGGCCTTGTGCTCGAGGATCCAGTCAAAGCACGGCACTTCGATGTAGATCTGCCCGCCCTGGTTGGCTTCGGCGATCACCGACAGAAAGCTCACCGGGTCTTCGATGTGTTCCAGCACATGGCGCAGCACGATGGCGTCCGCCGCCAGGCCAAGGCCACGGGTGAACGGCGCCTTGATCACGTCGGCGTTGTCGCCTTCGTAGGCCGGGTCGATGCCGGTGATCGAATAGCCGAGGCCCTTGAGCAACTCCAGAAAGTAGCCTTTGCCACAGCCCACTTCGATCAGTTCCTGGCCCTTGAAGTGTTTAGCGATGATGCCTTCGACATCGCGCAGGTGCTGCTGGAACTGGCCGGAATGCGCCTGCTCGTTCTGATAGTCGGCGTCATAGCTGAGCTTGTCGGCATCGAACGCAGCGTTGAAGATCAGACCGCTGCGCTCATCCTGCACCAGCAGCATGTCGGCGCTGGCCGAGGCTTTCGCCGACTCCGGGTCGGCGAAGGTGCGGTTCTGCAACACCGGCAGGTCGGTGACCCGATACAACTCGTGCCTCATTGCGGCTCTCCCAGTAGCTGTTGCAAACGCTCGGTCACCGCCCAGAACGCCATCGGTTCGTGGGTCGGGTAAGGGTAGTGACCTAGGTTCAGATTCAGTGCCGCGCCGCGTTCGCGCAGGCGTTCTTCGACCAATGAACGCACCGACACCGGTTGGCCACTGGCGCAATTGATCACACCGTCGAAGTCGCGCTGCTGCAGGATCGCGGCGAGGTAAGCGGTTGCGGTGGCAATCGGCAAAAAGTCACGCAATTGCTCACCGCCAGACATGTTGAACGACGCGTCTGCGGCATCAATCGCCCGGTCCAGCGCTGCAAGCAGACTGTTGGGGTTCTGCCCTTCGCCATGCAGATAAAACAGGCGCGCCCACTGTAGGGTGAACGGCATTTCCTGCTGCAGGTTTTGCAAAAACAGGTGCAGCGTGTGTTTGGCCAGACCGTAAGGATTGCTCGGCTGGGGCTCGACGCTTTCACTGAGCGGGCCGCTTTGCAGGCCGTACTCGAAGCAGGTGCCGGTGACCAACACTTGCCGCACACCCGCCTCGACCGCGCCTTTGATAAAGCGGTAGTCGGCCATCAGGTTGTGCTCGAAGTGGAACAGCGCCCGATAGTTCGGCAGGCCCGGCCAGGCCAGATGCGCGAGTACGTCGATGCCCTCGGTCAGCGCGGCGACATCGAGTTCGGCGGCGTGAATATCCGCCGCAACGAACTCGACGTCATTGATCCACGGCATGCCTTGTGCGGTTTCTACGTTGCGCGCCACGGCACGAACGGCGTCGCCACGAGCAAGCAACGCCGCCACCAGATGCCGGCCGACGAAGCCCGTAGCCCCGGTTACCAGGACTTTCACAGGACTTTCAACTCAGGCACGGCGATCACGAAGCGCCCGTCCCATTGCCGCACCTGAGCCAGTTGCTGACTGACTTCGTGCAACAGGTTCCATGGCAGCACCAGCACGTAATCCGGTTTCTCGATGTCGATCTGTGCCGGCGCGACAATCGGGATGCGACTGCCCGGCAGGAACTTGCCCTGCTTGTGCGGGTTGGCATCGGCGACCCAGGCCAGCAGGTCGGGTTTGACCCCGGCGTAGTTGAGCAAGGTGTTGCCCTTGGCGGCGGCGCCATAGCCGACCACACGTTTGCCGTCGGCCCTGGCCTGCAACAGAAAGCGCAGCAAGTCATGCTTGATGCGCTCAGCGGCGGGGGCGAGGGTCGCGTAGTAGCCGGCGGTTTTCACCCCGGCCTCCAGCTCGGCTTGCAGCTGTTGTTGCACCGCCGGCTGCACCGCACGACGCTGGCCATCCTTGCGCTGCACGAACACCCGCAGCGATCCGCCGTGCGTGCTCAACTGACTGACGTCGAACACTTCCAGGCCATTGCGTTCACACAGGGTCTGCACGGCGGTCAGCGACAGGTACGAATAGTGTTCGTGATACAGCGTGTCGAACTGCGCGCCAGCCATCAGCGTCAGCAGTTGCGGGAATTCGAACGTTGCTACGCCGGCTGGCTTGAGCAGCGTCGCGAAACCACCGAGGAAATCATTGATATCCGGCACATGGGCGAGCACGTTATTGGCGGCCATCAGGTCGGCGCCCCAGCCTTCGCTGCGCAGCTGTGCAGCCGTCTCACGACCGAAGAACAGTTCACGAATTTCCAGGCCCTTTTCCCGTGCTGCTTGCGCGGTGCTGCGGGTCGGCTCGACGCCGAGGCACGGGATGCCACGACCCGCGACGTACTGCAGCAGGTAACCGTCGTTGGCCGCGACTTCAACCACGCGACTGTCGCCCGTCAGGCCAAAGCGCTCGACCATCTCGGCGACATAACGCTCGGCGTGGGCCAGCCAAGTGCTGGAGAACGAACTGAAGTAGGCGTACTCGGCGTCGAACAGACTGTCGGCGCGGGTGTAATCCTCGGTCTGCACCAGCCAGCATTGCTGGCACACGGCAACCTTCAACGGCACCCATTGCTCGGCCTGTTCCAGGCGATCGGCGTGCACGTAGGCGTTGGACGGTGGCGAGGTGCCGAGGTCGATCAGCGGCAGGCTCAGCGGTGCGGCGCACCCACGGCAGTTCATAGACGCACTCCAGCAAAGTGTTGATCGAGCGCGGGATGGCTGGAATCACGCGCTGACAAATTATTGACAGGCAACGGCCAGGCGATCGCCAGCCGTGGATCGTTCACCGACAAGCCGCCCTCGTGCTCCGGCGCGTAATCAGCGCTGTGCAGGTAAAGCAGTTCGGCGTCGGCTGTCAGCGTCTGGAAACCGTGGGCGAACCCGGCCGGAATCAACAGGCTGCGACCGTCGCCAGCCTTGAGGTGCTCGGCGTGCCAGTGCAGAAAAGTCTCGGAGTCCGGGCGCAGATCCACCGCCACGTCCCACACTTCACCGCGCAGACAGGTGATCAGTTTGGCTTCCGGCGCATTGGCATTCTGATAATGCAGACCGCGCACACTGCCCTGCTCGCGGGTGCAGGAATGGTTGATCTGGCGGATGTGAAATTCGCGGCCGAACGCGCTCAGGCTACCCTCGCAGAACAGCCGGGCGAAGTGCCCGCGCTGATCTTCGAAACGCTTGTGCTGGACGCTGAACAGTCCGGCCAGCGGCAATGCCTTCAGGGAAAACTCGCTCACAGCGCGCCTCGGTACAGGTTCAGTTGGCCAAGGGTCACGGCGCGCATGTCATCACCGTTCTGCCATGCCAGGTGCCAGTCGAGGGTCTGGGTCAGGCACTGCTGCAACGTCCAGCGCGGCTGCCAACCCAGTACTTGGCGGGCGCGGCTGCTGTCCAGGCGCAGCAGGCCGGCTTCGTGCAATTCGCTTTTTTCGATGCGCAGACCGCGCGCCTGCGGCCAGCGGCTGGCGAGCAGTTCGACCACTTCGCCGACGCTGCACATGTCCGCCTCGCCCGGGCCGAAGTTCCATGCCCCGGCGTATTCCGGGCCTTGTTCGTAGAGACCGGCAGCCAGTTGCAGGTAACCGGCCAGCGGCTCCAGCGCGTGCTGCCACGGGCGCACGGCTTGCGGGTAGCGCAGGGTCACTGGCTCGTCTGCCGTCCAGGCTCTGAGCACATCGGGAATCAGGCGTTCAGGGGCGAAATCGCCGCCACCGAGGACGTTGCCGGCGCGCGCGGTGGCCAGGGCCAGACCGTGCTCGGCGTACTTGTCGGCCGGGAAAAACGAGGCTGCGTAAGACTGCGCCAACAGTTCGCAGCAAGCCTTGCTGCTGCTGTAAGGATCATGCCCGCCGAGGGCTTCGTCTTCGCGGTATGGCCACAGCCATTCCTTGTTGGCGTAGACCTTGTCGGTGGTCACCAGCACGCAGGCGCGCACGCAACCGACCTGACGAATCGCTTCGAGCAGGTTCAACGTGCCCATGACGTTGCTGGAATAGGTGCCGAGCGGGTCGCGATAACCTTCGCGCACCAGTGGCTGCGCAGCCAGGTGCAGAACGATCTCCGGTTCGGTGTCGGCGATGATTTCCAGCAAGGCGCCAAGATCACGCAGATCGCCGCGCTGATCGTTGATGCCTTCGTGGACGCGCGCCAGTTCGAACAGGCTCGGTTCGGTCGACGGATCAAGGGCAAAACCGCTGACTTGTGCGCCGAGGCTTTGTAGCCACAGGGTCAGCCAACTGCCCTTGAAACCGGTGTGACCGGTAACCAGTACGCGCTTGCCGCGCCAGAAATCCGCACTCAGGCCCATTGCTTCCATGGGGCCTCCCCGTTCTGCCACAGCGCTTCGAGATGGTTCTTGTCGCGCAGGGTGTCCATCGGATGCCAGAACCCTTCGTGCTCGAAGGCTTTCAACTGTTCGTCCGCAGCCAGCCGCGCCAACGGCTCGGCTTCCCAAGTGGTGGAATCATCGGCTATGTACGGCAGCACTTTCGGCGACAGCACGAAGAACCCGCCATTGATCCAGCCACCGTCACCGCGCGGCTTTTCAGTGAAACCAAGCACCTGATCGCCTTGCCGCTCGAGGGCACCGTAACGGCCGGGCGGCTGCACGGCGGTGACGGTTGCCAGACGACCGTGGGCTTTGTGGTAATCGACGAGCTGAGCGATGTTGATGTCGGAAACGCCGTCGCCGTAGGTGAAGCAGAACGCCTCTTCATCTTGCAGATAACGTGCGGCACGCAGCAGACGGCCACCGGTCATGGTTTCCTCGCCGGTGTCGATCAGGGTGACGCTCCACGGCTCGCTGTAGTTCTGGTGCACGTCCATGCGGTTTTCGCGCATGTTGAAGGTGACGTCGGAGGTGTGCAGGAAGTAGTTGGCGAAGAAGTCCTTGATCGCATAGCCCTTGTAGCCCAGGCAGATCACGAAGTCGTGGATTCCGTGGGCGGAATACTGCTTCATGATGTGCCAGAGAATTGGCTTGCCGCCGATCTCGATCATCGGCTTGGGCTTGAGGTGCGACTCTTCACTGATGCGCGTGCCGAGGCCACCCGCCAAAATAACTGCCTTCATCGTCTCCCCTCTTGTTCTTCACCGGGTTCGACCCGCGTTTGCAGGCCTTCTGGCTAAACCTTTGCCTGACTGGGCGCGGCAAAATAGCTGCGAGCGCTCGTTTTATGGCGATTTGCGAGGGTCTTGCAGGAAACGCGCCAGCTCCGCAGACGTTGCGTCGCCGAGCTTCAGGCGCAAAAAAAAGGGATGAATCCGACAGTGGATTCATCCCTTCATCGCCTGTCAGGGTGTCAACACATCAACCGAACATGGCAAACGCATCGCCCGTCACCGGAAGATCGATCACGCCATTCATGACACCTACGTGCCCGACGGTGTTGAAACCGGCATACCAGTCATTGAACTGCACACCGTTGTCGGGCACGCCGCTCCCCGTGTCATTGACGCTGTGCAAACAGACGCTTGCGGCAAGTAGTACCTGTCGGCGAAATCACTTCCGCGAACAGTCTGGTTATCGCAATAACTGCCACCCTCGGCGAAACCGGCGCCCAAGTCCTGTGAACTCGGATCAATCCGGCAACCAGCCCCACAACCAGTGATTAAGGTTGTCACCGCGTAACATGAAATCACGGTGCACCGCTTCCTTCAGTTCGTCGCCCATGCGATAGCTGGCGTCCGGGTCGGCGAGATGCATGCGGATCGCCTGCAGCCATTCTGCGGTGCTGTTGCTGTAGACCTTGGTGCACGGCAGATGGCCACGATAGGCCTCGGTGTCGGTGCAGATCACCGGGTAGCCGCAGGCGCCGTATTCGAGCAGACGCAGGTTACTCTTGCAGTCGTTGAAGATGTGAAACTCCAGCGGTGCAAGGGCCAGATCGAGGTTCAGGCTGGCCAGTTTGAACGGGTAGCTTTGCAAGCTGATGGCCGAGTGGAATTCGTGGATATAGGGACGCAATTCCTCCGGGCACATGCCGAAGAATACCCACTCCACTTCGTTCGCCAGTTCACGCACCACATCGGCAATGATCTCCAGATCACCGGTGTGGCTGGTGCCGCCACCCCAGCCGACTCGAGGTTTGCTGGAGGTGCGTCGACGGCTGGTCAGCGTTGCCCACGGTTCCGGTGACAGCATGTTCGGCACAATGCGGATGTCGCTGTGCATGCTCGATAACGCATCCGCCAGCGGCTGCGTCGTCACCACCACGCGATCGCACAGGGCAATGCCCTCGCGCAGCATCTGCTCGGTGTTGACCGGCTTGTTGCGGGCATGGGTATTTTTCTTCGGTGCACTGACCACGTAGTCGTCGAGCTCGAAAATCCGCAGCGCACTGGAGTACTTTTTAATGCGCAGAATGTCGCTGACCGCACCTTCGCTGTAACGGCATTGCAGGATGATCGAGTCAGGCGCCAGACGCTCGATCTCGACCGTCGACGGCGACTCGTAGGCCCAGCGTCCGAGTGCCCGACCACTGCTTTCCAGCTCGGCCAAGGGTCCGGTCACGCGATAGTGGCCGACGGCCGAACTGTTTACCGGCAAGCCGAGGATCAGCGGCAACGCCCGACTGCAAAACGGGTTCCAGTTATTGCGCAGGGACGGTTCCAGACTGAAGCTCGACACGCCGAGACTGAGCGACGGGCTGTACGCCGGATCCTTGATGATTTTACTCATCCACTGCCGATGGAACGCCTCTTCCTCCTGTTCGGGCAGGATCACCGGCGCAGCCTCTGTCAGCGGCGCGATCACCACACTGGCGTAAGGCGTCCAGACCACCAGATAGCCTTCCTTGCCTGCACGCAGACACAGGTCGACGTCACTCAAGCCACGGGTGTAAGTCACCTCATCGAACCGGCCAAGCTCCTCGAAAACCTGCTTGCGCAGCATCAGGCACTGACTGCTGACCGCGCTCCAGTTCTGCGTCACATGTAAACGCTGCATGTAACCGCGACTGCTGGCCGCCTCGCCGGCAAAGGGCGCACCGACCGGCCCGGCCAGGCCCAGAATCAGGCCCGCGCTGACGATAGCCCCCTCGGGGCTGAGCAACCGCGCACCGACCACGGCGACTTCCGGACGCTGGGCATGATTGAGTAACTCATCGAGCCAGTCGCGTTCACAGATGACCGCTTGCGCGTCAAGCAACAGCAGATATTCGCCACGGGACTGCTCGGCGGCGAAGTTGCGGATCGCGGCAGGATTGTTGTCACCGGCGTAACGCAACACCCGCAACATCGACGCCCCGAGCTGGGCCATGGCGCTCAGCCATTCGAGCATCTGCGAATCAGTGACACCGGCATCGACGATGAGAATTTCGTAAAGGGTATAAGCCGTGCGCTCGATCAGGCTCTCGGTGCAGCGCTGCAAGGCGTGCAGCGAATCACCGGCCTGAATGATGATCGACACCTGCGGGCGCGCCGCATGCCGATAGTCGATGCGGTTGATCAGGGGCAATTCGTCATGACGCATGCGGTGATCGACCCCGATCCGCTGCAGATGCGCCGTCACGACGGCCGCGTTGTAGTCGATGACTGGCGGCAGCGACAGCCATTGCGCGTAGGTCAGGCTCGATTCCACCTGGACCTCGGCAATGTGCTCGATGGTTTGCGGACCGGCCTCTTCCACCAGGCGCCAGAGCAAATCATGCGGCGCCAGTTCGCCATGGACCGGATCAAATCCACCCAGCGCCATGAAACGCTGACGCTCGAACGCCAGCGCTCGCCCCACATACGGATAGGCGCGCATCAGATCGAGGTTGAAGTCAGGCTTGAACACTGGTTCGGTCGATTCGCCGTCGACTTGCGCGCCTTCGTCGCTGTAGGCGCACAACAAGCCCGGCGTGCCGGCGATACGCTCGGCCAGAATCAGCAGCGCCGAATCACGCAGGGTGTCGCCGGCCTGCAACAGGTAAAACCAGTGGGTGCCTTCCAGTTGCGGGATCACCGCGTTGAGCTGTTGTGCCCAATCGGCCTGAAACGGCAACTGCAGCGTGCGCTCATCAGCCTCGCACTGCGCATCCGACAGCACCACCACCGCCTGCGCCGGATAGAGTTGCGCCTTGATGCTCTGCAACGTCGTGGCCAGCGCAGCACTGTCGCCAGCGTTGTCGATCACAATCGGCACGATCTGCGGACGCATCGGCCAACTGGCAATGCGTTGCGGCATCAGCCGTTGCTCGACCTCGCTGAAGCGGCGAATCGACAACCACTCACGATAGAAGTCGGCGTAACTTTCGCTTTCGGCACCGACACGACCACTGACCACCGTGTTGCGGTTGCCGAGGATGCGCGTTACGCACAACTCCTGCCAGGCGTGCGGCAAGTCACCGGTATTGGCCAGATCAATGTAACGCACCCAGCCGGCGGCGGGCGCCGCTTCACCACTGCGGGCGGCGAGCATTTGCTTGAGCCAGTCCCATTCCACCTTGGCGGCCTTGAGCATTTCCGGGGTCTTGCTCAGACGCTCCGGATACAGGCGCTCGGTGCTCAGCACAGTGCTGAGCGAGACAAAATTGCCACGACGCATCAAGCACACGAACAAGGCAAAATCGAGCGTGGCGACGAAACCGGCGCCCTCCTGAATCAAGGCCGGCAGCAGTTCCAGCACATCGGCGCGACGCATCAGTGCCGCACTGAAATTACCGACGAAGTTCAGCGGCGTCGATTCGAAGATCGCCAGCATGTCATCGCCTTTGAACAAGGCATCGTTCGGGCTGAAACGGCAGTTCTCGACCCGCGGCGGCAAAAGGAAGTTGCCGGCGTCGCTGAGCATGCGCAGGGCGAACACCAGATTGGCATCGGCATGCTCGATCAGTGCCTGCGCCTGTAATGCGATGCTTGGTGCAAACAGCCGATCGTCATCGCACAACACCTTGATGAACTCGCCCCGCGCCGCTTCGACGCAGCGCAGCAGGTTCTTCTGCAAGCCCAGTCGCTGCGGATTGCGCAGGTAACGGATAGGATGGGCCGGCTCGGCGAAGGACTCGACGATCTCACGAATCCGTTCATCGGCCGAGTCATCGCATATGACGATCTCGACGTTTTCGTACGTCTGCGCGAGCGCACTCATCAGCGCCTGATCGAAGAAGCGCGGATTGAAGGCGGGGATGACGATACTGACGAGGGGGTGTTGATTCACGACGGGAAACTCTCGAGCGGCGGGTTCCTGCCCTCTTCAGGCAGGAACCCCGTAACCGCTTAGGAAAAGACGGTTGGCAGCTCGACAGGCACAGACTCAGATCTTGTTGAACAAGCCCAGTTGCGCAATCTTGCTGAAGGCCAGTTGCGAAGCCTGCAACATGGTTTGCTGCAGGGTCAGACGGGTCATGACTTCGGCCGGATCGGAATCGCGGATCGACGATTGTGTCTGTGCGTTAGCCAGTACCAGCGACTGATTGGTATCACTCTGGGTCATCAGCGACGAGCCACGACCACCGACCGAACTGATCGCGCTGGACAGCTGATCGGTACCGCTGGCGAGGTTGCCCAGACCGGAAGCCAGACCGGCCTGCAACTGCTGGATCGCCAGGGCATTGCCGTTGGTTGGCGTGTTGAGCACGTTTTTCAACTGGTTCACGCTGTCCAGAATGTTCTGGGTTTCGTGCGTGTTGACGGCAATGCTGAACTGATCGTTGGCCGCCGGCGTACCGCTGATGTTGAAGCTCACACCCGATGCAGTGGCGACGCCGGCGACCACGGTGCCGCTCGACACCGGTTTGCTGTCGGCAGTCAACGGCGCGGCGTACAGATCGAAGGCGGTAGCACTGGTAAATTTCATCACCGCCGAACCGGTCGGGAAACTGGCCTTGTAGTCCGTGGAGTTGGTCACGCTGCTGCCGGTGATCTGCGCCGACGACGGGTTACCCGGGCTGCGGGTACCGGTGAAGGTATCAGGCTTGGCCGCGAGGGTGAACGTATGACCTGGCAGAACGGTGCCCGGTACGTCGCCCGCTTGCAGGTTGATGTTCAGCGTCAGGTCTACGCCGCGAAAGCTTACCGTTTGACCAGCCGTGCTTGCCGGATCGAACGCGCCACCCTGGCTGGCTTCGGCAGTGACATCGTTACCGGCCGAGTCCGTGATCTTCAGTTGAGTGCCGCTGACGAACGACACGCTGTACGGTTCGCCACTGCGGAACTTGCTGTTGTAACTGACATTCGACGACACCTGACCGTTGGACAGCACCACACGGTTGTCATTGACCGCCGGCGCCGTCATGGTGACCTGGCTGCGGCTGGTATTGACGGCTTGCTGGAAGGCTTCCCAGCCGGTGGTGTTGGTGGCCATTTTCATGTTGTCGCCAATGGCCAGGTCGAGGGTCACCTGATCGCCGTTGTAGGCGTAGGTGCCATCGTCATTGCGCGTGAACGGCACGGTGTCGCCCTTGGAGCCGGCGAAAATGTATTTGCCGTTCTCGTCCTTGCTGTTCATCAGGCTGAGCAGTTGCTCTTCGATCTGACCGAGCTCGGAGGCAGTCGCCTGGCGGTCGGAGTCCGTGTAACCGGCGTTGCCGGCACTCACGGCCAGCTCTTTGGCACGCTGCAGCACGTTGTTGATGCTGGTCATCACCGCTTCAGCGGTACCCAGAGTGCCTTTGATCGTGGTGGCGTTGGCTTCGTACTGATCGAGCATCGAAGCCTGCTGACCCAATTGCAGCAGACGCGAGGCACCCACCGGATCGTCTGCCGCGGTGTTGACGCGAACCAGGCTGCTCGCCTCTTCGCTGCTCTTGACCACGTTGGCGAAGTTTTTCTGGTAGTTGGCTGCCGAGGACTCGTAAAACTGGCCAGTAGAAATGCGCATGGTTTACGACTCCTTAAAGACTGTTGATCAGTGTGCTGAAGGTTTCCTGCGCAGCCTTGATGATCTGCGAGGACGCGGTGTAGTACTGCTGGAACTTGACCAGGTTGCCGGTCTCTTCGTCGAGGTCGACACCGGACAGCGAGTCACGGGCGCCCTTGGCGTTGGCCAGAATCGCATCGGTGGCGGCACTGTCGAGCTTGCCCTGAGCGGCTTTGGCACCGACGCCTTCGACCAGTTTGCCGTAAGCATCGGTCAGCGAAATGCCTTTGCTGGCAGAGCCGGTGTCGACGGTTTGTTTGGTCTGCAGGTCAGCGAGGACACCGCCGTTGCGGTTGTCCAGCGTGCCCGGCTGGCTGAGGCTGACGTTGACCGCCGTGCCCTTGCCTGGCGAACCGGCAACGGTCATGTCGAAATTGACGGTGTACTGAGTGGCGGGCGCCGGTGGAATCGCCGCACCGGTCGAGTCCTTGAGCGGAATGCTCAGGCTCAGGGTGTTGGTCTGGCCCGGCTTGATGGTGCCGCTGCTGAGCACGCCACCCTTGGCGTCCAGCAGTTGATAGCCCTGGCTGGTGCCATCTGCCGACGGATCACCAAACACCACTTTGACCGGCGTCGAGTACTTCATGCCGTTCTGCATCGCAGTGGTGGTGGTCGGGTCGTAGATGTCGAACTTGGTGGTCAGGGTCGGCTGACCGCTGGCCGGAATAGTCAGCGTGCCGCTGCCTCCCGGAGCAATGGCGGCGCCCAACGGAGCGGCGATGGCCAGACGCTTGGAGTCGGTCATCTCGGTCTTGATGTTGGCTGCGGCATTGCGGGTCGGGGTGATCTTGAACGTGTCGCCCGCCGCTGCCGTGCCGCCAGTGAGATTCAGAGAGAAGCCGTCGATCACCGGAGCCGGGGTGGTGGTGGTGCTGAACGCGCCCATCGCAGTGCCTTCCGGCAGCCGCTGCACGGTGTAGTCCGTGGCGCTGGTGAAGGTCACCTTGTAATCGTTGATGGTCAGTTTGCCGGAGTCTTTGATGCTCACATCGAAGTTGCCGGAACCGGCACTGTTGCCAATGGTAGCGGTGCTGCGCGAAGCCATGCTGGCCGCGGTGTTGATGCTGTTGAACAGGTTGCCGCCGAAGTCACCGTTCTTGTCGATGCCCTGGCCCTGAATCGAGTTCATCTGATCGGCAACGACCAGCGCGACGCGGCCCAGTTCGTTCATCGCCGGGTCCAGCACGGTGCTGCGATAACGCAGCAGACCGCCGATTTCACCACCGGTAATGCCCGAGGTGATGTCGATGGAAGTCGAACCATTGTTGATCTGGATGCCCATGCGCGACGGGTCGGCCTTGGTTGGCGTGACTTCCAGTTTGCTGGCGGTGCCACCCATGACCAACGGCTGACCGTTGCCCAGGTAGATGTCCATGTTGCCGCCACGCTCGACCACCTGCGCACCGGTGAAGGTGGACAGCTGGCGAATGGTCTCGTTGCGCGCGTCGAGCAGTTCGTTGGGCTGGCCGCCGGCGTTGGAAATTTCGGAAATCTTCTGGTTCAACTGGGCCACGGTGGACGCCAGTTTGTTGACCTGATCGGCCATGCTCGACAGGTTGCCGTTGATGTCCTGGTTCTGCGCGTTCAACTGACTGGAAACCGAGTTGAAGCGAGCGCTCAGGGCCTGCGCATCGCTGAGCAGCAACTGCCGCGAAGCATCGTCACCCGGCTTGGCGTTGACGTTCTGCACCGAGGCGAAGAACTTGGTCAGTGCACCATTGAGGCCGGTGCCACTGTCGGACAGCAACTTGTCCAGCGGGGTGACCTGACCCAGGTACGCCGCGGCATCGCTGTTGAGCGAAGTGGTGGTCTGCAACTGGGCATCAATGTAGCTGTTGTACACCCGGCGCACGTCAGCCAGGGTGGTACCGGTGCCGATCCAGAGATTGCCACTCTGAATCGAGCCTTTTGAATTCTGCACGGTTTGCTGGCGCGAGTACCCGGCCGTATCGACGTTGGCAATGTTGTTGCCCGTCACCATCAAAGAAGATTGGCTAGCGGATAAACCCGACATCCCGATGTTGAGCAAACTCATGGTTCAAACCTTACTGTATGTTTTATAGAGGCGTTGTCGAAACGCCCGCCGCAGCGTAGTTCTGGTTAACGTTCATCTGCTTGGCAATCTGCGAAATCTTGCTCGCGTAGTTCGGGTCGGTGGCGTAACCGGCCTTTTGCAACTCGCGTACAAACTGTTCTGGGTTATCGGCCGACTTCAGCACATCTTGATAGCGATTATTGCTCTGCAGCAAAGTCACCAGATCGTGGAAGCTGTCCTTGTACGAAGCGTAGGAACGGAACTCGGCCGTCTCCTTGACCATCTCCCCGTTGCGGAATTCGCTGGTGATCGCCCGGGCCGAATCGCCCTTCCAGTTACTGCTGGCCTTGATACCAAACAGGTTGTGGCTGCTGCTGCCATCCTGGGCGCGCATGACCGATTTGCCCCAACCGGTTTCCAATGCCGCCTGCGCCACCAGATAGCGCGGATCGACGCCGATACGGTCGGCGGCTTCCTTGGCCATCGGCAGCATGGTGTTGACGAATTCGTCGGCAGAACTGAAGGCTTTTTTCGCCGGCGCCAAGGGAATCTGCGCCATTGCGCGGCCATAGACCTGCATCGACCCGCCGGAGGCTTTTTCGTTTTCGGCACGTGCCAGCCAGTCGCCGTTGTACAGCGGTCCGGCGCCGGTCGTGGCGGCGGTCGCGGCGCGTTGCGGCAATTGACTGGCGGCGGTCGGCGTGGCCGACGGCACCAGACCGGCCAGCAACCGATCGGCCAGTTTCGGCGGCAAGGCCAGACGACGCTGGTTGATCAGCGCCATGTCATTACGGTGAGAAATATCGGTGTTCGGCGCATTCACCGAACGCGATGCCCACAACGGACGTTCGCCATTGAGGCGTGACAACGGCCCGTGGGTGGCGACAGTGCCAGCAGCCACCGGTGTGACCACGGCGGCAGCCTTGGCTTTGGCTTCTTCCTGCTTGGCGGCGGACGCCGCTGCAGCCTCACCCGGCGCCATCGGTTTGTTCTTCGACATCTGGCGCATCAACACGTCGGCCAGGCCAATACCACCGCCCTCGCGCGACAACGACACCGCCAATTGCTGGTCGTACATTTCCTGATACTGCTTGGCTGCCGGCGTGTTGAGCGGGTTGTCCTGGCCCAGCGCTTCAGTGGCCGAACGCATCGACTTGAGCATTTCACCGAGGAACAGCGATTCGAATTCCTGCGCCACTTTGCGCATGTTCGCATCGCTGTTCTTGTCACCGACCTTGAGCTGGTTCAGGCGATTGAGGTCCGAGTACGAACCCGAATCGTTGCTGCTGACCAGACCGCTCTTGCGCATATCCATGAGTGTCGGCCTCAGATCACGATCAGGTCGGCTTGCAACGCGCCGGCCTGTTTCAGTGCTTCAAGAATGGCCATCAAGTCACCCGGTGCCGCGCCGACCTGGTTCACCGCCCGCACGATCTCGTCGAGGGTGGTGCCCGGACCGAACTTGAACATCGGCTTGGCTTCTTGCTGGGCATTGACCCGCGAACGCGGCACGACGGCGGTCTGGCCGTTGGACAACGGACCTGGCTGGCTGACGATCGGGTCTTCGGTGATGGTCACGGTCAGGCTGCCGTGGGTCACGGCGGCCGGCGAGACCTTCACGTTCTGGCCGATGACGATGGTGCCAGTACGCGAGTTGATGATGACTTTCGCCACGGCCTGGCCCGGATCGACCTCAAGGTTTTCCAGGATCGACAGGTAGTCGACGCGCTGGCTCGGATCAAGCGGTGCAGTGACGCGGATCGAACCGCCGTCGATGGCTTGCGCCACGCCAGGGCCGAGCATGTCGTTGATCTTGTCGACGATGCGCTTGGCGGTGGTGAAGTCGGAACGGTTGAGGTTCAGCGTCAGGCTGTTGCCCTGGTTGAAACCGCTCGGCACCGAACGCTCGACCGAAGCACCGCCGGGAATACGACCGGCCGACGGAACGTTGACGGTGATCTTCGAACCGTCGCGCCCTTCGGCGTCGAAACCACCGACCACCAGGTTGCCCTGAGCGATGGCGTAGACGTTACCGTCGATACCCTTGAGCGGGGTCAGCAACAGGGTGCCGCCGCGCAGGCTCTTGGAGTTACCGATGGACGACACGGTGATGTCGACCTGCTGACCCGGTTTGGCGAACGCCGGCAGATCGGCACTTACCGACACCGCCGCAACGTTTTTCAACTGCACGTTGCCCGATCCCGGCGGCACCTTGATGCCGAACTGCGAGAGCATGTTGTTGAAGGTCTGCAGGGTGAACGGGGTCTGTGTCGTCTGGTCGCCGGTGCCGTTAAGCCCGACCACCAGGCCGTAACCGATCAACTGGTTGGAACGCACGCCGGAAATGCTGGCGATATCTTTCAGCCGCTCGGCGTGGGCACCAAAGGCTGCGGACAACAGGGCCGCAGCCAGCATGAGGCTCTTGAAATTCAAAGTCGCCACCTAGAAAGGGAACAGCGGGCTGAGGAAGAAACGGTCGAACCAGCCTGGCTGACTCGCATCGGCAAACGAACCGGTGCCCGAGTAGGTGATACGCGCATCGGCGACACGGGTCGACGACACGGTGTTGTCGGTGGCAATGTCATCAGCGCGCACCAGACCTGCGATCCGCACCAACTCGTCGCCGGTGTTGAGGGTCATCCACTTCTCGCCGCGCACGGCGATGATGCCGTTGGGCAGCACGTCAGCCACGGTCACGGTGATCGAACCGGTCAGGGTGTTGCCCTGCGCCGCCTTGCTGTCGCCTTTGGTCGCACGGTCGCCGCTGTAGCCGACGTCCAGGCTCAGGTCGTTACCGCCCAACGGGTTGTTGGTGGTACCGCTGCCGCCGAACAACGACGTCAGGCCGATGCCGGTCTTGCTGTTCTTGGCCACTTGCGAGTTGGCGTTCTTGCTCGCCTGAGTCTTCTCGTTCAGCGTGATGGTGATGATGTCACCGACGCGGAACGCCTTGCGGTCGCTGTACAGGTTCTGCTCGAAGCCGGCCTGATAGATCGAGCCGTTGTTGGCCGCAGCCGGCAATGGCGTGCGCGGCAACACCGGGGCGTAGTAAGGGTCATTGGGCTTGGGCGTCGGCGCGACGCAGCCCGCGAGCGAGACGACCCCACCCAATGCCAGAACAGATACGAAGCGTTTCATGACCCTACCTCACGGTGTTGCTGGCGGCCTCATGGCCGCCTCATAGACTGGATTACAGATTCTGCGTTACGAACGAGAGCATCTGGTCGGCGGTGGAGATCACTTTGGAGTTCATCTCGTAGGCGCGCTGAGTGGTGATCATGTTGACCATCTCCTCAACAGTGCTGACGTTCGAGGTTTCCAGAGTGTTCTGCAGCATGGTGCCGAAACCGTTCAGGCCCGGGGTACCGACTTGCGGCGCACCGGAAGCGGCGGTTTCCAGGAACAGGTTGTTGCCCACCGCTTGCAGACCGGCCGGGTTGATGAAGTCGGCGGTTTGCAGGTTGCCGATCACCTGGGACGCCGGGTTGCCGGCAATGGTGATCGACACGGTGCCGTCGCGGCCTACGGTGAAGGTCTGGGCATCGTTCGGAATGACGATGGCCGGTTCCAGGGCGAAACCGCTGGCGTTGACGATCTGGCCATTGGAATCGAGGTGGAACGTACCGTCACGGGTGTAGGACGTGGTGCCGTCCGGCTGCAGGATCTGGAAGAAACCACGACCGTCGATGGCCATGTCCAGCGGCTGCTCGGTGGTTTGCAGGCTGCCGGCGGTGAAGTTTTTCTGCGTGCCGACGATGCGCACACCGGTACCCACCTGCAGACCGGACGGCAGTTCGCTGTCCTGGGTCGACTGGGCGCCTGGCTGACGCTTGATCTGATACAGCAGGTCCTGGAACTCGGCGCGGTCACGTTTGAAACCCGTGGTCGAGACGTTCGCCAGGTTGTTGGAAATGGTGGTCAGGTTGGTGTCCTGGGCGGACAGACCGGTTTTGGCAACCCATAGAGCCGGAAGCATTCGATTCTCCTCGTGCGCCTGTTTTACGGCGCGACGTTCTGATAATTAGCTGATCTGCAAGACCCGAGCCATGGCCTGGTCGTCGTCTTTGGCGGTGTTCATCATCTTGACGTGCAATTCGAACTGCTTGGCCAGGGCCAGCACCGAAGTCATTTCTTCCACGGCGTTGACGTTGCTCGACTCGAGGAAACCCGACACCAGTTTGACGTTGGCGTCGGCCGGCGCAGGCTGGCCGTCCTTGGTGTAAATCGAGCCGTCGAGGCCCTTGTTCATGTTCTTGATGTCCGGGTTGACCAGCTTGATCCGGTCGACTTCCGCCATGACGCGCGGGCCTTCGCCCATCGCACGAATACTGATGGTGCCGTCTTCGCCGACTTCGATCTGCTGCTCGGGCGGCACGGCGATCGGACCGCCATTGCCCATCACCGGCATGCCGTTGCCGGCGCGCAGCACGCCGAGGGCGTCGACGTTGAGGCTGCCGGTGCGCACGTAGCTTTCGCCGCCGTTCGGGTTCTGCACGGCGATCCAGCCATTGCCGGTGACGGCGACATCGAGGTCACGGCCGGTCTGTACCAGCGAGCCCGGGGTGAAATCCGTGGCCGGGCGTTCGCTCATGGCAAAGGCACGCGCCGGAAAGCTGTCACCGAACACCGGCATCGAACGCGCCTGCTCCAGGTCGCGCTGAAAACCGTTGGTGGAGATGTTCGCCAGGTTGTTGGCATGGGCCTTTTGCGCCAGTGCGTTCTGGCTGGCGCCGGTCATTGCCACATAAAGGTACTTGTCCACACTCTTTCCTCTGCATGCCGGACGTTTGCCGCCCACCGCTGTACTGCTGAGCCATAAGCAATTTGCAGACCAACTTTTTTCTGGCGGCTGGCAGCCCGATAAACAAAGGACTTGAGGGAATCAGAGGGGAAACTTGAAATGTATCGAAGTCGAAAAACCGGCGGTGTTATGCCGCTTGGCGGCAATCCCGATCTCTGCGGCTGAAGGAGAACTTGTGGTGAGGGGATTTATCCCCCGATGGGTGGCGAAGCCGCCCCGCTTTTCCTTCAGGACGACCTCATTCGTAGGTTTTGCGACTGCTACGCAGCCGATCGGGGATAAATCCCCTCGCCACAAAAGCGCTTAAAACCACAGCATTGCTGTTAGTTTTCGGGGTCTTTGCCCACTTCATATTCGCGCAGCTTGTTGGCAATCGTGGTGTGCGAAACCCCCAGCCGCTTGCCCAACTGCCGGCTGCTTGGATGTTCGGAATACAGTCGCTCCAGCACCGCTTTTTCGAAACGCCCGACAATCTCGTCCAGACCACCTTCAAGCGAGAAATCGCCAAGCGGCTGACGCACACCGTAATCCGGCAGGCGAATATGCTCAGCCTTCACCGTGCCGCCCTCGCACAGCGAAACCGCCTGGAACAGCACGTTCTCCAACTGCCGCACGTTACCCGGCCAATGGTAATGACTGAGACGATCCATCGCCGCCGGCGCCAGTTTCGGCAGCGAGCAACCGATCTGCCGACTGGCCTGATCGAGGAAGTGCTCCACCAGTGGCGTCAACCCGTCGAGGCATTCGCGCAAGGGCGGGATGTGCAGCGACAGCACATTCAAACGGTGATACAGATCCTGGCGAAACTCGCCGCGTGCGCACAGTTCGGACAAGTCCACCTGAGTCGCGCAGATCACCCGCACATCCAGATACACCTCTTCATCGCTGCCGACCCGCCGGAAGCAACCGTCCTGCAAAAAGCGCAGCAGTTTCACTTGAAGGCGCGGGCTCATCTCGCCAACGCCATCGAGAAACAGCGTACCGCCCGCCGTCAGTTCCAGCAGGCCGAGCTTGCCTTCGGCGCGCGCCCCTTCGAACGCGCCCGGCCCGTAACCGAACAGCTCGGTCTCGGCCATGGACTCCGGCAAGCCGGCGCAATTGAGCGCCATCAACGGCGATTGCCCACGCGGGCTGGCGAGATGGCAGGCACGCGCCAGCAACTCTTTGCCGGTGCCGGTCTCGCCTTCGATCAACAGCGGCGCATCCAGCGGCGCCATGCGCCGGGCTTCACGCACCACCGCCGCCATCACTTTCGAGCTCTGGAAGATGCTGTCGAAGCCGCGCAACTCCTGTTTGCGTACGTTGTAGATACGCTCGCCAACCCGGTCGGCACGGTGCAGTGTCAGCACCGCGCCGGCCATCGCTTCGCTGTCGTCATGCTCCGATTGCAGCGGCGCGATATCAGCCAGAAAGATGCCGCCCTTGACCTTGACCCGCATGCCATTGATGCGCGACTTGTTGGCGCGCACCAGTTCCGGCAGGTCGAAATCTTCGGCATAACGCGACAGCGGTATCCCCGGCACCTCATCGACGCGCACCCCGAGCAACTGCGCCGCCGCACGGTTGGCGGCGACAATCGAGCCGCCCATGTCGATCGACAACACCGGAAACTCCAGCGCACCGAGCAAGGCATTCAATTCCATGTGCCGACGCTCGCTCGGCATCAAACCGACACGCTTGACACCAAACACCCCGGCAATCGCCTCGAACTTCGGCCGCAGCGCCTGAAACTGGATGTTGATCAGGTTCGGGCAATGCAGATAGATCGCGTTGCCATGCTCGCCACCCACTTCACCGCGCGCCACGTTGATCCCGTAGGCGACCAGCAAGTTGAGAATGTCGCGCAGGATGCCGATGCGGTTCTGGCAATGGACTTTGATGCGCATAAAAATCGTCCGAATAAACGATAAAGAACCTGTAGGAGTGAGCCTGCTCGCGATAGCGGTTTATCAGGCTGTACTGAAGGTGAATGACACACCGCTTTCGCGAGCAGGCTCACTCCTACAGGGGGACTGCGCCAGACTTTTCTGTCGAGGCGCGCAGATAGTTGTCAAGATTATGTGACAGCCATCGACCTTTTCAAACCCACTAATGACCGTAAACGCGAGTTATCCTGCAAAGCGTAACGATTATTTTACGATTTAAAGAGAAATTTCCTACGCAGAGGCGTTTCAACCTGCTGCACATCAATGCGCTCTCGGGTAATCCTGAATCCATCGCTGGACATAACAAGAACGAATTCCCCTAGCAGGAGAGCAGTATGAAGCAGACGCAATACGTGGCCCGCGAGCCCGATGCGCAAGGTTTTATCGACTACCCCGCCGAAGAACACGCGGTGTGGAATACGCTGATCACTCGCCAGCTGAAAGTGATCGAAGGGCGTGCTTGCCAGGAGTACCTGGACGGTATCGAGAAACTCGGTCTGCCACACGACCGCATTCCGCAACTGGGCGAGATCAACAAAGTGCTCGGCGAGACCACCGGCTGGCAGGTCGCCCGCGTCCCGGCGCTGATCCCCTTCCAGACCTTTTTCGAATTGCTCGCCAGCAAACAGTTTCCGGTGGCCACCTTCATTCGCACCCGCGAAGAGCTGGACTACCTGCAAGAGCCAGACATTTTCCACGAGATCTTCGGCCACTGCCCGCTGCTGACCAACCCGTGGTTCGCCGAATTCACCCACACCTACGGCAAGCTCGGCCTGCAGGCCACCAAGGAAGAGCGCGTGTATCTGGCGCGCCTGTACTGGATGACCATCGAGTTTGGCCTGGTCGACACCCCGCAAGGCAAACGCATCTACGGCGGCGGCATCCTGTCCTCGCCGAAAGAGACCGTTTATTGCCTGTCGGACGAGCCTGAGCATCAGCCGTTCGATCCGCTGGAAGCCATGCGCACGCCGTATCGCATCGACATCCTGCAGCCGTTGTACTTTGTCCTGCCGAACCTCAAGCGCCTGTTCGACGTGGCCCATGAAGACATCATGGCCATGGTCAAGCAAGGCATGCAGCTGGGTCTGCACGCGCCGAAATTTCCGCCGAAACCGAAAGCCGCGTGAACCGCGACTTTTGCTGACAATTGAGCCTGTCCGTCGCCGCCACTTTGGTTTAGCGTGACGGCATTGACAGCTCAAAAGCTTTAATAAAAAAAACACTCTCGATTTCAGGAATACATCATGTCCACTTTGAACCAAGCCCACTGCGAAGCCTGCCGCGCCGATGCGCCACAAGTCAGCGATGAAGAACTGCCGATCCTGATCAAGCAGATCCCTGACTGGAACATCGAAGTGCGCGACAGCATCATGCAACTGGAGAAGGTCTTCCTGTTCAAGAACTTCAAGCATGCACTGGCGTTCACCAACGCAGTCGGCGAAATCTCCGAGGCCGAGGGTCACCACCCGGGCCTGCTGACCGAGTGGGGCAAAGTCACCGTGACCTGGTGGAGCCACTCGATCAAGGGCCTGCACCGCAACGACTTCATCATGGCTGCACGCACTGACGAAGTGGCCAAGACCGCAGAAGGACGCAAGTAATGCACTTCGACGCCATCGGCCGGGTACCCGGCGACCCGATCCTCGGTTTGATGGAGGCCTATGCGCAGGACAGCAATCCGCGCAAGTTCGACCTCGGCGTTGGCGTCTACAAGGATGCCCAGGGCCTGACGCCGATCCCCGAAGCGGTGAAAATCGCCGAGGCGCGCCTGGTCGAAAGCCAGGACACCAAGACCTACATCGGCGGTCACGGCAATCCGTTGTTCGGCAAGGTCATCAATGAGCTGGTGCTCGGCGCCGACTCGAAGCTGATCGCCGCACAACGTGCCGGCGCCACCCAGACGCCGGGCGGCACCGGGGCCCTGCGTCTGGCGGCCGACTTCATCGCCCAATGCCTGCCGGGCAAGGGCGTGTGGCTGAGCAACCCGACCTGGCCGATCCACGAAACGATTTTCGCCACCGCCGGGGTCAAGGTCAGTCACTACCCGTATGTGGGCAGCGACAACCGCCTCGACGTCGACGCCATGCTCGCCGTGCTTAACGAAGTGCCGAAAGGCGATGTGGTGCTGCTGCATGCGTGCTGCCACAACCCGACCGGTTTCGACCTGAGCCATGACGACTGGCAACGCGTGCTCGACGTGGTGCGCAGTCGTAATCTGCTGCCGCTGATCGACTTCGCCTATCAGGGCTTTGGCGACGGGCTGGAGCAGGATGCGTGGTCGACCCGACTGTTCGCCGCCGAAGTGCCCGAGTTGCTGATCACCAGTTCATGCTCGAAGAACTTCGGCCTTTACCGCGACCGCACCGGTGCGCTGATCGTCTGCGCGAAAACCGCCGACAAGCTCATCGACATCCGCAGCCAGTTGGCCAACATCGCTCGCAACCTGTGGTCGACGCCACCGGATCACGGCGCGGCGGTGGTCGCGACCATCCTCGCCGACCCGGAGCTGAAAGCGCGCTGGGCCGACGAAGTGGAAGCCATGCGTTTGCGCATCGCCCAGTTGCGCAGCGGTCTGGTCGAAGCGCTGGAGCCACACGGTTTGCGTGAGCACTTTGCGCACATTGGCGTGCAGCGCGGGATGTTTTCCTACACCGGCCTGTCGCCGGAGCAAGTGAAACAATTGCGTGAGCAGCACAGCGTGTACATGGTCAGCTCGGGCCGGGCCAACGTCGCCGGCATCGACGCCACGCGTCTCGCCTTGCTGGCCGAAGCCATCGCCAACGTCTGCAAGTAATACCGCCCCCCCTGTAGGAGTGAGCCTGCTCGCGATGGCGGTGTATCAGTCAACTTAAATGCTGGCTGACACACCGCAATCGCGAGCAGGCTCACTCCTACCGTTGTTTTTGCGGTGACCTTTTGCTTTTGCCCTCCCCCTGCGGCCATCTGTCGCATTAATTTGAATTAAAAGTCTGATTGTCATTTTTCCTGCTGTATCCTGCGCAGGCTTTCAAGAAGCGCGGATCTACCAGATCTATCAACAGACTTAGCGAGGAGCGCAACCATGCACGAGATTCCTAATCTCCCCTTCCCAAGCCTGCACGTACCTGAGCAGACGACCACGCAGCAAGCCGGAGCCCAACAGCCCGAGCCGAAAGAAGCCGTTGACAACCGCCCGGCCGACAACGACGAGTAAAACCCGCCGTACAGACCGTGTGGAAAGCGCTAACATGCGCTTTCCACACTGCCTGAATCCGAGCCCGCCATGACCGACGAATTCTCCGAAAGCCAAGCCGCCGTCCTGATCGGCGCGACCGAGAAAATGATCGAGATCTGGAACCGCCTCTCCCCGGAAAAACGCGCCGCCCTGCTCGCCCGTTTCGGCAGCGAAGAAAATGCCCTCGCCGCCCTGGTCACCACGCAACTGGTCGCCCCGGCCAAGTCCTGATGCCAGCACCCTGCAAATAGTTTTACTGTTGCCCACCTCAGCGTCGTCCGCGCCGCTATCATAAGCAGCCTATCTAATCCTGCTTTGCCGTGGATCGTTTCCCATGTCGTCCTCTATGCCACAACCCCAGCGCCCCCTGGCGGTCACGCTGCAAGTCGTTTCCATCGTCCTCTTCACCTTTATCGGCTACCTGAACATCGGTATTCCGCTCGCAGTGCTGCCGGGCTATGTCCACAGCGATTTGGGCTTTGGCGCGGTGGTCGCCGGCCTGGTGATCAGCGTGCAATACCTGGCCACCCTGCTCAGCCGCCCGTACGCCGGCAAGATCATCGACAACCAGGGCAGCAAACGTGCGGTGATGATCGGGCTGGCCGGTTGTGGCTTGAGCGGTGTGTTCATGCTGATTTCGGCCTGGACCCCGAATCTGCCCATGCTCAGCCTGATCAGCCTGTTGATCGGCCGCCTGGTGCTGGGCAGCGCGGAAAGCCTGGTCGGTTCCGGTTCGATTGGCTGGGGCATCGGCCGGGTCGGCGCGGCGAACACCGCCAAAGTGATTTCGTGGAACGGCATCGCCAGTTACGGCGCACTGGCGGTCGGCGCGCCGTTCGGGGTGTGGCTGGTCGGCCAGTTGGGGCTGTGGAGCATGGGCGTCAGCATCATTCTGCTGGCAGCACTGGGCTTGCTGCTGGCGTGGCCGAAAACCGCCGCGCCGATTGTCGCCGGCGAACGTCTGCCGTTCATGCACGTGCTCGGCCGCGTCTTCCCCCACGGTTGCGGACTGGCGCTGGGCTCGATCGGCTTTGGCACCATCGCCACCTTCATCACCCTGTATTACGCGACACAGCATTGGGACAACGCGGTGCTGTGCCTGAGCCTGTTCGGCGCCAGCTTCATCGGTGCGCGCCTGCTGTTCGGCAACCTGATCAATCGCCTCGGCGGCTTCCGCGTAGCGATCGCCTGCCTGTCGGTAGAAACCCTGGGGCTGCTGCTGTTGTGGCTGGCGCCGGACGCGCATTGGGCGCTGGCCGGCGCGGCACTGAGCGGTTTCGGTTTCTCGCTGGTATTCCCGGCGCTGGGTGTGGAAGCAGTAAATCTGGTGCCGGCCTCCAGTCGCGGCGCAGCGGTTGGCGCGTATTCGCTGTTCATCGACTTGTCGCTGGGGATCACCGGGCCATTGGCCGGGGCGATTGCGGCGGGATTCGGTTTTGCCTCGATCTTCCTCTTCGCCGCCCTCGCCTCGCTAAGTGGATTGGCGCTTAGCGTGTATTTGTACAAACACACGGCGAAGTACCGCGAAGACTAAAAATCCACCTTGCCGCGTCCGGCCTTGATACTGCCGCGCTTGGTTTTCGATTCGAGTCGACGCTTTTTTGAACCGAGGGTCGGCTTGGTTGGACGGCGTTTCTTTTCGACTTTGGTCGCGCTGAGAATCAGCTCGACCAGACGCTCCAGCGCATCGGCGCGGTTGGCTTCCTGCGTGCGGTATTGCTGGGCCTTGATGATCAACACGCCATCGCTGGTGATGCGACTGTCGCGCAGCGCCAGCAACCGCTCCTTGTAGAACTCGGGCAGGGACGAGGCCGGAATGTCGAAGCGCAGGTGCACGGCACTGGAGACCTTGTTGACGTTCTGCCCACCGGCGCCCTGGGCGCGGATGGCTGTCAGTTCGATCTCGGCATCCGGCAGATGCACGTTGTTGGAAATCACCAGCATGGAAAAAGCGTCCGTATTCAGAACGCGCAGGATACTCCGAAACAGACCTCGAACCTGCTGAAGATCCACTGCCGGCCTTCGCCTGTTCGCGATGAGGTCAGTGCAATCAACATCGCTTTGTCAGAAATCGATCAGCCGCCCAACTGCGCAACTTGTTGCGCACCGGTCTTCGAAAAAACGCCCGCCACTCGCCTGTAGCCCTTGTTACACGGCCCCTGTAGCCGAGTGCGCAAGAAGTTGCGCAGCACTGCGCAACTTCTTGCGCACTTTGAGACGGTTTCCCACAGCAAAAAACGATTTATCTCTAAGGCACAGGACGCAAACCCTTACAGCGTAATGGCCATATAGTGGCTGGCACGGATTTTGATATCAAATCGGCACTAACGCGTGCTGAACGCAGGCAGGAAAGACAGGGTAGCTCGCCGAGCCAGCCACCCTCGGTCAAAGGAATGACGTAATGAAAGACGCAATTCGCTTGGGCGACTCCACCACGCACGGTGGCAAGGTCCTCGAAGCCTTCTCCCGCACCGACCTCAACGGCAAGCCGATTGCCGGGGTCGGTCACAAGGTCAGCTGCCCGCTGTGCAAAGGGGTTTTCCCGATTGCCGAGGGCAGCAGCACTTACACCGTCGATGGCACACCCATCGCACTGGACGGCATGAAAACCGCCTGCGGGGCCGCACTGATCGCCAGTAGCCCGAAAGGCGCGGTCGTCAGCTAATCCCGTTTTTTCACTTTGATCCGCACCTCTGAGAGGCGGCTTGCTGTCGCCCGCTCGTTGAGGTCTTCAATTTTTGTCCGCAAAGCCCAGGCCTTGTTGCCGGGTGAGATGCTGTCATGACCACTGAAATCGTAAAACGTGAACCTCAGGTTGCTATCGTTCCACTGAACGCCATCGACATTCAGGACGTTGCCAGCGGTGCGGCAACGTTCGATGCCTGGCTTCAATCCGCCAGTGGTGGGGTGGTCACTCTCGACCGGATCAAGAACGTCGCCGGCGCCTTACCCGTGGTGGGCAACATCATGGCGCTGGTCGATGCGCTGGGTGACATCGTCACGCTGTCGAATGCCCAGAAGCGTGATTTGCTGGCTTGGGCCAGTCTGGGCATCAACCTGATCGGTGTTTTGCCGCTGCCACCGGCGATGGCAGCAGCCCGTATGACGTTGCGCCCAACACTGTTTCTGGTACGTCAGGAGATGAGGGCCAGCAGTAAGATGCTGATCAGTTCGTCGGTCATCGAGATCCTGATCGGGCATTTGAACGAGTCCATCATCGGCACGCTCGACGATTTCGTTGAGCAGGCCAAAGGCAAGCTGCCGGGGATTCTGGCGGACGCTGGCAAGCTGGGTGAGGAAGTCATCAACGAAATTGCCAAAGGCCTCGATACGGTGGCCAATGGCAAGCTCGACGCCAAGGGCGATCTAAAAGCGGCCAGCGCACAAGCGAGTGCGGCAGTTGATCAATTCAAGAATGATCCCCTTGCATCGTTTGGCAACATCTTCGCCGCCGCTTCCAGCGCCTATAAAGCCGCAGGCAAGGGCTTAGCCAACAGTGCCGCTGATCACCTGCTACCCGATGAGGTGAAGAAGCGGGTTGCCACGGAAACCGCAAAACTGCGGGCAATGGGTCCGGAATTACGCACACAGCTGAGCAAGCTGGACGATGAGTCAGTTCAGAACTCCATCGGTTGGTTGCTGCTGATCCTCTCCAGTGCCGTCACTCTATGGCGCAAGCGCAATGCCCACGGGCAGAACGCCGCGGTCCATACAGAGAAGACCGGTAAGGCCACGCACACGGCTTCAGAGGGCCAGTTGGGCGTTAACCAAAAGCAAGTTCCAGCGGAAAAAGCGCCCAATCCGAAGAAAGGCCCCTGTGAATGCGCCACGCCATACAGCATCAATTTCGCCATAGGTTCTGAAAGCCTCAGCCATACCGATTTCAGCCTGCCCGGTCCCTTCCCGATCGAATGGACACGCACCTACAACTCACGCCTCGACGCCTTCGATCAGAGCGAACTCGGCGCTCGCTGGATCAGCGAATTCACCACGCGCTTCGACTGCGTGGACGATGGCCTGACGTTCTGCGACGCTGACGGCCGCGACCACAGCTACCCGCTGCCAAAGGTCGGCCTGTTCCACTACGACGCCATTGAAAACATCACCCTGGTTCGCAGTGGCGAAGACCAGTTGCTGTTGTGCCGTGGCTTCGAACGCAAGGAAACCTACGTCCGCCGTGGCCAGCGCTTTGTGCTGAGCAACATCTCCCTGCGCAACGGCGCCGGGGTCATGCTGCATTACGAGCATCGTCACGGCGAACACTCGCTGCTCTCCGACCTGATCACCTATCAGGAAAACGACTTCACTAAAGTCCATCTGCACCTCGGCACGATGATCGACGATCACGGCCGGTTTATCGGCCTCTGGCAGATCGTTGACGGCGAACCGTTGCGACAACTTTGTGCGTACCAATACGACGCCTATGGCGACCTGATTCAGGCGCAGGACGAGAACGGCGCAGTCTGGTCGTATCAGTTCCAGCATCACCTGATCACCCGCTACACCGACCGCACCGGGCGCGGTATGAACCTGCAGTGGAACGGTTCAAGCGCCAAGGCCAAAGCCGTGCGCGAATGGGCCGATGACGGCAGCTTCGACACGCGTCTGGAGTGGGACGAAAACATCCGTCTGACCTACGTCACCGACGCGCTCGGCAACGAGACCTGGCACTACTACGACATCCTTGGCTACACCTATCGCATTCGCTACGCGGACGAGCGTTCGGAATGGTTCTTCCGCGACGAGGCCAAGAACATCGTGCGCCGCGTCAACGCCGACGGCAGCACCGATCGCTACAGCTACGATGAACGCAGCAACCTGCTCGAACACATCCGCGCCGATCACACGGTGATGCATTACGCGTACGACGATCAGGACCTGCTGATCAAGATCAGCGACGCCGAGGGCGGTCAGTGGCAACGCGCCTATGACGACCAAGGCAACCTGGTCGAAGCGCTCGATCCGCTGGGCAACAAAACCGAATACGCCTACAACAAATCCGGTCAGCCCACCGCGATCAAGGACGCCAACGGCAACGAAAAGACCCTGAACTATAACGACGCCGGGCAGATGGTCGAGTACGTCGACTGCTCGGGCAAAACCAGCGCCTGGGAGTACAACGAACTTGGTCAGATGACCTGCTTCACCGACGCTGCCGGCAACGCCACCGAATACGAATACAAGGCCGGCCAGTTGGTGCTGATCAAGCACCCGGACAAGACCGAAGAGCGTTTTGAGCGCGACGCCGAAGGTCGGCTGCTGGCGCATGTCGACGCTCTCGATCGCTGCACCACCTGGAGCTACAGCGCGGCCGGTTTGATCGCCGAACGTGTCGATGCCGCCGAGCAAACCCTGCGCTACCGCTGGGATCGTCTCGGACGGCTAACGGCCTTGGAAAACGAAAACGAACAACGCGCCCACTTCCACTACGACCCGGTCGGACGCCTGCTGGAAGAACGCGGTTTCGACGGACGCAGCACGCGCTATCAGTACGACCCGCTCACTGGACGCCTCGCGCAATCGATCAACGGCCAACGCGTCATCTCATTGAGCTTCGACCCGATGGGACGTTTGACTGAACGTCGCGCCACCTTGGGCGACCAGTCGCAAAGCGAAACCTTTGCCTACGATGGTAACGGCAACCTGGTGCTGGCCGACAATGCCGACAGCCGCCTGCAATGGTTCCACGACCCGGCCGGCAATCTGCTGCGCGAACACCAGCACTACCTCTGCCTGGAAAAACCCACCGTCGCGATCTGGCAGCACGAGTACGACGTGCTCAACCAACGCGTCGCCACCGTGCGCCCCGACGGCCACCGTGTCAGTTGGCTGACGTACGGCAGCGGCCACCTGCTCGGCCTGCGCCTCGATGAACACGAACTGATCGGCTACGAACGCGACGACCTGCACCGCGAAGTCGCCCGCCATCAAGGCAACCACCTGCTGCAAACCCAGAGCTGGGATCCGGCCGGTCGTTTGCTGGAACAGTTGCTGGGACGCAGCGACGACAAATCCACGCTGCTCAAACGCGAGTACAGCTACGACGTCGCCGGCCAACTGACCGACATCAACGACAGCCGTCGCGGGCCGCTCGCCTATCGCTACGATCCGGTCGGTCGTCTGCTCAGCGCCGCCACACGTCAAGGCATGGAAACCTTCGCCTTCGACCCGGCCGGCAACCTGCTCGACGACAAGGCGACGGAAGTTCGCCGCCCACTGGACCTGACCCCACCGCACAGCAAACTCGTCGATAACCTGCTGCGCGAATACGCCGGCACCCACTACGATTACGACGAACGCGGCAACCAGATCCAGCGCTGGCACAACGGCCAACGCAGTGATCTGCGCTGGGACCTGTTTGATCGACTGGTGCATTTCGAAGACCCGCGCCTGAGCGTGGATTTCGCCTACGACGCACTGGGACGCCGCCTGCACAAAAACTCCCGCGCGCACTACAAACAGCGCCCGGAAGCCGGTTCCCTCTGGAACAGAAACGAACACGCGCGCAAACAACGCGAACTCGGCTGCGGCTTCACCTTGTACGGCTGGGACGGCGACAACCTCGCCTTTGAAAGCAGCCCTTCACAAAGCGATGGCGAACCCGGACGCACGGTGCACTACGTCTTCGAACCGGGGACTTTTGTGCCTGTGGCGCAGGCTGTACGGCATGCGCCAATCGAGCTGATCGGGTTGCCGGATTACAGCGGTGAATACAGCCTTGATGAAGATCCAGTGTGGAATCACAAGGCGACGGCATTACCGTTTGATGCGTTGGCCTGGTATCAGTGCGATCACCTCGGCACGCCGCAGGAATTGACCGACTCCCAAGGCAACATGGCCTGGACCGCGCAATACAAAGCGTGGGGACAGGTGACGGAACAGCGTTCAGAATGGGCGCGGCAGCATGGCGTGATGAACCCGATACGGTTCCAGGGGCAGTATCACGATCATGAGACGGGGCTGCATTACAACCGGCATCGGTACTATGATCCGGGGGTTGGGCGGTTTGTTAGTCAAGATCCGATTAGCTATGCAGGTGGGTTGAATCTTTATTTTTATGGGGCTAATCCTGTCCTGCTCATCGACCCTTTAGGTCTCGCAGGTCATCAAGTAAAAGCGAATACTGCTGGACAAGACGTAACGAATCGAGGTGTTCACGTTAACGTAAAAGGGGATGGTTTGCCTCGATCCGGTGGTCACATCGCCCTCGTACCGAACGCTCAAGGAACCCATGTGGTACTTGAACCATCCGACATGGCAACGCGCGCAATGCCAAAATCCCAATGGGGTAAGGCGTGTGAGTGTGTTTTAAAATACCTCGATAAACCGATGAATGTGGATCGGCTCAAGAAATCTGCACAGGTGGGCATCGATTCAAATCCAAATTCTTCGCGTGTGCCTCAATTGAAACAGGTGGGAACCATTCTAAGTGAGCACCATGCCGCGGGTACGAACCCGTTAGAGCGTAAATAAGGGAATATATGATTTCTACTGATTTTCATCAGCTTGTTGAGTTGTTCATAGAGGGATCGGGTAATCTTCAGCCAAGTATTTTTGAATTGGACAGCTTTTCCGAGTCAGTTTTCATAAGCGCCGGTTTTGAACTGATCGGCGATCCGAATGGTTTTCATTCTTTCGAGAAAGCATACGACGTCCCTTATTTTCGTAGAAAAATAACGGTAGTGTTCAAGCAGTATTTTTTTGCGCGTGAGAGTTTGGGGGGAGGTCTTGGTATTGCAGGTGGGGTAAGGCTGACATCGCTTTTGAGAAAACAGCCATTTGCTACATCAATGGGGCATGTCGATACGAATCGTATGGTGTTCTTTTTCTTCGAGGATAAAAGTGATGGAGCACTGATTTTCGATGAAAAAATCGTCATAAGGTTTGACCAGTGGTCCAAGCGCAATTCTTATATGGTTTCAACAGTAGAGTGTGATTTTGATAATGTGCAGTTCAATGAAATAGCAAAGAAAGCGGTTCGCGAAACGTTTGAACCGTCCACTCACGATTCGATGATCAGAGATGCAAAGCAACGAGGCTGCTCACGTGCATTTAATCGTTTGATTGAAAAGCTTTAGCTCGACATGCACATGCGGTAAACCAATAGAGACTCCAGGCCGGCCAGCGTTTGGGGTTGAGGAGTGGAGACACCTCTCAGAATCGTGGCATCCCAGTACCACCAGAAGTCGACAAACGATTCAGCGCAATGAAAAAAAGACCGTTAATGCAGAACGCTGCCTACGCCTGGACGCTCCCAATGCACCCGTTGATCGAACTTCCCGAGACTCTCCACCCACTGTTCCTGGCTGCCGGTTGGCCTGTCACCCATATCGAGCCATTGCCGGATTTCGTCCCGCGCGAGCATCCAGCCGCTGCTCTGCTCGAACAACTGGCTGGCCTGACCGTCGGCACCTGTGGCACAGGCGAAGACTGCGCTACCAGCGATGTAGCGTTTGGCACGTTTGAGCACCTGCATGGAGATGAAGACTTCTTGGCTTGGCAGCAACGCTTGGGCAGCTCTTTGGTGAGCATCGCCGAAATTCATCATGGCCACGCTGCACTGTTGATGGACGAAAAAGGTCGCTGCTATGCCTTCAGTTTCATTCATGACGGGTTCTGGCTGCAGGGCAGAACTTTTGTCGAGGCGATGGAAAAGCTAGTGTTTGGGCGCAAGTGCGGTGAGCAAGTGGCGCTGGCCACACCGGACGCCGTGCCAGTTGTTTAAATCCCTCTGCTTTTGCACCGGTCTAAAAACGGTTCCTATTTAACATGCCTATTATTCAGGGATTGGAGCCTCACTCCACCTTAAAATAGCCGCTCACGGACTCACGAGCGCCTCTGGACTCTGCACCGAGCTCCAGCCCTATTTCGAGTATCATCTCCACCTTTGCCCTCAAGACCTCAATGCAGGAAGCATACCCATGACCAACAAAGCAGTTATCGTATTCAGCGGCGGGCAGGACTCCACCACGTGTTTGATCCACGCCCTGACCCACTACGATGAAGTCCACTGCATCACGTTCGACTATGGTCAGCGTCATCACGCAGAAATTGAAGTGGCGCAGCAGCTGTCGAAAAAGCTCGGCGTGGCCGTGCATAAAACGCTGGATGTGTCCTTGCTCAACGAACTGGCCATCAGCAGCCTGACCCGCGATAACATTCCGGTGCCGACCGTGAACAGTTCTGGCGAGAGCCTGCCAAGCACCTTCGTTCCGGGGCGGAACATTCTGTTTCTGACCCTGGCTTCTATCTATGCCTATCAAGTCCAGGCCAAAACGGTCATTACCGGTGTCTGTGAAACCGACTTCTCGGGCTATCCCGATTGCCGGGATGAATTCGTCAAGGCGCTGAATAAAGCCCTTGAATCAGGCATGGATTACAAGCTGCAACTGGAGACGCCGTTGATGTGGCTGAACAAGGCAGAAACCTGGGCCTTGGCTGATTACCACCATCAACTGGATCTGGTTCGCGAAGAAACACTGACTTGCTACAACGGTATCAAAGGCACTGGATGTTCCGATTGTGATGCCTGTAATCTTCGCGCCAAGGGCTTGAATGAGTTCCTGAATAATAAAGCTCAGGTCACTCAAAGCTTGAAAGATAAACTTGGCTTAAAGTAAAACCGCAACAAGATGCGCTCACTCAAGCATGCTGAGTGAGCGCCCTCCTCTCTTTATTGCGTCTGCGCACCCGTCAGGTATTTCTTGAACAAAGACCTTGCCCCGTAGGCCGGCAAGATATTAAAGAATGCAAAACCTACCTTGATTGCGATCTGAACGTAGATCATGCCCAGTATCGCGCTATTTTCCATCGTTCCGTAAAAAGCGATGTAGCAGAACAGAAAACTGTCGATAATCACGGCAAACAATGTGCTTAAAAACACTCGCAAAAACAGAAATCTGGAGTTTGTGAGCTCTTTAATCTTGCACAACAGGTACGAGTTTATGTTCTCGGAAACCAGGAACGATACAGAAGACGCTACCAGAACTGCTGACAACTGACTGATAACATCATTGTAAGCCCCATCGAGCTTCCAACCCGGCAGGCCCGGAAGATGGGTAGTGATGGCCAGCAGAATAATAATCGCCGCATTGCTGATGAACGCGAACAGGATCGCTTTTCGCGCGAGCCTCAGGCCAAAGGTTTCGTTGAGCAAGTCGACGATCAGAAACGTCAGCGGATAGAGGAAAGTACCCGGCGTGACGACAATATCGAAATACTCCAGATAGATCGGTTTTGTCGCAGCAATACTGGTGAAAATGTACAGCGTGAACAGCATCAGGTTCAGGATGATGTAGATCATCCAGGAACTCTCATGACGGTCATTGATTTCGTAAGCGGTGAGTGCTCCGCCTTGGGAGTAGAACTTCTTGTAGAGGTTTTTTACTTCGATTTTATTCAGATTATCCATAATCTCACTATTCAACACTTCACTTAGCTTTATTTTAATTATTTTGCCTGTCGCGATGACCATGATGACGGCCAGGCTTTTTCCATTTTCGAACCCCAGCAACTTGTACTTGCTGTTTTCCAACTCAACACTGCAATCCATTAAATCGTTCCTCGATTACATCTCCGATCACGCATACACGATCCGTATCAAAGTTGCCTTCATGGCTTATAGATAACTTCGCTGTGATTTTGTCATACACCAGCTTTTCCCTGTCGCTGGTCGATGCTCCTTTCTGCACGATCAATAGATCGCCGGGTTCATTCATGCCACTGATTTCATTCTCCAGAAGCACGCCAATCAGGTTAAAGGACGCGCCAAAATAGTAAGTCAGCGGGTAAATAGTGGCCAACTCACCAATTCTTTTATCCAGACTTTGCAGCAGCATACTTTCTTTAATCACCGGAACAGCTGCGGGATTCATATTCCCCTGTGGCGAAATACTGCTTTCGATGATTTCTTTTTCTTCAAAATCAATCGTCTCTATTTCTTCGTAAGACACCCCGAAGAAATCAGAAATCTTGCGCACAGTGGACTGTTGGACATTGACCACCTTGCCTTCAAGGATGTTGTAGATGGTCGTTCGGGTCAGACCACTGGAGTGGCACAGGGACAACTGCGTTTCCCCGCGACTCTTTATCAGATACTTGATGTTGTTCTTCAGATTCTCCGATCTTTCTCTTCTGTGCATCACATGCTTATCATCCATTTTTAACTGCAATCATTGTCACGTCCCGAATGATCATTCCGGACATACACAAGTGAGGTAGGAAATTGCAGTTATATCCCTGTCAGTGCCGCGCAGGATCATAGCATTCTCCCTCCCTGGGTTCGGTATAAAAAGTCAGCTTTCACAGGCTGCTTCCGCCAACATGCGGGGTCATTTCAGCCTCCGTACTGACTCGTCAGTTCCTGTTGCCTTCGACCCGGCGCTTGAAAAGCGACACCGGGTAATGCCTGTTTTACACCCGCAACGACTACAAAAAGAATCATTTTCTTTGAAGAATGTTCATTTTTTTGATTAATTCTGTGGTGTTCCTCACTGAAAAATCTATGATGCGTCAATCCGGCGTCTCATTCTCGCGAGTGAAAGAACGAAAAAACGGGTGGCCTGTACAGGGTTTAGTTTTGCGCGCACAGCGGTCAAAACACGGATTCGCCTGTACAGATCTGGCAAGCAAGGACATGCGCAAATCACGCAAAACCAGGGAAGGAAAAAAGCAATGGCAGTCATTACTGAACCGCTCAAGAACCAGGCTGACGTGTTGCGTCGTGGCCTCGCGGATCTCCGCGCAGAAGATGCCGAACTGGCGGCCATTCTCGACGCTGAGGTGACGCGTCAACAGCACACCCTTTCATTGGTCTCCTCCTCCTGCGCAGTTCAGCCGCGAACCTTGGCGGCCTCTGCTTCCGTGCTGGTCAACGTGACCGCTGAAGGCATGCCCGGCAAGCGCCACAGCGCGGGGTGCGAGAACGTCGAACTGGTCGAGTCGCTGGCCATTCGCCGGGCGCGGGAAATGTTCGGCGCGCAATACGCCAACGTGCAGCCACACTCGGCGTCGAACGCTGTTTACCAAGTGCTCACAGCCTTGCTTGAGCCTGGCGATACCTTGCTGGGCATGGCGGTGGAACACGGTGGTCATCTGACGCATGGCAGCCTTGCCGCGTTTTCCGGCGCCTACTACAAGGCGATCCAGTACGGCACAACATCCGACGGCCTGATCGATTACGACAAGGTACGTCTGCTCGCACTCGCCCATCGCCCACGCGTCATCCTCTGCGGCGCCACCGCCTATTCGCGCGTGGTGGACTTCAAGCGGTTTCGCGACATTGCCGATGAAGCAGGCGCTATCCTGCTCGCCGATATGTCGCATATCGCCGGGCTCGTCGCTACCGCGCGCCATCCAAGCCCGATCAACGCCGCACACGTCACCGTCACGTGCACGCACAAGCAACTCGCCGGGCCTCGCGGTGGCCTGATCCTCAGCGGTGCTGATGCGAACACCAAGATTCCCGGCTTGCGGACCACCTTCAGTCGTCTCCTTGAGCAAGCCGTTTACCCGCGAATGCAGGGCGCGCCCGCCGCCAACATGATCGCTGCGAAGGCTGCCGCGCTGGGTTATGCAATGTCCGCAGAGTTCGATGCCTGCATGGCGCAGATCCGCAGTACGGCGGATGAAATGGCCAAAGCGTTTCAGGCCAAGGATTATGAGGTGGTTGGCGGCTGCAGTGAAAACCACACGGTGCTGGTTCGCTTGCGTGGCGGCGTTACGGGCGCCATCGCGGAGGCGGCGCTGGGGCACTGCGGGATCATCGTCAGCAAACATCGCGTCCCCGGCGATCACCGCTCGGCACTCGTTACCAGCGGGCTGCGCATCGGCACGGGCGCTCTGGCGCAACGCCGGGTCGATGTCCACGGCAGCCGCCAGATCGTCGATTTGATCGTCCGGATTCTGAATACCGTCGCGCCGCTCGGTGAGCAGGACTACACACTGGAACCCCTGCTCCTTGCGCAGTTTCGTTCAGAGGTCGAAACCTTGTGCAGGGACTATCCTGTCGCCGACTACCAATAGCACCCGACTCACAGCATTTGTACCCATAAAAAACCCGGCACTCAGGCCGGGTTTTGTGTTTCTGCGTCAGCGCTTACTTGGCAGCACCCGCTGCGTGCAGCGCCTGTTGCGCACCGCGCTTGTTCTTGATCACGTAGCAGACCCACATGAACACGACCCACACCGGAATCGCGTACACCGAGATCTGGATGCCCGGGATCAGCAGCATCACGCCCAGAATGAACGCGACGAACGCCAGGCAGATGTAGTTGCCATACGGATACCACAGAGCCTTGAACAGCGGCGTCTGCTTCGTCTTGTTCATGTGCTGGCGGAACTTGAAGTGCGAGAAGCTGATCATCGCCCAGTTGATCACCAGGGTCGCTACCACCAGCGACATCAGCAGTTCCAGTGCGTGCTGCGGAATCAGGTAGTTGAGCAATACAGCCACCAGTGTCACCGCCGCCGACGCCAGGATCGAACGCACCGGCACACCGCGCTTGTCGATCTTCGCCAGGCCTTTCGGCGCATCGCCCTGCTCGGCCATGCCCAGCAGCATGCGGCTGTTGCAGTAGGTACCGCTGTTGTACACCGACAGGGCCGCGGTCAACACCACGAAGTTGAGGATGTGTGCGGCGGTGCTGCTGCCGAGCATCGAGAACACTTGCACAAACGGGCTACCGCTATACGAATCGCCGGACGCGTTGAGGGTTTCCAGCAGGCTGTCCCATGGGGTCAGCGACAGCAGGATCACCAGTGCACCGATGTAGAAAATCAGGATCCGGTAGATCACCTGATTGATCGCTTTCGGGATCACGGTTTTCGGCTTGTCGGCTTCGGCGGCAGTGAAACCGAGCATTTCCAGACCGCCAAAGGAGAACATGATGATCGCCATGGCCATCACCAGGCCGCTGACGCCATTCGGGAAGAAACCACCGTGCGACCACAGGTTGCTCACCGATGCCTGCGGGCCGCCATGACCGCTGACCAGCAGGTAGCTGCCCAGGGCGATCATGCCGACGATCGCCACGACCTTGATGATCGCGAACCAGAACTCGGCTTCACCGAAGACTTTGACGTTGGCCAGGTTGATCGCATTGATCAGCACGAAGAACGCCGCTGCGGTGACCCAGCTCGGGATCTCCGGCGCCCAGTAGTGAATGTATTTGCCGACCGCGGTCAGCTCCGACATGCCCACCAGGATATACAGAATCCAGCAGTTCCAGCCCGACAGGAAGCCGGCGAAGCCGCCCCAGTACTTGTGCGCGAAATGGCTGAAGGAACCGGCCACCGGCTCTTCGACGATCATTTCGCCGAGCTGGCGCATGATCATGAAGGCGATGAAGCCGCAGATGGCGTAGCCGAGGATCATCGACGGGCCGGCGGATTTCAGCACCCCGGCCGAGCCGAGGAACAATCCGGTACCGATCGCGCCACCGAGGGCGATCAGTTGAATATGGCGATTTTTCAGGCCGCGTTTCAGCTCGCCTGATTGCGAGGGTTGTCCACTCATGAAAAAGGTCTCACGCAAGGTTTGATGATGTTCAGTAGACGTTGCTGCAAGGTTGCGATTTCAGGCAGCCCCGATCAAACCCCAGCGCAGGCACCAGGAGTTCAGCTTATTTACAACGGTCATGCGTCACCTGTTTGTTTTTATCTGTGACGAAATCGAACCCGACACGCTTATGACGCGGCGGAGTGAACAAGGCGGATAGCCTTGAGGTTTGCGCGATTACGCAGAGGGTCACAGTTAAAACGCGGCGCATTGTACACCGCTAACCCCCTGCTGCCAGACCCCGCTGGATCAGCGTGGCGGTTGCCGGGATTGCGTGTGTCCGCCTCGAGACGCTCGGGCGGCAGCAATAATTGAGTCAGGCCTTTGCAGGCCATCGACGGGGACGGGGAGAAAACCGTCCCACGCAGAGAAGTGGAGATCAGTCACGGCGTTCATTGCGCCTCCTTCTTGTTATGCACCTGCACGACAGGCATGGGGCGCATCACACCCTTCAAACGACGCTGAAACAAGCGCGCCAGAGCCTTGCATGAAGCGCTCGCAGCCGGGCTTCGGCAGGTTTTCCTTACAGCCTCTGGAGAGACGTGGTTCCACTGGGTTACGCCGCGCTTTTCGTAAACATTTCTTTACGTCGCGTAACGCAGATTTTCCATTTCAGAAATTTTCGAAGGATGTCTACAAATTGACGGTAGCAAGCTTGCTAACGAAGTTGGCGGCTTAGTTTTTTGTTTTCAAATAAGAAAACCCTTGGCGAAAAACAGAATAAAAAGTTTATTTAAATTTTAAATAAATAATTTTTTGCATTACAAAACACCCTGAACTAGGTTTTTCACGTCTTGCCGGCCACCTCGACCGGCCAGTCATAACCGTGAAAGTCATCTAGGAGATCGACCATGCAAGCACTGGAAAAAGACTTGGATACCGAACTGCAACTGGACGAATGGTTTGAAGCACCGACCCACGAGGCGGCTGTGGAAATGATGCAAGCCGACGCGGTCGTTCCGTTCGGCACGGCGATGTGGCCTCTGTAAGACATCCCGGGCAGGCACGGTCCGGCCGGTCGTGCCTGCCGCTTCCTTCACGGTCAGTCAGGGAGTACTCATGGATAAGCCCCGTGCGATCTCGCATTTCCTTTACTACCTCGAACATCACCCCGCCCTTGCCGGCCTGGAGTCGGCAAAGGTATTGCTCGGCCACACCGCCGATTACGAAGCCCTGACCGGCGCCATCGCCGAACAGGCCGGCGATCACCCGCGTTTCACCTTCAGCGCAAGGCGCCTGGATCTGGAAAGTACCGCAACGCTGACCGCAGCGATTGCCGATAGCGATCTGTACATTTTCTTCTACGACTCTTCCACCTTGCCCAACCCGCGTCCCGACGGCCCGGAGTTTGTCCGCGCGCTGCAAGGCGTGATGGCGGAAAACTGGAAGAAGTCGCTGCTGTTCAAGGATTACGGCGACTATTTCTACGACACCTTCAGCATCACCCCGCAGCGCATCGCCGGGCTCAACAGTCATCTGATCCAGCGCATGTCCCAGGCCACCACGCTGAGCTTCAGGGACGACCACGGCTCATGGTTCGAAACGCCGCTGAGCAGCATCAAGAAGTGGACCGACATCAACGGCGTCGGCAACTTCGACCTGGCCCCCGGCGAAATCGCCACCCACAGCGAAGCCATCAACGGCCATGTGAAATTCAAGGGCACCTTCCTCAGCACCATCCCCTTTGCGCGCAAGTACGGCGTACTGGAATCGCCACTGGAACTGTGGATCGAGAACTCGACCATCAGCCGCATCGCCACTGATGTGCCGGGGCTGGAGCATGATTTCAACAAATACCTGGACGCCAACCCGTCGAACCGGCGGATCGAGGAATTGGGGATCGGCACCAACGAAGGCGTGAAGGATCTGTATGCGCGCAATGCCGGGTTCGAGGAGCGGCACTGCGGGTTGCACCTGGGCCTCGGCGGTGGCGCCAAGGGTAGCCATCACCTGGACCTGATCTTCTCGGGTGGGGTGTTGGCGCTGGATGACAAGCCGGTGTTTGATGGGCGCTTCGTCTTTTAAGGCTGAAATAGAGGGTGAAGCCTCTCGCCCTATCGCGGGCAAGCCCGCTCCCACAGGTTTCATTGTTGTACACGAATTCTGTTAACGACAAAAAACCTGTGGGAGCGGGCTTGCTCCGAAGAGCCGGGTCAGAAACTACATACCTTTCGCCAGACGAAAAAAAACGCCAACCCTGCGGTTGGCGTTTTTCATTCAGCTTGAAGCTTATCGCTCAAAGCTCACAGCTGCTTCACTCAGGTTTCTTGCGACCAAAACCCGGACGCTGGCCCGAACCACTCGGTGCACCGCGACGGTTACCCGATGGCTTGTCACCGTCGACCAGCTTGATACCAGGACGCTTCGGCGCTGGCTTGGCCGGACGCTTATTGGTGGTGTCCGCCGGACGATCCGCCACTGGCGTACCGCGACCGGCCGGTGCACGACCTTCGCCACGCTCAGTACGACCGCGTGGCGCGCGCTCGCCATCCGGGCGCGCTGCAGGCTTGCGACCCGGACGCTCGCCTTCGATCTGCGGCTCGCGGCTTGGGCGTGGGCCGGTCGGTGCGCCAGCGGCTGGACGCAGCGTGCGCACGCGCTCGGTCTTGGCCATTGGTCGAGACGATTTACGCTGCATACGCTCAAGCTTGTCTTTGCTCTTGGCGTTGAGTTGCGGCATCGCTACCGGCGTCAGGCCGACTTCAGCACTGAGAATGTCGACTTCGTACTGACTCATTTCGCGCCAGCGGCCCATCGGCAGGTCGGAGTTGAGGAACACCGGACCGAAACGCACGCGCTTCAGACGGCTGACCACCAGCCCTTGGGATTCCCACAGACGACGAACCTCACGGTTACGACCTTCCATCACCACGCAGTGATACCAGTGGTTGAAACCTTCGCCACCTGGCGCCTGCTTGATGTCGGTGAACTTGGCCGGGCCGTCTTCCAGCACGACGCCGGCCTTCAGGCGTTCGATCATTTCGTCGTCGACTTCACCGCGTACACGCACGGCGTACTCACGGTCCATCTCGTAGGACGGGTGCATCAAACGGTTGGCCAGTTCACCGTCGGTGGTGAACATCAGCAGACCGGTGGTGTTGATGTCGAGACGACCGATGTTGATCCAGCGCCCCTCTTTCGGACGCGGCAGCTTGTCGAACACGGTCGGACGGCCTTCCGGGTCGTCACGGGTGCAGATCTCGCCATCGGGCTTGTTGTACATGATCACGCGGCGCACCGATTCGGCCGCCTCTTCGCGCTTGATGACCTTGCCATCAATGGTGATGGCGTCGTGCATGTCAACGCGCAGGCCGAGGGTGGCGTCTTTGCCATTGACCTTGATCCGGCCCTGGCTGATCCAGGCTTCAACGTCACGGCGCGAGCCGACGCCGATACGGGCGAGGACTTTCTGCAGCTTTTCGCCTGCTGGGCCGATTTCCTGGTCGTCTTTCTGATTGATGTCACTCATCTGGGCACCTCCCGGTGTGGTCTGTTCAGGCGGCGCCTGAAGCATTGAAATCTGGGTCTTCGGGCGAAGGGATCGCCGAAGGGTCGCGAATCATACGCGGATGTGCGCCATCGCGCATCAGAGACTAGCTGATCGTTCAACAGTTATTTCTTTTTCCGCCGACCGGCGCCACCGAGTTTGATCAGACGCAACGCGGCTTCAGCCAGCACTGTGCGCTTGTCATCCTTGTCGAGTTTCTTCCAGGCTTTGATTTCGCGCTTGCTGCGGCCGCAGCCGAGGCAGATGTCGTCGGAGAACTTGCAGAGGCTGATGCACGGGTCTTTTGCCGAACTCATTTGATATTCCTGGTTCACACTAAACCCTGTGGGAGCGAGCTTGCTCGCGAAGGCGGTAGGTCAGATACATCATCTTTGAATGACACTCCTCTTTCGCGAGCCAGCTCGCTCCCACAGGGGCCGTCTTTGTTCTCCGGATTTCGGTCAGTCGTCGAATTCGCGGCGCTCGGCTTCGATGGCTTCGGCCAGGGCGCGGGCTTCGGCTTCTTCTTCGCTCAATTCGGGTTCTGGCGCTGGCGCGGGTTGCTCAAGGGCGGCGACGGCTGCCAACAGTTTTTCCCGTGCTTCGGCGACGCCGAGGATGTCTTCCTCCGGTTCGGCTTCTGGCTCGGCTTCACGTTCAACTTCAATGGCCGGTTCGGCGATCGCGGTTTCAGGCTCAGGCTCGATCTGAGTCACTGCATCGGGCGTCGACGTCTCACCGTCCGCCGCGTCGCGCAGCAAGTCGTCGAAATCGGTCTTGATCCCCTCCTCCATGCTGTCCAGCTCCAGCAACAGCGTATGGAAGCTGGTCTCCTCCTTCTCCTCCTCCGGCTCGGCGCTGGCGTCGGCCAGTTCCTGCAAGCCTTGCGGTACCGGCGCGTCGTCGAAATCGAGCACCGGATCGGTTTCCATCTCGCGCAATTCGGCCAATGGCGGCAGGTCTTCGAGGTTCTTCAGGTTGAAGTGATCGAGAAAGGCCTTGGTGGTGGCGAACATCGCCGGCTTGCCCGGCACGTCGCGGTAACCGACGACGCGGATCCACTCGCGCTCCAGCAGGGTCTTGACGATGTTGCTGTTCACCGCCACGCCACGCACGTCTTCGATCTCGCCACGGGTGATCGGCTGGCGATAGGCGATCAGCGCAATGGTTTCCAGCAAGGCACGGGAATAACGCTGCGGGCGCTCTTCCCACAAGCGGCCAACCCACGGCGAAAACTTCTCGCGGATCTGCAGACGATAGCCGGAGGAGACTTCCTTGAGCTCGAAGGCGCGGCCTTCGCAAGACTTGCCCAACAGGGTCAGGGCTTTCTTGAAAACCGCAGGTTCGGGGCGTTCGCCTTCTTCGAACAGTTCAAACAGGCGCTCGAGGGATTGCGGCTTTCCCGAGGCCAACAGAAAGGCTTCAAGCAGGGGCGCCAGCTCGCGGGGTTCAGTCAGGTTCATGTTTCGACTCGTTATTCGGCTCGGGCTCGCACGTGGATCGCGGCGAACGGCTCATTCTGCACCAGCTCGACCAAAGATTCCTTGACCAGTTCAAGGATCGCCATAAAGGTCACCACCACTCCCAACCTGCCTTCTTCGGCGGTGAACAGCTCGACGAACGGCACGAAACCGCCGCCCTTGAGCCGTTCCAGCACATCGCTCATGCGCTCGCGGGTGGACAGTGCCTCGCGGCTGACCTGGTGGCTTTCAAACATATCGCCACGGCGCAGCACCTCGGCCATGCACATCAAAATCTCTTCCAGTGCGACATCCGGCAACAGCTTGCGCGCCCGGGCTTCCGGGGCGTCGAGCTTGGGCACGATCACATCGCGGCCGACCCGGCTCAAGCCGTCGATGCCTTCGGCGGCGGCCTTGAAGCGTTCGTATTCCTGCAAGCGGCGGATCAGTTCGGCACGCGGGTCGTCTTCTTCGTCTTCGACGGTTTCAGCCCGAGGCAGCAGCATGCGCGACTTGATCTCGGCGAGCATCGCGGCCATCACCAGGTACTCGGCGGCCAGCTCCAGACGCACCGACTGCATCAACTCGACATAGCCCATGTACTGGCGGGTGATTTCCGCCACCGGGATGTCGAGAATGTTGATGTTCTGTTTGCGGATCAGGTACAGCAGCAGGTCGAGCGGACCTTCGAAGGCTTCGAGAAAGACTTCCAGCGCATCCGGCGGAATGTACAGGTCCAGCGGCATTTCCATGACCGCCTGGCCATAGACCATGGCAAACGGCAGTTCCTGCTGGGCGCCGGCCTGGGGATCGACAACGGTTTCCACTGCGGACATTCAGGCTTCGACCATGAACGGCGCGGGGTCGCCGCAACCGACGCGGATCACTTCCGGATCGTCGCCGGTCAGGTCGATCACCGTGGACGCCTTGATCCCGCCGAAACCGCCGTCGATGATCAGGTCCACCTGGTGTTCAAGCAATTGACGCATTTCATAGGGATCGCTCAGCGGGTCTTCGTCGCCGGGCATGATCAGGGTCACGCTCATCAGCGGCTCGCCGAGTTCGGCCAACAGCGCCAGGGCGATTGGATGGCTGGGCACGCGCAGGCCGATGGTGCGCTTCTTCGGATGCAGGAGCAGCCGAGGCACTTCGCGGGTAGCGTTGAGAATAAAGGTGTAAGGCCCCGGCAAATGCGCCTTTAGTATGCGGAACGTGCCGGTGTCGATCTTGGCGTAATTGCCCAGTTGCGACAGGTCGCTGCAGATCAGCGCGAAGTTGTGCTTTTCATCCAGCTGACGCAGGCGCCGAACCCGCTCGATGGCGGTCTTGTCGCCGATCTGGCAACCAATGGCGTAGGAAGAGTCGGTAGGGTAAATCACCACCCCGCCCTTACGGATGATCTCGACCGCCTGTTTGATCAGGCGCGCTTGCGGGTTTTCCGGATGAATCTGGAAAAATTGACTCACATTCTCTACCTGTTCAGACGGCGGCAATAACTGTGTCATGTTTGAACCGACACCACAGGGGTGGAAGGTCCTCGGGAACCGGCCGGTACTGGCCGATCTCGGACCAGCCTCCAGGGCCATGGAAATCACTGCCGGCGCTGACCAGCAGACCGAACTCACGGGCAAGGATCGCCAGGCTGCCCACCTGTTCTGCGGGCTGAAAGCCATTGACCACTTCAATCGCGTGCCCGCCCGCTTGAATATAGTCGGCAATCAGCTTTCGGCGCTTGCTGCGGGTGAAATCGTAGTGCCACGGATGCGCCAGGCTGACCCACGCATTGGCGGCGCGCAACGTGTCGACAGTGTCTTCCAGTGTCGGCCAGTGCAACTTGACGTCGCCCAACTTGCCAGCGCCGAGCCACTTGCGAAAGGCTTCGGCGCGATCCTTTACAAAACCTTCACGTACCATCCAGTCAGCGAAATGCGGACGGGCCGGCGCATTGCCGCTATCGCCCAGTTCCAGCTGAATCTGCCGGGCGCCATCGAGGGCGCCGGGCATGCCCTTGAGCGCGAGCTTGCGGCTTATTTCTTCCGACCGCAGCCAGCGGCCATCGTGCAATTTGGCAATTGCCTCGACCAACGGCGCGGCGTTGACGTCGAAACCGTAGCCCAGCACGTGAATGGTCGCGCCGCCCCAGGTGCAGGACAATTCGACGCCGTTGACCAGTTGCATGCCCAATTCATCGGCGGCCGCGCGCGCTTCGGCGAGGCCTTCAAGGGTGTCGTGGTCGGTCAACGCCAGGACTCGCACGCCGTTTTCGAACGCACGCGCAACCAGAACCGCAGGCGCCAGGGCGCCATCGGAGGCCGTGCTATGGCAGTGCAAATCAACATTCACGGGGAGTTGTAACCTCAAATCAGCTGACGCTATCGCGCGCCCATATGTTTGTTATTATGCCGCCACATCCAGCTTCTGGCTCTTACTGTGAAACAATTCATCGATTTCATCCCGCTTCTGCTGTTCTTCATCGTTTACAAACTTGATCCACGGGTCGTCGACATCGCTGGCCATGAAGTGACTGTAGGCGGTATTTACAGCGCCACCGCGATGCTGATCATCAGCTCCCTCGTGGTGTACGGTGCGTTGTTCATCAAACAGCGCAAGCTGGAAAAGAGCCAATGGCTGACCCTGATCGCCTGCCTGGTGTTCGGCAGCCTGACGCTGGCCTTCCACAGTGAGACCTTCCTCAAGTGGAAAGCGCCGGTGGTCAACTGGCTGTTCGCCGTGGCCTTCATCGGCAGCCACTTCATCGGTGACCGCCTGCTGATCAAACGCATCATGGGCCACGCACTGACCCTGCCGGATCCGGTCTGGACCCGCCTGAACATCGCCTGGATCGGCTTTTTCCTGTTTTGCGGGGCCGCCAACCTGTTCGTCGCCTTCACCTTCCAGAGCATCTGGGTGGACTTCAAGGTGTTCGGCAGCCTGGGCATGACCGTGCTGTTCCTGGTCGCTCAGGGCATCTACCTGTCTCGTCACCTGCACGACGCCGATACCACAACACCAAAAACCGAGGACTGACATGCTCTACGCCATCATTGCCACCGACGTCGCCAACTCGCTGGAAGCCCGCCTGGCCGCGCGCCCTGCGCACCTGGAACGCCTGCAAGCGCTCAAGGGCGAAGGCCGCATCGTATTGGCCGGCCCGCACCCGGCGGTCGACAGCAATGATCCGGGCGCAGCGGGTTTCACCGGCAGCCTGATCGTCGCCGAGTTCGATTCGCTGAGCGCCGCGCAAGCGTGGGCCGATGCCGATCCGTACATCGCTGCTGGCGTGTATGCCAATGTGATCGTCAAACCGTTCAAGCAAGTCCTCCCGTAAAAGACCAGAAGCCCCAGTGGCGAGGGGATTTATCCCCGTTGGGTGGCGAAGCCGCCCCAAAGCCATCCGATGCGGTGTGCCTGTCACACCGCAGTCCCTGTTATTGAGACAGCTTCGCTGTCCATCGGGGATAAATCCCCTCGCCACAAAGTCACCTGCACTACAAACCAGTCTTCCCCGGCACTGAACCTTCTCGGTTCTTGCTGCTCTCAATCGCTCATTATTCTCGTTTGTCTGCCGACAACCTGCCCAATATCCATTTGGAAGCAGGTGTCGCGATGCGCAAGGGTCCGTTGTGTCTGATGTTGGTCACGTTGTCGATCATGGCGCCCGCCCATGGTGAGGAAACCACCGAAGGCGGCAGCTCCACGCCATTGTCATTGAGTGCCGGCAGTCAGATCACCGAGTTGCAACAGCGCCTCAAGGTCAGCGAACAGCAGCGGGAAGAACTGAGCAAACAATTGCAAAATGCCGACAACACCCGCGAAAGCGCCCAGCTCGCCCGGTTGCGCCAGGAGAACCAGCGTCTCAAGCTGCAACTCAAGGAAGCCCAGGCCAGCCCGCTCCCGCGTCTGTTGACCGAACAGCAGCAGTGGTTCGTCACCGGTGCCGGAGTAGCGCTATTGGCGCTGCTCTGCGGTATCTTTGCCAGTGGAGCAAGCCGAAAACGTCGGCAATGGCTAAATTGAGTGAGTCATGAGCGAGCTGTTACTGATTGATGATGACCAGGAGTTGTGCGAACTCCTGAGTAGCTGGCTGAGCCAGGAAGGCTTCCAGGTGCGCGCCTGCCACGATGGCCAGAGTGCGCGCAAGGCGTTGGCCGAATCGTCGCCCGCGGCGGTGGTGCTGGACGTGATGCTGCCCGACGGCAGCGGCCTGGAACTGCTCAAGCAACTGCGCAACGATCACGCCGATCTGCCGGTGCTGATGCTTTCGGCCCGAGGCGAGCCGCTGGACCGCATCCTCGGCCTGGAACTCGGCGCCGATGATTACCTGGCCAAGCCGTGCGATCCCCGTGAACTGACCGCCCGCCTGCGCGCCGTGTTGCGCCGCAGCCATCCGGCAGCGGTGTCGACTCAACTGGAACTGGGCGACCTGAGCTTCAGCCCGGTGCGTGGCGTGGTCAGCATCGACGAGAAAGAACTGACCCTCACCGTGTCCGAAAGCCGCCTGCTCGAAGCCCTGCTCAAGCAGCCCGGCGAGCCGCTGGATAAACAGGAACTGGCGCAACTGGCCCTCGGCCGCAAGCTGACCCTGTACGACCGCAGCCTGGACATGCACGTCAGCAACCTGCGCAAGAAGATCGGCCCGCACCCGGACGGTCGTCCACGGATCGTCGCCCTGCGTAGCCGCGGTTACTTCTATAGCCTCTGAACCTGCCACCCCCTGTAGGCGTGAGCCTGCTCGCGATGGCAGTGTGTCAGTCGACACTTTCTTGCCAGATACACCGCTATCGCGAGCAGGCTCACGCTTACAGGGGTGTGTTTGTAAGGTTGGGCACAAAGCGTCTTTACCCAAGCTTTACGCAGCGCTGACCGCCGCTGACCTTGATCTCCGTAATCTGTACTCATCCGGAACGTACCGGGAACGAGACAAGGAGATACACCATGCGCAAGACTCTTATCGCTCTGATGTTCGCTGCCGCTCTGCCAACCGTCGCCATGGCCATGCCGCAGGATGGCGGCCCGATGGGTGGCCCAATGGATGGCGCTCGCCACGGCGGTCAGATGCACGGCATGCACGGCAAAGGACCGTACAGCCAACTCGACCTGTCTCGCGAACAGCGCGAGCAGATCCGCAAGATCATGGGCGAGCAGATGCACGAGCGTAAGCAAGTGGTCGAGAAGTACCTGGAAAAACTCTCGCCGGCTGACCAGAAAGCCATGAAGGACGAGATGGCGGCCAACCACAAGAAAGCCGAAGCCGACGTACGCAACCTGCTGAAGCCGGATCAACAGAAGAAATTCGACGAGATCCAGAAGAAACAGGCGGAACGCCGCGCCGAATGGGCCGAGTTCAAGGCGTGGAAAGCGCAACAGCCGCAAAAAGCGCAATAATGTTCTAATCACAGGCCCGGCGGCATATTCCGTCGGGCCTGTTTTTACCGATCCAAATGCAGGAGTGAGCCTGCTCGCGATAGCGGTGTGCCAGTCGACAGAATCGTGTCTGGCCCAGCGCTATCGCGAGCAGGCTCACTCCTACAGGGGTTTTGTGTTTGTTCTGAGGAATTTCTGTGCGTTCATTGTTCTGGCGTATTCTCGCGAGCTTCTGGCTGGCCATCGCTCTGGTGGCCGGGTTGTCCATTCTGCTCGGGCACATGCTCAACCAGGACGCGTGGATCCTCAGCCGTCACCCGGGCCTCAACACATTGGCCAGTGAATGGACGCAAACCTACGAAGCCCAGGGCGAAGAAGCCGCCCAGACGATCCTCGAACAACGCAAACGCCAGTACCACATCGACGTTCAGGTGCTCAACGAAAGCGGTGATCCGGTGGTCCGCGGCACCTTCCCGCGCCGCGCCGCCGCCTTCGAAGCCCGCCAGAACAACGATGACCGCCGCCTGCCCTGGCGGCGCCTGACCGACGAGTTCACCAGCGAAAAAACCGGTGACACCTATCTGTTCATCTTCCGCATCCCGCACCCGGAACTCGACGCCTGGCACCGCGATAGCCTGCTTTGGCCGCTCAGTGCGCTGGGTATTGCGCTGGTGGTACTGACCCTGTTCAGCCTCTTGGTCACGTTCTCCATCACCCGCCCGCTCAGCCGTTTGCGCGGCGCCGTGCATGATCTGGGGCAGACCACGTATCAGCAGAACAGCCTGGCGAAACTGGCCAACCGCCGCGACGAATTCGGCGTACTCGCCACCGACTTCAACCGCATGGGTGCGCGCCTGCAAAGCCTGATCGGCAGTCAGCGGCAATTGCTGCGTGATGTGTCCCACGAACTGCGCTCACCGCTGGCACGGTTGCGGATTGCCTTGGCGCTGGCGGAACGGGCCAACCCAGAGGAACGCGAGAAACTCTGGCCACGACTGACACGCGAGTGTGATCGGCTGGAAGCGTTGATCAGTGAAATTCTGGTATTGGCGCGAGTCGATGCCGACAACGCCAGTGCTGAAGAGGTGGATTTGAATACGTTGCTCGGCACGTTGCAGAAGGACGCGAAACTGGCATCGCCCGAACAGATCGTGCGTCTTGATGCCGAACCGCAGCTGAATCTGAAGGGCTGGCCGACCATGATCGAGCGCGCCGTCGATAACCTGCTGCGCAATGCCCAGCGCTTCAATCCGGAAGGTCAAGCGATTGAAATGCAGGCCTCGCGTCAGGGCGAAAAAATTGTCGTGAGCGTGCGCGACCATGGCCCGGGGGTGCAGGCTGAGCATTTGAGCCAGTTGGGCGAACCGTTTTACCGGGCGCCGGGGCAGACGGCGGCGGGACATGGCCTGGGCCTGGCGATTGCCCGGCGAGCGGCGGAACGCCATGGTGGGAGTTTGACGCTGGCCAATCATCCGCAGGGCGGGTTTATTGCGAGTCTGGAATTGCCGCTTGTACCCGGCGCCGTCGTCCAACCCTAAAGGCCACCCTCACCCCAGCCCTCTCCCGGAGGGAGAGGGGGCCGACCGAGGTGTCTGGCGCCCTGCATCGACCTGACAAACCGAGTTGATTATGGATGCTGAATCCGTAATCAACTCTGTATCCGAATTGAACCGAAGTCGATTATGGATTCAGCGAAGAACGTTCAGGTCGGCGTATCTCTACAACATCCCCCAATCAGTCCCCTCTCCCTCCGGGAGAGGGTCAGGGTGAGGGGCTTTTGATCTTCAGGCTTTACCCGGCCAGGCGCTGACGAACTCGGCCAGGTCAACCTTCTCCGCCACACGCGGCTCTTTCTGCGGGGTGCCCAGGTACAGGAACGCGATCACCTTTTCCCCTTCCGCCAGCCCCAGCCCTTGGGCCACATGCTTGGAATACGCCAGATCACCGGTGCGCCACACCGCGCCAATCCCCTGCGCATACGCCGCCAGCAAAATCCCGTGGGCGGCACAACCGGCCGCCAGCAACTGCTCGGCTTTCGGGTATTTGGAGTGATCCTGCAACTTCGCAATCACCACAACCACCAACGGAGCACGCAGCGGACCGTTGCGTGCCTTGTCGATCATCGCTTCAGTGACTTCGCCTTCCTGCATTTGCGCGGCTTCGGCCAGCAACTCGCCCATCTGCTCGCGCGCCGAGCCTTCGACGGTCAGGAAACGATAAGGCTGCAAGTGCCCGTGATCCGGCGCACGCAGGGCCGCGGAGAACAACGCTTCGCGCTGTGCGGCGGTGGGGGCCGGTTCGACCAGTCGTGGAACGGAAACACGGTTGAGCAAAGCGTCGAGAGCCTGCATCGGCCACCTCCTGAGAAAAATGTGCAGCTATTCTAGCGGTATCTGCCAACCGGGTGCCGGTTTACATGCCTGCCCCCACGGGTAGAATGGCGCCCTTCCCACATCAGCCCGAGCGGACTTCATGGCGTTGCCGACCTTACGGATCATTGGTTTCATCATCGGCATCTTCCTGATCACCCTGGCCGTGGCCATGGTCGTGCCGATGGCCACCCTGGTGATTTTCGAGCGCACCAGCGACCTGCCGTCGTTCCTCTGGGCGAGCATGATCACCTTCGTCGCCGGCCTCGCGCTGGTGATTCCCGGCCGGCCGGAACACATTCATCTGCGCCCCCGCGACATGTATTTGCTGACCGTCAGCAGCTGGCTGGTGGTGTGTATTTTCGCCGCACTGCCATTTCTGCTGACCCAGCACATCAGCTACACCGACTCGTTTTTCGAAAGTATGTCCGGCATCACCGCGACCGGTTCGACCGTGCTCAGCGGGCTCGACACCATGTCCCCGGGAATTCTGATGTGGCGCTCTCTGCTGCACTGGCTCGGCGGCATCGGCTTCATCGGCATGGCGGTGGCGATTCTGCCGTTGCTGCGCATCGGAGGCATGCGCCTGTTCCAGACCGAATCCTCGGACCGTTCGGAAAAGGTCATGCCGCGCTCGCACATGGTGGCGCGGCTGATTGTGGCAGCGTATGTCGGCATCACCATCCTCGGCAGCCTGGCGCTCTGGTGGGCCGGGATGAGCCCGTTCGATGCAATCAACCATGCGATGTCGGCGATCTCCACGGGCGGGTTCTCGACCTCCGACCAGTCCCTGGCCAAGTGGACACAACCGGCCGTGCACTGGGTCGCGATCGTGATCATGATCCTCGGCAGCCTGCCGTTCACTCTCTACGTGGCGACATTGCGCGGCAACCGCAAGGCGTTGATCAGGGATCAGCAGGTGCAGGGTTTATTGGCGATGTTGCTGGTGACCTGGCTGGTACTCGGCACCTGGTACTGGTGGACGACCAAACTGCACTGGCTGGAGGCGTTGCGGCATGTCGCGCTGAACGTGACCTCGGTGGTCACCACCACCGGGTTTGCCCTGGGCGACTACAGCCTGTGGGGCAACTTCTCGTTGATGCTGTTCTTCTATCTGGGTTTTGTTGGTGGCTGTTCCGGCTCGACAGCGGGCGGGATCAAGATTTTCCGCTTCCAGGTCGCCTACATCCTGCTCAAGGCCAACCTTAACCAGCTGATTCACCCACGCGCGGTGATCAAGCAGAAATACAACGGCCACCGCCTAGACGAAGAGATCGTGCGCTCGATTCTGACCTTCTCGTTCTTCTTCGCCATCACCATCTGCGTGATTGCCCTGCTGCTGTCGCTGCTCGGCGTCGACTGGATGACCGCGCTGACCGGCGCCGCGAGTACCGTGTCCGGCGTCGGCCCGGGCCTGGGTGAAACCATCGGCCCGGCGGGCAACTTCGCCACCCTGCCGGATGCCGCCAAGTGGATTCTGTCGTTCGGCATGCTGCTCGGCCGCCTGGAAATCATTACGGTGTTTGTGCTGTGCATTCCGGCCTTTTGGCGTCACTGACCGCGTTCGGCGCCTGCAACAACCGCGTCCGGTAATCGCCGGGCGTGGTGTCGAACCAGCGGCGGAAGGCGCGGAAGAAATTACTCGGATCGGCAAATCCCAGCAGATAAGCGATCTCCAGCAGGGTCATGCTCGGTTGCGCCAGATACTGTTCGGCCAGTTCGCGGCGGGTGTCATCGAGCAACTGCTGAAAACTGGTGCCCTCCTCCTGCAAGCGGCGCTGCAAGGTCCGTTGCGACAGGTGCAGGGTCTGCGCCACGGTGTCGCGCTTCGGTTCGCCTTGTGGCAACAACCGGCACAACACCTGCCGCGCCTTATGGGTCACGCGGCTTTCGGAAAAGCGCGCCAGATATTCCCCGGCAAACCGGTCGTGCAGCAGCGCCATCGCTTCATTGGCCGTCGGTAGCGGCGCTTCCATATCCGCGCGTTCGAAGATCAGTGCGTCATACGGTGCGTTGAACACCAGGGGCGCGTGAAAGGCTTGTTTATAAGGCTCCAGATCGGCGGGCTGATCGCCCTGCACCAACACTTTGACCGGGTGCAGCGTGCGCCCGGTCAACCAGCCGCACAGGCCCAGCGCGCAGGCCAGCGAGGCTTCGGCGCTTTGTCGGGTCGGCGGCAGATGATCGCCGTGCACGGTCAGAATCAGCGCATAACCTTCATCGAGCAGGCGAAAACTCAGGTCGGCACTTTCGGCAATGATCCGTTGATAACGCACCAAGCGTTGAAAGCCTTCGGCCAGCGTGTTGCTCGACATCAACGCGTAGCCGGCGACGTGAAACGACGCCGGCCGCACCACTTTTCCCATGTTCAGGCCGATCGCCGGGTTACCGGACAACTCGACCGCCCTTTGCCACAGGCGGGTCATGGAATCTTGCGGGAAACGTGCATCCGGATCATCCAGAGCCGCGTAATCGAGCCCCAGTTGCTTGAACAGAGCCCGGCAATCCAGGCCGTCCATCTCCAATGCTTTGACAATCCCCATCGCCCAGCTTGCAGAAGTCGTTCGTTCGCTCATGGCGTTTTTCTTTTACATGATGGCCCGCATGCTACGGCCCGATTTGCGAAGGATACTAAAGTGGCGCCGATTGTCACTGGCCCACCCCCATGATCACTCTAGACTCAAATAGGCTACCCGCAGAACAACTCGTCGCCAGAACAATAACCACAGAGAACGCGGTCGTGGAAAACATAAAGCATTTCAACAGCTTCGCTGAGTTCTATCCGTATTACCTCAGCGAGCACAGCAACAGCACCTGTCGGCGCCTGCATTTCATCGGCACGACACTGGTGATTCTTATTCTGGCCCTGACTCTCGCCAAAGGCGCCTGGCTGCTATTGTTGGCCTTGCCGCTGGCCGGCTACAGCTTCGCCTGGATCGGGCATTTCTTTTTCGAGAAAAACCGCCCGGCGACGTTTCAGCATCCGCTGTACAGCCTGCTCGGCGACTTCGTCATGTACCGCGACATGATCCTGGGTCGCGTGGCGTTCTGAACAACCCGACGAGGATCGCCGATGAGCGCCAACGCCCGTTTCACCCACATGAAAGACGGCACCCACGAAGACTGGGCAATCATTGCGGCGGATTTCAGTGCCTACGCCAGACAATTGCCGGCGCGGATCATGACCCACCTGAAATTGCTCGAAGGGGATTTCGGCGGCTTCCCGGTGGACCGCCTGACCCACTCGCTGCAAACCGCAACCCGAGCCTTGCGCGACGGGCGCGATGAGGAATATGTGGTGTGCGCGCTGCTGCACGACATTGGCGACACCTTGGGCTCCTACAACCACCCGGACATTGCCGCAGCGATCCTCAAGCCGTTCGTCAGTGCCGAGAACCTGTGGATGGTCGAGAAGCACGGCATCTTTCAGGGCTACTATTTCTTCCATCACCTGGGCATGGATCGGCATCTGCGCGAGCAGTTCAAAGAGCACCCGCAGTTCCAGGCGACCGCCGAGTTTTGTGCCAAGTACGATGCGGCGGCGTTTGATCCAGCCTATGACACCCTGCCGCTGAGTTTCTTCGAGCCGATGGTGGAAAGGCTGTTTGCGCAGCCGAAGAACTCGATTTACAAAGCCGCAATGGAAGAACACACCACCACCGCTTGATGTTGTTTGTACTGGCCTCATCGCTGGCAAGCCAGCTCCCACAGGTTGTGTGCCGTTCACAAAACCTGTGGGAGCTGGCTTGCCAGCGATGAGGCCCTCTAAACCACCCGAGACTCAGGCCAGTTCCGCGACTTTAGCCGCCTTGAGCTGCGCTTCGCGCGCCTGGGCATCCGCCAGGCGATACAACTCGATCGTGCCGTCCCAATGCTCGATCAACGCCGTGCACGATTCCACCCAGTCGCCGCAATTGAGGTAATCGACCTCGCCAACCTTGCGGATCTCGGCATGGTGAATATGCCCGCAGACCACACCATGCAGCTCGCGCTTCACGCATTCATGGGCGATGGCTTCTTCGAAGTCGCTGATGAAGCTCACTGCGGTTTTCACCTTGTGCTTGAGATACGCCGACAACGACCAGTACCCGTAGCCATACCGCGCACGCCAGTGATTGAGCCAGCGGTTGAGGGTCAGGGTGAATTCGTAGGCCGAGTCGCCGAGGAAGGCCAGCCAGCGATGATAGCGGGTGATCACATCGAACTGATCGCCGTGAATCACCAGCAAATGCCGCCCGTCTGCCGTGACATGCACCGCCTCGTCGACCAACTGGATATTGCCCAGAATCAGCTTCGAATAGCGGCGCAGGAATTCGTCGTGGTTGCCGGTGACGTAAATCACTTCGGTGCCGCGCTTGCTCATGGTCAGCAAGCGGCGGATCACGTTGGTGTGCGCTTGTGGCCAATACATGCCGCCACGCAGTTTCCAACCGTCGATGATGTCCCCGACCAGGTAGATCTTGTCGGCGTGATAGCCCTTGAGAAACGTCGACAAGTGTTCCGCCTGGCAATCCCGCGTGCCCAGGTGCACGTCGGAAATCCACAAGGTGCGCACTCGCTGTTTACGGCTGGGTTTGGCAAGCTCGGCGCTGGTCATGGGCAACCCTCTACGATGTTTTCGCCAGAGTGCGCCCGTCCGGTTAATCGACCATGACAGGCGCGAGTCAGTCCTGTGACAACGCATCCGGCGCGGGCCGGTGTAGACTGGCGATCACTTCGGAGACGAACTGCGATGCGACCGATCCTCACCCTGCGCGACTACACCCATGATCTGATCGTCCACAGCCACGAGCACGCTCAACTGGTGTTCGGGTTATCGGGCGCGCTGGATTTCGAGGTCGAGGGCCAGGGCAGTCAGGTGCGCCAGCAGAGTTTCGTGGTCGTCCCGTCCGGCGCCCATCATGCCTGCGGCAGCCCTGATGGCAGTCGCTGCCTGGTGCTCGACATCCCTGAGGGGCCGTGGGTAACAGAGTCATTGGGCGAGCATGCCGAGGCCAGTCGCCGCCTGCTCGACAATCCGGCGCGCCGGACACTGGATACCGGGCAAAGCCAATTGGTCAGCTGGCTGGCCAGCAGCCCCATCAGTGATCCGCTGATCGCTCGCCAGGGTGCCGTGTTGCTGCTGGCCAGCCTCAATCATGCCAGGCCGGCCGAACTCGCCGCGCGCCGCCTGCCCTACGCAGCGCTGGACGCGCACATCGAGCAATACGCCGCCTATCCACTGCAAGTCGCCGACCTGGCGCGCATCGCCGGCCTGTCCAGCGCGCGCCTGCATGCGCGGTTCATGGCCGAATGCGGACAGACGCCGATGGACTACATTCGCAGCCGGCGCCTGCATCTGGCGGTGCGACTGTTACGCGACACTGCACTGCCGATCGGCGAAGTAGGCAGCCGCGTAGGCTATACCTCGCAAAGTGCTTTTTCAGCCGCAGTCCTGCGTGAGTTCGGTTCATCACCCGGCCAGCTTCGACGCGAGTCCTGCAACAAAAGACGCTAGTCTGCCGACAGACTTATCAGCCTGCATACGATTCAATGTGCAGGCGCCGCCGAAGGCTGCGCCTACCGTTGAATATGTGCCTGAATTAAGGATTGCGATGACCCCGCGTACCGCCCTTGGCGCCCTGCATATTGGCGCCCTGATGTTCGGCCTGACCGGTGTGTTCGGCAAACTCGCTGCGGCATCACCTGCCGTGATCGTGTTCGGCCGTGCCGCGTTCGCCGTGCTCGCCCTGGCTTTTTTTGCCCGTTTTGCCAGCCAGAACGGCTGGCAAAAACTCCAGGCCGTGGACTGGCGACGCCTCGCCCTCAGCGGTGTGTTGCTGGCCGGGCATTGGGTGAGCTTTTTCGTTTCGGTAAAAATCGCCGGGGTGGCGATTGCGACGCTGGGCTTTGCCAGTTTCCCGGCGTTCACGGTGATTCTCGAAGGGCTGATCTTCCGCGAACGCATCCGCGCCAACGAGATCGTGCTGGTGGTGCTGGTCACGGTCGGCCTGGTGCTGGTGACGCCGGCGTTCGATCTGGCCAGTGGCGCGACCACCGGCCTGCTTTGGGCGGTGCTGTCCGGCCTGTTGTTTTCCCTGCTGTCACTGACCAATCGCGCCAGCTCCGGGCGCATCCCGGCGGTGCAGGCGGCGCTGTGTCAGAACGTCGTGGTCGCCGTGTGCCTGCTGCCGGTCGCGGCGCCGCAACTCAGCGAAGTGCGCGCACTGGACTGGCTGTGGATCGGCCTGCTCGGGGTGTTCTGCACCGGGGTGGCCCACAGCCTGTTCGTGGCCAGTCTGGCGGTGATCAAGGCGCGCACGGCAGCGGTGGTGTTTGCGATGGAACCGGTTTACGGCATCACCGTTGCCTGGCTGCTGTTTGATGAGAACCCGACACTGCGGATGTTGCTCGGTGGTGCACTGATCATCGTCGCGATCGTCGTGTCGGCGCGGATGTCAGGCCATGCGGACAAGAAAACCGTCGCCGCCGAGGCCGCGTCTCACTGAGTGCGGTCGTTGTGGCCGAGGTCGCGGTCAGGGTCGATCTGATCGCGCACCCGTTGCTTCAACACCTTGGCTTCGGGAAAGCCACCGTCGGCCTTGCGCTCCCAGATCTGCACGCCAGCGCAGGTGATGTGAAACACCCCGCCGGTGCCCGGCACCAACGAGACTTTGCCGAGGTCGTCGGCAAAGGTGCTGAGCAACTCCTGGGCCAGCCATGCGGCGCGCAACAGCCATTGGCATTGCGTGCAATAGGTGATGACAACTTCTGCTTTTGCGGCGGTCATGTTCGCTGAAACTCCTGAGACAGAGGGCGCCGCTATAATAGCCGGCTTTACAGTTTGCCCCGAGACTCACAATGCGCCGTCTGCTGCTCTGCCTGCTGCTTGGTTTCCTGCCCTTGTTCGTTCACGCCAGCGCCCCTGCCAACGAAGCTACGCGGCCAAAAGTCGGCCTGGTGCTGTCCGGTGGCGCTGCGCGTGGCCTGGCGCACATCGGCGTGCTCAAGGCGCTGGAAGAGCAAGGTATCAAGATCGACGCGATTGCCGGCACCAGCATGGGCGCGGTGGTCGGCGGCCTGTATGCCTCGGGCTACAAGATCGACGAGCTGGAAAAACTCGCCCTGAACATCGACTGGCAACAGGCGCTGTCCGACGCCCCGCCCCGGGAAGACGTGCCGTTTCGGCGCAAGCAGGATGACCGCGACTTTCTGGTGAAACAGAAACTGAGCTTTCGCGACGACGGCAGCCTCGGCCTGCCGCTGGGGGTGATTCAGGGGCAGAACCTCGCACTGTTGCTGGAGAGCCTGCTGGCGCATACCAGCGATACACGGGATTTCGACAAGCTGCCGATCCCGTTCCGCGCCGTCGCCACCGACATCGCCAATGGCGAAAAAGTGGTGTTCCGCAAGGGTCACCTGCCCCAGGTGATTCGCGCCAGCATGTCGATCCCGGCGGTGTTCGCCCCGGTGGAACTCGATGGCCGGTTGCTGGTGGACGGCGGCATGACCGACAACATCCCCCTCGACGTGGCGCGGGAAATGGGGGTCGACGTCGCCATCGTCGTCGATATCGGAACGCCCCTGCGCAACAGCAAGCAGCTGACCACCGTGGTCGACGTACTGAACCAGTCGATCACCCTGATGACCCGGCGTAACTCCGAAGAGCAACTCGCGGCCCTGAAACCGTCGGATGTCCTTATCCAGCCGGCGCTGGCGGCGTTCGGCGTCACCGACTTCGGCAAGGCGCAGGACATGATCGACGCCGGTTACCGCGCGACGCGAATTCTCGACGCCCGCCTCGCCGTGCTCAAACCCGCCGAATCCCAGGATGCCGAACTCAACGCTGCCCGCTCGCCGGGCCAGCGCACACCGATCATCACCGCGATCAAGGTCGAGAACAATTCGAAAGTCGATGACGATGTCATTCGTTACTACATCCGCCAGCACATCGGCGAACCGCTGGACCTGGGGCGCCTGCACTCGGACATGGGCACCCTGTATGGCCTCGACTACTTCGAGCAGGTGCAATACCGCGTCGTGCACAAGGGGCAGGATCACACCTTGGTCATCAGTGCCCGTGGCAAGCGCAGCGGCACCGATTACCTGCGGGTCGGCCTCAACCTGTCGGACGATATGCGTGGCGACAGCGCTTTCAACCTCGGTGCCAGTTACCGGGTCAACGGCATCAATCGGCTCGGCGCGGAATGGCTGACCCGCGCGCAAATTGGCGATAAACAGGAGCTGTACAGCGAGTTCTACCAGCCGCTGGACGTCGGCTCGCGCTACTTCATCGCCCCGTCGGTGGTGTTCGAAGCGCAGAACGTCGATGCCGTGCTCGATAACGATCCGATCGCGCAGTACCGCGTCGAACGCTATGGCATGGCGCTGAATGTCGGCCGGCAGATCGGCAACAACGGTGAAGTGCGCTTTGGCGTCGGCGAGGCGTGGGGCAAGGCTGACGTGCGCATTGGCGATCAGGACCTGCCCAGCGAGCATTTCAACGAAGGCTTCTATTCGCTGAAGTACTCCTACGACTCGCTGGACAACGTCTACTACCCGCACGAAGGCAAGGACATCAGTCTGACACTGCTGCAATTCGAACCGAGCCTGGGGTCAGACACACGCTACCGGCAATGGGAATTCAAACTCGATAAAGCCATGAGCCGCGGGCCGGACACGCTGATACTCGGCGGGCGTTACGGGCGCACACTCGACGACACCAACGTGGTCACTTCCAGCTTCCTGCTCGGCGGTGCGCGGCAGTTGTCGGGCTTCCGTGAGGATGCGATTTCGGGACAGAACGTCAGTCTGTTGCGGGCGGTGTATTACCGCCGCCTGACCCCACGCGCCTACCTGCCGCTGGACTTCCCGCTGTACGCCGGTGCTTCGCTGGAGCGTGGCCGGGCATGGAACAACGACAATGAATTCGACAGTGGCTACATCAATGCCGCCAGTGTGTTTATCGGGTTCGATACACCATTGGGGCCGTTGAATTTCAGTTACGGGCTGAATGATGCCAACGAGCAGGCGGTGTACCTGAATCTCGGCCAGACCTTCTGATCAATCAGGTCTGACAGGCTCGCTCGCGAAAGCAATCATCCAGCGCCCCTGAAAATACCGGTGACTCAACAATCAACGAATCCCCGCCAACAAGGTTCGAGCGGTTTGCCTGAGGGGTTCGTCGCCCTCCTTGAGCAATTCATTGAGCAACGCAATCGCACTGTCGATGTCTCCGTCATCAATGCAGGTCTGTGCCTGCTCGAGCTTGCCGGCGCCTGCCTCGCCCTCCTCTTCCGGCATCTGCAGCTCCAGCGTTTCCAGGGGCAGCGACGGCGGCGGATCAGCAAACTCGTTGAGAAAGTCATCGTCCAGCGGCTGAGCTTCGGGCTCGGGGATCCATTCCAGCTCCGCTTCTTCGCTGGCCGCCGGAAGCTCAAAGTCCTGCGGCAGCACTTGCAGACGGCTACCCTGCGGTGCTTCGTCCAGCGTTGATCGCGGCGGCGCCGCACGGCTGTCCTCCAGATCCCAACTGGCGGCCGTCGACAATTCATCCAGCTTCAGCTCGAAATGATCTTCGGGCGCTGCCGGCTCAGGCTCAGCGACAACCACCGGCGCGACACTGGCAGCCACCGGCGCAACAGCCGCCAATGGCGCAGCACTCGACAGTTTCGGATGACGCTCGCGCACGGCCTGCAGCTCTGTGGCCTCTACACCGAGTTCACGCAGGTGCTGTTCCTGTTGCTCATACGCTGCGCTATCACCCTGACGCCCGAGCACTTCCAGCAGTTGCAGGTCGAGGTCGATGCGTTGCGGTTCTTTGTGCAAAGCCTCGCGCAGCAGGCCAACCGCTTCACCCAGCCGTCCGTACGCCAGATAAATCCCCACCGCTTCCAGCACATCGCCCGCCGCGGGTTCTTCGCGATGCTCGGCTGTAGCGTGGGGCCTGACGGGATGACTGTCGGCCACTTCCTCGATTTGCTTGTCGTTGCCGGATGGCCACAATGGCAGCGGTGTTTCATCCTGTTTTGACTGACGACGACGGCGAATCACTACGCCGGCAATCAGTCCGCCAAGCAACAGCAACAAACCACCCAGCCACCAGCCATTCGGGGAGTCGTCAGCCGCGGCGACCGGCGCAGCCACCTGGGCCGGCGTCGGCGTCACCACCGCAGGCGGTGGCGGTTTCTGCAGTTCGGTCAGTCGGGTCTGCAGTTCACCCAACTGCTTCTTGCCATCGGCGATGAGCGCCTGCTGTTCCTGCAGTTTTGCGTTCAATTCATCGACGGTTTTTTGCAACTGCTGGTTGTGCAGGGTGCTGGCGGCCAGCTGTTCGGCAAGCGCATCGCTGGCCGCTGCGGCGGGCGGTGGCGGCACCGGCGCCACTGCGCGTTTGCCCTGGGCTGCCTGAGTCGGCGCGGTGGTCGGTTCGACCGTGGGGAATTCAGAGGATTGCGGGCGCGGGTCCGGCTCATCGGTGGCCGGTACGATACCGGGCGAGCCCGGCGGGTCGATCAACACGGTGTACTCGCGCAGCAGGCGCCCATTGGGCTGATTGAGCTGCACCAGAAAATTCAGAAAAGGTTCGTTGACCGGTTTACTCGAGGTCACCCGGACCAGTTGGCGACTGCCGTGCAGAATCGGCGTGAATTTGAGGTCGTTGAGGAAGAACACCCGCTCGACCCCGGCGCGACCGAACTCATCCGCCGTCGCCAGGCTGATCGACAGATCGCTCTGGGTGAGCGCGCCGACATCCACCAGCGCGATGTCGGCCTTGAGCGGCTGATTGAGGGCTGAATGAACCGTGATGTCACCCAGCCCAAGGGCCACCGACGCGGTCGAATAGCTGAATACACCAGCGACCAGCAACCTTTTGGCGCCACCGCGCAGTACCACGTGCCAACTTGCGAGCATGAGCATCCCTTAAATAAGCAAAACCGGTTTCTATGCGTTCGCACATCCGGTACGAACACGATATTGCCCAGTAGTTCTTATAGTCTGCTCAGCGCGATCCCTCAAAAAACCGGCACGCGGTTATGCCTCAAGACTTTTCCAGATTGCCCAGAATGTGCCCGTGAACGCGCATGCACACCTTCAGATCCGCTTCGTCGACGCCTTCGAACAATTCGTGGCGCAGTTGCGTGGCAATGGTTTCGATTTGTTCGATCAGCGGCAAGGCGGGCGCGCAGAGCACGATTTTTTTCGCCCGACGGTCTTCCATCACGGACTGGCGTTGCACCAGGCCCTGGCTTTCCAGACTATCGAGCAAGCGTGCAAGGGTCGGCCCTTCGACACCGACGCTTTGCGCCAGCTCACGTTGCGTCGGCGCGTCTTCAAAGCGCGCCAGGTGCAGCAGCACCAGCCAGCGTGCCTGGGACAGGCCCAGCCCCGCGAGGCGACGGTCCAGTTCGGCACGCCAGCCACGGGACATCTGGGCCAGTTGCATGCCAAAGCGGTGTTGATCGGTTAACGGCATAAAACACTCATGGTTAGACTGACAAATAGAGAAAAACTAATTATTAGTCAGCTAAGCATGGCCTGCAGTTATAGGCAAGAGTCGACCTGTACTGAATCGTTACAACTGTCTGGCGTCTGGCGCAATCGCCCTCTCACATTTCAAATTCAGATTGCAGCGCAGCCCGCACGCAGTACAGCACGCCCTCCGGCACACGCCCGGCAAACAGCTCGGCCACCTCGGCGACCGACGGTAACTCGCCCTCGCCATCAAGGAAGGCATCCTGCACTTCGCCCATCAAGTCTTCCGGCAAATCCAGCGCCTGCTCCAGCGACAACTGTTGCTTGCCGATGGCTTCAGCGAGCATGGCGTAGACGTTCTTCTCCGAACACTGCAACTGCCCGGCGATCTGCAACGGCGTCATGCCGGCGCGGGCCAGGGTGATCAATTCGTGGCGCACGTCGGCCACCGCTTTGGGTGCCTCGGCCTCGCCGCCGAGCACCTCGAGGAACGCCTCGCCATAGCGTTCCAGTTTGCGCGCGCCGACGCCGCTGACCCGGGCCATCTCCGCCAGGGACGTCGGCTGGCTGCGCAGCATTTCCAGCAAGGTCGAGTCGGGAAAGATGACGTACGGCGGCACGCCGTGTTCTTCCGCCAGTTTGCGCCGCAAGGCGCGCAACGCTTCCCACTGCTCGCGCTCCTCGCCGCGCACCAATTGGCTGGCCGGGCTCTTGCTGGTGGTCTTGGCGGTGACTTGCGGCTTGAGATCGCGGCGCAACTCCAGGGTCACTTCACCCTTGAGCAGTGGTCGGCAGCTGTCGTTCAGACGCAGCCCGCCATACCCTTCGTGATCGACATCGGCCAGCCCGCGCGCAACCAACTGGCGAAACAGCGAACGCCATTCGCTTTCGCTGAGCGCCTTGCCGACGCCGTACACCGACAGATGCTGATGGCCGAAGCTGCGGACCTTTTCGTTGTCCTTGCCCAGCAAAACATCCACCAGATGACCTACGCCATAACGCTGGCCGGTGCGGAAAATCGCCGACAACGCCTGACGTGCCGGCTCGGTGGCGTCCCAGGTCTGCACGCCATCGACGCAGTTGTCGCAATGGCCGCACGGCTCGGGCATGTCTTCATCGAAGTAGGCCAGCAGCGTCTGGCGACGGCAGCGGGTTTCTTCACACAGCGAAAGCATGGCGTCGAGCTTGTGCTGCTCCAGACGCTTGTGCCGCTCATCGCCTTCGGAGTTCTGCAGCATCTGCTTGAGCATCACCACGTCTTGCAGACCGTAGGCCATCCACGCATCCGCCGGCAGACCGTCACGGCCACCACGCCCGGTTTCCTGGTAATACGCCTCAAGGGATTTCGGCAGATCGAGGTGTGCGACAAAGCGCACGTTGGGCTTGTCGATACCCATGCCGAACGCGACGGTGGCGACCATGATCAAGCCTTCCTCATTGAGGAAACGCTTCTGGTGATAGGCACGCAGATCGTTGGGCAGGCCGGCGTGATACGGCAGCGCCGGGAAGCCTTGTTCGCTGAGGAACGTCGCCACTTCCTCGACCTTCTTGCGCGACAGGCAATAGACAATGCCGGCATCGCTGCGCCGCTCGGCGAGGAACGCCAGCAACTGCTTGCGCGGCTGCTCCTTGGGCACGATCCGATAGAAGATGTTCGGCCGGTCGAAGCTCGACAGGAAACGCTCGGCGTTCTGCAGATGCAGGCGGGTAACGATTTCTTCGCGGGTACGCTTGTCGGCGGTGGCGGTCAGGGCAATGCGCGGCACGTCGGGAAACATTTCCGCCAACTGGCCCAGTTGCAGGTATTCCGGACGGAAATCGTGGCCCCATTGCGACACGCAGTGCGCTTCGTCGATGGCGAACAACGCAATGTTGAGCCCTTGCAGGAACGACAACATGCGCGGCTGCACCAGACGCTCGGGCGCCAGATAGAGCATCTTCACTTCGCCACGCTTGATACGGGCTGCGAGGTCGCGCTGTTGCTCGGCGCTGAGCGTGGAGTTCAATGCGGCGGCCGCTACGCCCAGTTCTTCGAGGGTGGCGACCTGATCGTCCATCAAGGCGATCAACGGCGACACCACCACCGCCAGGCCTTCGCGCAGCAGCGCCGGCACCTGGAAGCACAGGGACTTGCCGCCACCGGTAGGCATCAGCACCAGCGCATCACCGCCGCTGGCCACGCGCTCAATGATTGCACCCTGACGGCCACGGAAACTGTCGTAGCCGAAGATGTCCTTGAGGACGCGTTGAGCCTGTTCGAGCATAAAAACTCCAAAAATCTACCGAAACATCCCTGCACAGGCTGGTTCAGGACAGCCAAGGCTGCTTAAACAAAACGTAAGAGCGCATTGCCAGACAACCGCAATACGAGCAGGGAGCGCAAAACGCGGCAGTATACCCGAGCCCTCCCCGGCAGGGGGTGCCGCTGAGAAGACACCCTCAAACCTGTCACATAAATCCCACAGGGTTATTGGTGTTGCCTGTAATTACGGCAAATCTGCCGTGCGGCTGGCTTGAGCGCGCAAGAAGGCCTAGAATTCCCGCATTGTTTATTCCCCCAAGGTAGCCCCGTAATGTCCTTCGCTGAGCAACTGACCCGCCTGCAAGTTTTCCTCGATGCCGACGAGCTGCATGACGAGGCGCTGGATTACGTGGCCGCCCACGGGTACCTGACCGCGCTGTCGATCTGCGCAGAAGAGGTACCGGAGCGTGAGTGGATCGACGCCCTGTTCGCTGAAGAGCCACATTACAGCAGCGACGCCCAGCGCGAAGAGATCGAAGCCACCCTGATCGGCCTCAAGGCGCACATCGCCCGTCAACTGGCGTCCGACGAAGAATTCGAGCTGCCATGCGAACTGGATCTGGGCGACGAGCCGGACGACTCCGAACTGCGCGGCTGGTGCATCGGTTTCATGGAAGGCGTGTTCCTGCGTGAAGCGGCCTGGTTCGAAACCGCCGAAGAAGAGGTCAGCGAAATGCTCCTGCCGATCATGGTCGGCTCGGGTCTGTTCGACGAACAGCCAGAGTTCGAAGACATCGCCAAGGACGCCAACCTGATGGACGACATGATCGTGCAAATTCCGGAAGCCCTGACTGCGTTGTACCTGCTGTGCCAGGCGCCTGACGAAAAACCGGCGATCCTCAAGCCACGTCACCACTAAGCTCCGGCCTATGGACAACCCCATAGGCAACCGCCCCCTGATGTTGCGCTACATCCTGCTGGCCATCGGCTGGCTCAGCGTGGCATTGGGGGTGATCGGGATCTTCCTGCCCGTACTGCCTACCACTCCTTTCCTCCTGCTGGCGGCCGCCTGTTTCGCCCGCAGCTCTCCGCGTTTCTATCGCTGGCTGGTCGAACACCCGAAACTGGGTCCGTGGATTCGCGACTACCTCGACGGCAACGGCATTCCGCTCAAGGGCAAGGTCTACGCGATCGGGCTGATGTGGGCGAGCATTCTGTTCTCGTGCTACCTGGTACCGATGCCATGGGCACGGGGGTTCATGCTGACCAGTGCGGTGTTGGTGACGGTTTATATTCTTCGGCAAAAGACGCTGTAAAAACCCTGATTTCCCTCTGCCGCATTCAGACCATTCGTCCGAAAAGCGCACCAACCTGTCAGATCTGACAGTAGCCGACACGCTTTGATTCAGCCTACAACAGGGCAACTGTTTCTCACCCTCAATGTTTGCAGGCGGAGTTGCCCCCATGACTTCTTTCAGATTTTTCCTGTTTCCTGCGCGCAAGGATTTGTCGTCCCGCGTAGCACCGCTGCAAAATTTTCCGTTGTACATCCCCGGTATGATTCGTCCGATTGTGGACGGTGATGGCGGTATCGGTATCGAGGTGTTTGAAGAAAATGAGAACGGAGTTTTTTGCCTTATCGATCCTTACTCCGGGATGGGCGAGGATGATTTGATACTGGTGTTCTGGAATTCGACACAGATTATCGAACTGAAGGTCAAAGACACGGAGGTCAATCAACGCCTGTTCTTCTTTCTGCCAAAAGACAGGATTGTCCCCGGCTGGGCCGAAAGCTATTACCAGGTTACTCGCGCTGGTCAGCCTGCTCCCGACGAGCCCTCCGCCATTCTGAAACTGCTGGTCAAGCTCAATCGCCCCGCCGGCGATGACAGACAGCAGCATCTACCCTGGCACTCGGAACTGGACATCGTTGGCCTGCCGGAGGATGTCATCAACAATGGCGTCACCAAAGAATGGTCAGCCAAAGGTGTACCAATGACCATCAAGCACTATCCCGACATCCGCGAACGGGACGTTATCTGGATCAAATGGGGCAGCATCTTGCTCGCACCGCACGAGGTGACGCCCGCCGAAGCCGACGGCACCGTCGCGATTGTCATCACCGCCCTGCCGGGTGACATCCTCACCGCCGGTGACAGTGCAAAGTTGCCGATCCGCTATGAAGTGCATGATGAGCTTTGGAATTACGCCGAAGACTGGTCAAAGGAAACCACAGTATCCGTAGAGGCTGGTGCTGCTCGCCTGGGCGCAGCCATTTTCAAAGACGCCGAAGACGGCAAACTCCATCTCGACAGGCTCGACCATCAGGCCACCAACCTGCTGATCCTCATCGAGAGTAATGACGAATTCACAGCGGGCGACACGATCACCATCAGGGTTATCGGGATCGCCGGCCCGGGAGTTGCGCCAAGGACATTCACCAAAGAAGTCATCGTCGGCAACCCGCCTTACATTCTGCAACAACCTATCCCTTATGAATTCGTCAGCCTGTTCGCCACCGGCACCCTCGATGGTGCTTACGTGCTGCACAAACAGGATGGCAGCGATCCGCTTTCCTCAAAACGTACGTTTGTCGACGTGATCGGCAACCCGTCACAATTACCGGCACCGACAATCAGTGAAGTGATCGGCGCCATTCTGCCGGCCGATAGTCTGCTCGCGACCGTGACGGTTGATTACCCAGCGATTGACTTAGGAGACACCATAAATCTGATCTGGGAAGGTACCCGGTCCGGCGGCGCACCCTATTTACATGAACAACAATATGACGTCAGCAGCGACGATCAGGAGGCCGGTTTCACCCGGATTACCGTCGACCGTGAACATATCGAGGCATTGGCCAACGGCATCCTCAAGCTTTTTTACCGGGTGTACAACGAAAAGACCAAACAATACGGCATCAGCGAGTCGGACTTTCTCAGGGTAGAGGTGCGTGATGTGCGTGCAACGCTACCTGCCCCTGAAGTGGAAGAAGCCAAAGACGGGGTGATCGATCCAACACAGGTTTACACACAGGCCCACGTACTGGTGAAACCGGTCAATTGGGTCAAGGGCGATATCCTGACCTATCACTGGACGGGTTATAACGCCTTTGGCACGACCAAGGGCAGTGTACCGATTACCCAACTGTCGATCGGCGAGACCATCCGTTTCCGGGTGGATGAGTACTACGTCACGACCAACATCGGCTTTACGGTGACGGTGCGCTACACCCTCCTGCATGCCGCGACTGGCCAATACAGCTATTCGGCGCCTCTGACCGTCATCGTCGGCGTCCCACTCGGTCGTTTGCTGCCCCCCACAGTTCTCCAGGCGACTGACAGCGCACTCGATCCCATGAAGGCACTCAACGGTGTCGATATTGAATGCCGCTATGACACGATGGACGAAAAACTCGATGTGTTGAAACTGCTATGGATCGGCACCTCGGGGGCAGGTACCTCAGATGACCTTGAGAAACCGGGCGAAACTGCGGGCACGGTCACCTTCCACCTTCCCTCCTCGGTGGTGGGGGCCAACATCCTCAACACCGTTTCGCTCAAATACGCCGTGCAGCGCCATAAGCTCTGGACGCAATCGGAAGAGCTTGCGCTAAACGTACTGGGCTTCCAGAACCCGGAAACCGAACTGCCAAGGCCTGAGGTTCCGCAGGCAGTCAAGGCCGTTCTGGATCTGATGGAGTTCAGCGGCGACGCCCGGGTTCTGGTCAGCCCTTGGCCTTTCATCGCCAAGGGGCAAACCGTCGATGTTTATCTCGAAGGCAGAACCAGCACCGGCACCTACGTCATTGACGTGCTCAAGGGTCATGAAATCAACGAGCAGCAAGCCGTTACGGGTCTGAATGAAGCACTGATGAGATCCGAGTTACTGAAACTGCTACACAGTTCTCCGGCCACGGTGACGTGCAAAGTGATTTTCGATGGCAGCAAAGATCAATCCGCAGCGATCCTGTTTCCACAATTGCCACTGACCATACGGACCCGCTACGACTACGTGACACCGATCATTACCAGTGTGAAAGACCAGCAAGACAAGGAAATTCCCGAGGCGGGCCTGACCTACGATAAGCGCGTGGCCATTCAGGGCACGGCCACACGGGGCGAAAAGGTCAATATCAGGATCAACAATGATGCGCCACGGACTGTCGATGTCATTGCCCCCGGCACTTGGGGTGTTACTGCTGGCAATCTGACTGAAGGTTTGCAGAGCATAACGGTCGAGGCTTTGTATGACGCAGATCCGGCGATCAGCAAGCCACGAACGTTCACCATTGGTATCGCCACCCGACCGAGCATCACCGCCGTCACCGACTCTCTGGGGCCTGTTGCCGATAACGGAAGCAGCTACGACACTGACATCGACGTGTCGGTTATAGCCGATCCGAATCAAGGGGTTCAGTTATACGACGGCGATACGGCGATTGGCTCGCTCATTCCCCTTGATGGCAAAGGAGAGGGATCGACGACGCTGACCAATCTGACGCGTAAAACCTACGCGATCAAAGCCCGGGCACTCTATGGTGATCGGCTGGAATCGCCTGTGCACAGGTTTACGATCAAACCACACGCCGCTATAACGCTGACCTCGGTCAAGCATTCAAATGGTGAACTGGTACAAGGAGGAAACACCTATGACAACACAGTCACGCTGACAGGTGCATTCACACCGCTGTATGAGGTGCAAGTTTATGACAATGATGTTCCCCGACAGATCGTGAGCACCCTACAAAATGGAACCTGGACAACCAGTCTGGCGGTGGATCTGGGTAATCACGCGGTATACGTCAAAGCGGTAGCAACGGACCTGCAATCCACTAGCCGAAACTTCACCAGAGTTCTCCTGCCGCCTCTGACCATCGCGCCGACCGAGGTTACCATCAGCGGCTATCTGGTCAGACGCACAGACAGAGCGGTGACTCACCCGCACGCGGGCACTCATGCCACTCGTGTAGCCACAGGCGGCGTACCGCCCTATCGTTACAGCACTGATACGCCTCAGAGACTTCAGGTCGATGCTTCATCAGGGAGAGTGATCGGCATTCGAAACGGTAGCGGTCGGGTGATTGTGACCGATAGCAGGGGCAGTACGGCTTCGTATCCGGTCACTATCCAGAACGTCTGGTACATCGCCAATTACGGAGGCGGTCGCCATAATCTGGCAACCATGAACGCGACAGCCAACAATGCAGGCGGCAAAATGCCGCGCATCAGTGACTACGGCAATATGCGCACGGCCTACGCTGGCGATCCCGGCGGGTATGCCAACGACTACTACTGGGTAGAAGATACCCATGCGTGGGGATCACACTGGTTGTGTCGCCCAACAGATGGAGTGACGTTTGGATCAAATGACAACCGCGGAGTGGGTTGCATAGGTGTTCTATTGCGCACCTGACTCAGACTGCCTTGTGCAAAGGAGAGCGGACAAATGAGGACTCATTTGTCCGCTCCGGCTTTTTGCTAGCCCCGCACCACGACAATTCTTGAGTTATTTCGCGGAGGTCTCCGTCCGTCGCAAACCCCAACGCACCTGTCAGATCTGACAGGTGCCAACTTCGCCTTCCCGGCGCCTAATCACTCCATCGCCCCCCCACTCGGCAGGAGTGCCTTCAATGCTCGTCCAACCCCGCAAAGACATCAACACACTCGCCTTGAACGATCCGGAAATCACGGGCGGCGTGCTGTTGCCCGACGGCATCTGGGGGGTCAACCTCGCGGCCGCGCGACTCAACTTTCCCGACAAGGGGTTGAAGTGCCAGATTCCACCCTGGAACAACATGGACGAGGGCGACAAGGTCGAACTGCTGCTCCATGGCGCGGTGATGGATCAAAAAACCATCTACGACGCCAGCGAAATCGGCGAGCGTGTCACCCTGTTCGTGCCGCCGAAGCGGCTGCTGACCGGGGCCTCGACACTGTCCTACAAAGTGACCCGCTTTTCCCAGCGACCCGAGGAAGGCCCGACACTCACCCTCTTCGTCAAACTCGAACTGCCCGGCGGCCAGGACACCGACCCTGACTATGGTCACTCCGAACTGGCCATCGCCTTCCTGCCAGAGAATGTCGTGCGCGACGGGGTCGACAAGGACAACGTCAAGGACGGCGTGGTGGTGATTGTCGCTCCCAAATCCGGCTCCGGCCTGCCCTACCCCAATGCCGCCGTGGGGGATGTGATCCATGTCGGGTGGGCCGGTCAAACCGTATTGTCCGCCCCCCTCACCCAGGCCCAGGTCGACGCCCCTGATGCCAACCCGGTCAGGATCCTCATCGACGAAGCCACCCTGCTGGCGGCCGGGGATTCGGACCTCGCCGGCCTGTCCGTCAGCTACATGATCCGCGACCGCGTGCTCAACCAGTCCGAAGACTGGTGCAAGGAGGCGCGCATCATCGTCGACACCGGTAATTCGCGGCTGCTAGCGCCGATCCTTGAACAGGCTGACGGGCTTATTCTGGATCTGGAAAAACTCGGTGATGACCTCCCGGTGCTGAAGGTCTGGGCTGAGGATCCAAATGAGTTCAGTCAGGGCGATGTCATCGTCATGCGCCTCACCGGCACCACGGCCGAAGACAAATCCGTCGACATCGTCGTGCGCCAGAGCATTGATAAAAACCCGCCGGTGGAGGTCGATATCCTGCACAGCAACCCTGGCCTGCGTTCGCTGGGGACACGCTCAGCCATTTATTCCTACGAACTGGAGAGCGGCAGCGACGGCAAGATCATCCAGCGCTCCAAGTCACGCACCATCACTGTCGTCGGCGAACCGACACGTCTGGCGGCACCGATTGCGCTGGATGCGCCGCAGGGGGCACTCGACCCGGACGCAGCCAACTACCGCATCCGCATTCCCTACGATCTGTCGATCACCGCAGATAATGCCATCGAACTGAAATGGTTCGGCACCCGCCCCGACAACACCAGCTACGACCCGGCACTGGACTGGTATTTTCCCACGGAGGAAGAAGCCAGCGCCCCGGCCGGTTTCATCATCACCGTCGAAGGCCGGCACGGCAAAACCCTGGAAGGCGGCTCGCTGGATCTGTCGTACAACCTGCTCAGCGCAGGGGAAAACGACGAGATCATCAGCCGCGCCTCACAACACGCCGCGCGCTTGATCGTCGGCGAACCGAAATTCGAACTGGTGCCACCGATCGTCCTCGGCGAAAAGGACGGCGCGCTGGAACCGGCTGATCTGCCCGGCGGCGTCGGCAAACTCACCGCTCCGCGCCCGGTGGCCAGGCCGACCGAAGCAAACGATATCGTCACCTACACCTGGTTCGGCGAAGTCAGCGGCGAGAAGGTAGATTTCAAAAAGCTCAATGCACTGTCCAAGGACAAGGACGTCGACTTCACGCTGGATGCGGCGTTTGTGGCGCAACACATCGAACCCAACCGCGGGAAGAAGGTGACGGTGCGGTATCGGATTTTTCGGGATGCGAGCAAGGACACAAGTTATTCCAATGTGCTGGAGTTTGTGGTGGGGCAAGCTGAATCAGCGAAATTGCCCGCTGCCGTCATCAAGGAAGCCAAGGGCGACCAATTGAACCCGGACGATGTAACCGATGGCGCCACCGTCGTGATCGCGGCCGAAGCTCAGTTGAAGTCCGCCGATGAAGTCAGCGTCACCGTAGAGGGGCAAAATACCGTCCCTCTTCCTGCGTACACCGTAAAGCCTGACGAAGCCGATAAAGAGCTGTCGTCGATCAAAATCCCGCACAGTGTAATCAACGCCGAACAAGGCAATCGCATCGCGTTAAGTTACACCGTCAAACGCCTGGCAGGAGGAGTGGACGGCCCCTCAGATCCGACGATATACGACGTCACCGAAGTGTTCGTACCCATCGAATTGCAACTGCCATTTCTGGTGGCGCCGGCGGTCGACCCCATCGATGTACTGGAGTATCCGCAGGGCGTGACGATACGCATCGAGTACCTCCAGGCACTGGACGATGATCGGGCACAGCTGGTCGAGGTCAATCCACCCGCAGGTGCGCCGGAGTTTCCACTGGTGCCGTTCAACGCCAACAAACGCACCAACACCCTGCTGACAAAGGCTTTTCTGATCGCACGACAAGGCAAGCCCATGGTGTTTCGCTGGCACCTGAATCGCAATAATGCAGAGGTTGCCCGATCGCTTGAGCTGAACCTGAGCGTGTCGAAGATTAACGAGGGCGATACGCGTTTGCCGACGCCGCTCATTGATGGCAAGACCGGCAATGAACTCGACATCCTGCTGTTGCTGCCCACCGCCCAGCTCACCGTTGCGACCTGGCCGCACGTCGAGGGTGAGCGACTGTGGTTGCAGTACGAAGGCAAGGACAATCAGGACCAGACCGTGACCTTCGACGACCTTCGCGGTGAAGTGGGCGTGGGTGCATCAGGCTTGAGCCGGACGGTGCCGCTGGACTGGTTGAAAGACTTGAAAGATGGCAGTGAGTTGAAGGTGACGTTCAAGGTTAATTTTGATGGGGTGGCGAATGCGGCGACGGCGGTTGGGTTTCCGGTGCGCCGCTATAGCGTCCGAACCGTCAAACAGGTGGATCCGACCATCATCTCGGTGAAAGGTCATTCCGCCAGCGGCCCGGAGATCCCCGACGGTGCGACTACCACCGCAACCACACTCATGCTCACGGGCGAGGGCACTGCCAATCAGGCAATCACGCTGCGTGACAATGGTATTGCCATAGTCACATTCGACGTAAACCCTCAAGGCGACTGGAGCCGTACGCTGACTGAACAGGATATTGGAGACCATCGCTATACGGTCAGGTCAGCAGATGGCTCGACTCCAGAGTCTTCGGCGAGAACGCTGACCCTCTCGCACATGACCGACTTTCAGGACAGCACTTACAACGGCTGGGACCTCTACACGGGAGCCCGAAGCGGATCAATTCGCGTCCATGCAGGCGAGAGGGCGTTCTTCAACTTCACTGACGTAGCCCCCTCCACAGGCTATTCGGGTGCCATTTTTTACCAGGACTTTGTGCTGGCGCCCGGCACCTACACGTTCACAATGAAGGCTTGTCACATCCGCGAGTTTCCCAACACCAATCTGGTCAATCCGATTCTGGCACTCACCACCAGCTTGCCGAATAGCCCGCAAGTCGTTCGTGAACTTCCTAAAAACGGCACCAAATATGACTTCTCGCTTACGTTCACGGTTGCCGCTCGTCAATCTGTCAGGCTCTATATCGTCAATCACCAGGACAATGGCATCGGTAACGATTTTGGCATCTTCACCATCGGCCTGAGCAAAGGAAGCACAAATGTGAATGGCGCGATGGAAACCCTCAATGAACTGCCACCCTACACCGGAGCACTGCAGACAATCGTGTTGCCCCAGCCGTCGGGAGTGGCCTCTGATAGCGGGCAATCATAGATTCTGTTTTTTGATACCCGCCATGATGTCAGCAAGGACGAGCGCCCTGGCGTAAAGCATGAAAAACCCGCCGCCCCGATCATCGGAGCGGCGGGTTTTGTCGTTTCGGACTTTGCTTACACCGTATCCACCTTCAACGAATGATCATTTAGCATCCCGCTGATGATCGTCGCCGTGTCGTGTCCGCCAGCGACCAACCCGCCCGCCCCCGGCGTTACGCCGTAATGGCTGGCGAGGTTGACACCGGCCAGGTCGATGGTCTGGTTCGGCGTGGCGCCAGCCAGGGCGCTGACGTCGATGCTGGTGAGCACCGAGGCGCCGCTGCCGGTGACGGTGAAGTGCAGGTAGTCGTCGAGCGACGCGGTGCTGCCGTTTTCACCTTGCAGCAGTTGCGACAGGTCGAGCTTGTCGGTGCCGGGGGTGAAGTCGGTGATCGTGTCGTGGCCACTGTTGCCCTTGAGGTACTGGAAGGTGTCCGCGCCCGGCCCGCCGGTCAGGGTGTTGTTGCCCAGGCCGCCGATCAGCAGGTCATCGCCACCGCCACCGTTGAGGATGTCGTTGCCCAGGCCGCCATTGATCACGTTGTTATTGTTGTCGCCGGTGAGGGTGTCGTTGAAGTTCGAGCCGATCAGATTTTCGATGTTGCTGAGGGTGTCGGTGCCGGCGCCGAGGGTGTTTTGCGCACCGAGCAGGCCGAGGTTGACCGTGACCCCGGCGGTGGCGTGGGCATAGCTGACCGTGTCGATGCCGGTGCCGCCGTCGAGCAGATCATTGCCTGGGCCGCTGTAGAGCAAATCGTTACCCGCGCCGCCGTGCAGCTCGTTGTTGCCTGAGCCTGCGGTGAGCACGTCGTTGCCGTCGCCCGCGTTGAGGATGTTGTTGCCGGTGCCGGCCACCAGCACGTCATCCCCAGAGGTGCCGGTGAGGGTGTGGCCGTCCTGATAGCTGATGGTCACATTGGCCGTGTCGCTGCCACCGTGGTTGTCGTTGGCGGTGTAGGTGCCGTTGAAGTCCGGCGTCACGTCGTGGGCGCCAGCGTAGTTGACCGTCATGGTCAGTTGATAATTTTCCGCCGCCGTCGGGCTGCTGCCGCTGGTGTTGCTGATGTTGGTCACGTGGATCTGGTACGTGCCATCGGCGCCGGCGGTGATGGTGCCCCCATCGGCAATGCTGGTGAACGCGCCCCCGTTGACCGAGTACTCCAGCGTGATATGCCCGGCCGCCAGGTTGTGATCCAGGTTCAGCGTCTCGCCCTGTTTCAGTTTGACGGTGATCAGGTCTTCATCGTTGGCATTGGCGTTGGTCACCGCACCGAGGTAGCCGCTGATCACCAGCACGGCGGTCATGGCGGCGGTGTTGGCAGCGAACGCATTGCGCACGTCGGCCAGGGTCTGGTTGGCGGCGTTGTTGCCGGTGCCATTGAAAGTGATTGCGCCGCTGCCGGTGAAATCTGCGCCCCTGGCCACCCAACCGGTGTTGAAGGTGGTCGGTGAGGCGTTGAGCGTATCGCCATTGGGGTCGGTGTCGTTGGCCAGCAGCAACTCGCCCGGCACCGTGACGCTGCTCGACAGCACGTTGGTGATGACGTGGTCGTCCATCGCCACTGGTGGCGCGTTGGGGATCACTTTCACGGTCAGGGTCGAGCTGGCGAGGTCGCCGTCGTTGTCGCTGAGGGTGAAGCCGATGTTCTCGGTGATCACCGTGGTCGTGGTTTTCTGTGAGGTGTAGCTGTAGTCACCGGTGTCGAGGTTGATCACCAGCGTGCCGCTGTTATTGGTGGCAATGCTCAGGCTGTTGTTCACCGTATTGAACGTGCCGTGGTTGGTGCCGCCGCTTGCGGTCAGCGACCCCTGACCGCTGTTGGCGCGCGGGTCATAGGTGTAGGTGGTGCCGTCGACCACGATGGATTTGATGAAGCCGCCATCGGCGCCGAACGTCCCGCCCTCGCCCAGCAGCGAACCGGTAACCGGCGCGCCTTCAACGGTGCCGGACAGCACCGAGTTGAGTTGATTGAGGTCGGTGACCACCACCGCGTTGGTGTTGGTGTGGCTGATGCCGTCATACGCCAGCGGGTCGAGGTTGGCGTTGCTCACGCCGCTGCCGAGGCCGATCGCGTAGTTCTTGATGTTGTTGGCATCGAGGAAGGCTTTGAGCGTCGCTTCGTCGGCAGTACCAATATCGCCCTCGTTGGGTTTGCCGTCGGAGAAGAAGTAACCGACGTTCTGCGCCCCGGTGAGTTTGCCCGAGGTGTTGAACGCGTTGTACATGGTCGCCACGGCAGCGTCGTAGTTGGTGCCACCGCCAGCGGTGAGTCCGGCGAGAATGGTTTTCGCTGTGGCCACATCGACCCATACCGTGGTTCGGTCGGTGGCGTTGCTGCTGAAGGTGACGAGCTGCACTTTCACATCGCCGAGGTCGTCGTACTTGTCGAGCAAGGCGCTGATGGCTTGCTTGGCCAAGGCCAACCGCGACAGGCCCGGTACGCCAGAGGCGTCGGCCATACTGCCGGAGATGTCGAGGACGATAAGGATGTTGGAGTCGATCTCCACCGCCGCCACCGAGCGATCCGAGGCTACGGCTTTGGGCACGTCGTCGACGATGTTGACCACGATCGTACTGGTGGTGCTGTTGCCCAGCGCATCGGTGGCTTTGTAGGTGAAACTTTCGCTCAGGGTGTTGGCACCATCGTTGGCGTTCGGTGTGGTTTTCGGTGCCGAGGTCAGGGTGTAGGTGTAAGTGCCATCGGCGTTGAGCTGGATCTGACCGTACGTGCCGGTGGCGCTGCCGACCAGGGTGTAAGTGATCGCGCCGCTGCCGCCGGTGACTGCACCGACCAGCGTGCCGGTGGTGGTTTCGCCGGTATTGGTCGGGTCGCTGCCGGTGACCGTACCGGGGGCCAGATCCTGGCCGTCCTTGGTCAGGTCGAGGGCTTTTTCGTAGACCGTCACGTCCTGGTCCACCGACGCCACGAGTTTGCTGTCGGCGACGTTGATGGTGATGGTGGTGGTGCTTTCGTCGCCATCGCTGTCGCGGATGGTGTAAGTGAAGGTGTCAGTGGCGCCTGGTGGGCTCACCGAGTTCGGGTTGCTGTGATAGACGGCGTTGCCGGCCGCATCGAGGGTCAGGTAACCGAAGTTGCCATTGATGTTGCTGTTGAGACCGCCGATGGCCGAGGTGCCGGTATTGCTGCCGGCACGCACACCGACCACCGTGGCCGCGCCATCGGCCCCGCTGATGTCATTGCCGAGCACGCTGACGTTGACCGTACCGCCCTCCGCCACCGAACCGGTGTCGGGTTTGGCGGTCGGCAAGTCGTCGATGATGTTGACGTTGATCTGCCCGCTGGCGGTGCTGCCATCGGTATCCGTCGCCACCACGTTGAAGTTTTCGGTGAGGCTGTTGGCACCGCTGCCGGTCGGGTGGGCTTCGTTGTCGACCAGGGTGTAGCTGTAACTGACGACACCGGTGGCCGGGTTGTAACCGGTGACGGTGAAGGTGCTACCCAGCGGCGAAACCACCGATTGCGGGAAGCCTGCGGCGACACCATTGGTCACCACGGCAATGCCACCGACGGTGAGGGTTTGCAGACCATCGAGAGCGGTGACGGTGAAGGTGCCGCTCTGAGTCAGCGCCGGGGTGTCGGGGCTGGTGCCGTCGCTGAGGTTTTTCTCGTAGACGGTGAGTTCGCCGCCATTGACGTCGAGACCGTTGAGCAGCACCGGATCGTCGTTGTTGTGGATGTTCAGCACCAGGTTGGCGGTGCTGGTGTCGCCGTCGGCATCGGTCAGGGTATAGGTGAACGTCTCGGTGCCGTTGCCGCCGCCATGCAGGTTTTTGAAGTCGGCATCGTTGGGGTTCAACGTGTAGGTGTACGTGCCGTTGGCGTTGAGTACCAAGGTGCCGTACGTCCCGACGACAGTAGCGGGAGTGATCGGCCCGGCATTCGGTCCGGTCGCGACCATATCGGCGCCTTGCACATCGTTGGTCAGCACATTGCCGGTCAGGGTCAGTTGCGTTTCCGAGGCGCTGTTGGCGTTGCTGTCGTTCACGGCTTTCGGCACGTCATCGACGATGCTGACGACGATGGTGCTGTTGACGATGTTACCGAGCGAATCGGTGGCCTGATAGGTGAAGGTTTCGGTCAGGGTGTTGGCGCCGTCGTCGGCATGCGGTGTAGTGGTGGCCGCTGAGGTCAGTGTGTAGGTGTACGTGCCGTTGGGGTTGAGGACGATCTGCCCGTAGTTGCCAGTGGCGCTACCGACCAAGGCATAGCTGATCGCGCCGACCGCACCGGTGACCGAGCCGACCAAGGTACCGGACGCGGTTTCGCCGGTGCTGGCCGGATCGCTGCCGGTGACCGTACCGGCGGCCAGGTCCGCGCCGTCCTTGGTCAGGTCCAGCGCTTTTTCGTAGACAGTGACGTCGGTGTCACTGGTTGCATACAGTTTGCTGTTGGCGACATCAATGGTGATGGTGGTGGTGCTTTCATCACCGTCGGAATCGCGCACGGTGTAGGTGAACACATCCACCGCGCCCGGGCCATTCACCGCATTCGGATTACTGTGGTAGACGGCGTTGCCGTTGGCGTCCAGGGTCAGGTAGCCGTAGGTGCCGTTGATGTTGCTGTTGAGGCCGCCGATGGCCGAAGTCGAGGTGTCGGCGCCGGCACGCACGCCGACCACCGCACCGGTTACGGCCGGGCCGTCGGCGCCGCCGATGTCGTTGTCCAGAACGTTACCGCTGACCGTCCCGCCCTCCACCACCGATGCAGCATCAGGATGAGCGCTGGGCAAATCATCGACGATGTTGACGTTGATCTGGCCGCTGGCCGTGCTGCCATCGGTGTCCGTCGCCACCACGTTGAAGTTCTCGGTGATGCTGTTGGCACCGTTGGCGTTCGGATGGGTTTCGTTGTCGACCAGGGTGTAGCTGTAACTCACAACACCCGTGGCCGGGTTGTAACCGGTGATGGTCAAGGTACTGCCCAGCGGCGTGGTGACCGATTGCGGGAAACCGGCGGCCACGCCACCGGTGACCACGTTGATGCCGCCCACGGTCAGGGTTTGCAGACCATCGAGGGCGGTCACGGTAAAGGTGCCGCTCTGGGTCAGCGCCGGAGTGTCGGGGCTGGTGCCGTCACTGAGATTTTTCTCGTAGACGGTGAGTTCTCCACCATTGACGTCGAGGCCGTTGAGGTAGACCTGATCGTCGTTGTTGTGGATGTTCAGCACCAGATTCGCCGTACTGGTATCACCGTCCGAGTCAGTGATGGTGTAGGCGAAGGTTTCCGTGCCGCTGCCACCGCCGTGCAGGTTTTTGAAGTCGGCATCGTTGGTGTTCAGGGTGTAGGTGTACGTGCCGTTGGCGTTGAGCACCAAGGTGCCGTACGTCCCGGTGAACGTGCCCGGGGTTACCGGCCCGGTCGGTACGCGATCCGCGCCTTGCACGTCGTTGGTCAGGACGTTGCCGGTCAGGGTCAGCAAAGATTCCGACGCGGTGCTGGCGTTGCTGTCATCCACGGCTTTCGGCAGGTCATCGACGATGTTTACGTCGAGGGTGGCGTTGGCAGTGGTGCCGTTGTCATCGACAACGGTGACGGCGAACTGCTCTGGCAGATTGTTCGCGCCGTTGGCGCTTGGATGGGCTTCGTTATCGACCAGGGTGTAGCTGTAGCTGACCACGCCGGTCGCCGCGTTGAAACCGGTGATGGTCAACGTGCTGCCCAACGGCGTGGTGACCGATTGCGGGAAACCGGCGGCCACGCCGTTGGTGACGACAGCGATGCCGCCGACGGTCAGGGTTGTGACGCCATCGAGTGCGGTGATGGTGAACGTGCCGCTTTGGGTCAGCGCGTTGGCGTCCGGTGCGCTGCCGTCAGTGAGGTTTTTCTCGTAGACGGTGAGTTCTCCACCATTGACGTCGAGGCCGTTGATGATCACCGGATCGTCGTTGTTGTGGATGTTCAGCACCAGGTTCGCGGTGCTGGTATCACCGTCCGAATCGGTAATGGTGTAGGCGAAGTTTTCCGTGCCGTTGCCGCCACCATGCAGATTTTTGAAGTCGGCATCGTTGGTGTTCAGCGTATAGGTGTAAGTGCCGTTGGCGTTGAGCACGAGGGTGCCGTAAGTGCCGGTGAACGTGCCTGGAGTGACGGGGCCGGTCGGTACGCGGTCGGCGCCTTGCACGTCGTTGGTCAGGACGTTGCCGGTCAGGGTCAGCAAGGTTTCCGACGCGGTGCTGGCGTTGCTGTCATCCACGGCTTTTGGCAAGTCGTCGACGATGTTCACGTCGAGGGTGGCATTGGCGGTGGTGCCATTGTCATCGACCACGGTGACGGCGAACTGCTCAGGCAGATTGTTTGCGCCGTTGGCGCTTGGGTGGGCTTCGTTATCGACCAGGGTGTAGCTGTAACTGACGACGCCGGTCGCCGCGTTGAAACCGGTGATGGTCAACGTGCTGCCCAACGGCGTGGTGACCGATTGTGGGAAACCGGCGGCCACGCCGTTGGTGACGACAGCGATGCCGCCGACGGTCAGGGTGGTGACGCCATCGAGTGCGGTGATGGTGAACGTGCCGCTTTGGGTCAGCGCGGTGGAATCCGGTGCGCTGCCGTCAGTGAGGTTTTTCTCGTAGACGGTGAGTTCGCCGCCGTTGACGTCGAGGCCGCTGATGACCACAGGATCGTCGTTGTTGTGGATCTGCAGGACGAGGTTGGCGGTGCTGGTATCGCCGTCCGAGTCAGTGATGGTGTAGGCGAAGGTTTCCGTACCATTGCCGCCACCGTGCAGGTTTTTGAAGTCGGCATCGGTCGGGTTCAGCGTGTAGGTGTAGGTGCCGTCGGTATGCAGTTCCAGGGTGCCGTAGGTGCCGGTGAAAGTCCCGGCAGTGACAGGACCGGTGGGCACACGGTCGGCGCCTTGCACGTCGTTGGTCAGGACGTTGCCGGTCAGAGTCAGCAAAGATTCCGACGCGGTGCTGGCGTTGCTGTCATCCACGGCTTTTGGCAAGTCGTCGACGATGTTCACGTCGAGGGTGGCATTGGCGGTGGTGCCATTGTCATCGACCACGGTGACGGCGAACTGCTCAGGCAGATTGTTTGCGCCGTTGGCGCTTGGGTGGGCTTCGTTATCGACCAGGGTGTAGCTGTAACTGACGACGCCGGTCGCCGCGTTGAAACCGGTGATGGTCAACGTGCTGCCCAACGGCGTGGTGACCGATTGTGGGAAACCGGCGGCCACGCCGTTGGTGACGACAGCGATGCCGCCGACGGTCAGGGTGGTGACGCCATCGAGTGCGGTGATGGTGAACGTGCCGCTTTGGGTCAGCGCGGTGGAATCCGGTGCGCTGCCGTCAGTGAGGTTTTTCTCGTAGACGGTGAGTTCGCCGCCGTTGACGTCGAGGCCGCTGATGACCACAGGATCGTCGTTGTTGTGGATCTGCAGGACGAGGTTGGCGGTGCTGGTATCGCCGTCCGAGTCAGTGATGGTGTAGGCGAAGGTTTCCGTACCATTGCCGCCACCGTGCAGGTTTTTGAAGTCGGCATCGGTCGGGTTCAGCGTGTAGGTGTAGGTGCCGTCGGTATGCAGTTCCAGGGTGCCGTAGGTGCCGGTGAAAGTCCCGGCAGTGACAGGACCGGTGGGCACACGGTCGGCGCCTTGCACGTCGTTGGTCAGGACGTTGCCGGTCAGAGTCAGCAAAGATTCCGACGCGGTGCTGGCGTTGCTGTCATCCACGGCTTTCGGCAAGTCATCGACGATGTTCACGTCGAGGGTGGCATTGGCGGTGGTGCCGTTGTCATCGACTACGGTGACGGCGAACTGCTCAGGCAGATTGTTCGCACCGTTGGCGGTCGGGTGGGCTTCGTTATCGACCAGGGTGTAGCTGTAGCTGACCACGCCGGTCGCCGCGTTGAAACCGGTGATGGTCAACGTGCTGCCCAACGGCGTGGTGACCGATTGCGGGAAACCTGCGGCCACGCCGTTGGTGACGACAGCGATACCGCCGACGGTCAGCGTGGTGACGCCATCGAGTGCGGTGATGGTGAACGTGCCGCTTTGGGTCAGCGCGGTGGAATCCGGTGCGCTGCCGTCAGTGAGGTTTTTCTCGTAGACGGTGAGCTCGCCGCCTTCGACGTTCAGGCCATTGATGACTACCGGATCGTCGTTGTTGTGGATCTGCAAAACCAGATTCGCCGTACTGGTATCACCGTCGGAATCGGTGATGGTGTAGGCGAAGGTTTCCGTGCCGTTGCCGCCACCGTGCAGGTTTTTGAAGTCGGCATCGGTGGTGTTCAGGGTGTAGGTGTACGTGCCGTTGGCGTTAAGCACTAAGGTGCCGTAAGTACCGGTGAACGTGCCCGGGGTTACCGGCCCGGTCGGTACGCGGTCCGCGCCTTGCACGTCGTTGGTCAGGACGTTGCCGGTCAGGGTCAGCAAAGATTCCGACGCGGTGCTGGCGTTGCTGTCATCCGCGGCTTTCGGCAAGTCGTCGACGATGTTCACGTCGAGGGTGGCATTGGCGGTGGTGCCATTGTCATCGACTACGGTGACGGCGAATTGCTCAGGCAGATTGTTCGCGCCGCTGGCGGTTGGATGGGCTTCGTTATCGACCAGGGTGTAGCTGTAGCTGACCACACCGGTCGCCGCGTTGAAGCCGGTGATGGTCAACGTGCTACCCAGCGGCGTGGTGACCGATTGCGGGAAACCTGCGGCCACGCCGTTGGTGACGACAGCGATGCCGCCGACGGTCAGGGTGGTGACGCCATCGAGTGCGGTGATGGTGAACGTGCCGCTTTGGGTCAGCGCGGTGGAATCCGGTGCACTGCCGTCAGTGAGGTTTTTCTCGTAGACGGTGAGCTCGCCGCCTTCGACGTTCAAGCCATTGATGACTACCGGATCGTCATTGTTGTGGATCTGCAAAACCAGATTCGCCGTACTGGTATCACCGTCGGAATCGGTGATGGTGTAGGCGAAGGTTTCCGTGCCGTTGCCGCCACCGTGCAGGTTTTTGAAGTCGGCATCGTTGGTGTTCAGGGTGTAGGTGTACGTGCCGTTGGCGTTAAGCACCAAGGTGCCGTAAGTACCGGTGAACGTGCCCGGGGTTACCGGCCCGGTCGGTACGCGGTCCGCGCCTTGCACGTCGTTGGTCAGGACGTTGCCGGTCAGCGTCAGTTGAGTCTCTGACGCCGTGCCATTGCTGTCATCGAACGCTTTCGGCACGTCGTCGGTGATGTTGACGTCGAGCGTGCCGGTCGCGGTGTCGCCGTTGCTGTCGCCGGCAATCACCGTGAACTGTTCGCTGAGGTTGTTCGCGCCGTCGCCGGCCGCGTGGCTTTCGTTGCCGTTGAGGGTGTAGCTGTAAGTGACCACGCCCGTCGCCGGGTTGTAACCGGTGATGGTCAGGGTGTTGCCCAGTTGCGTGGTGACCGATTGCGGGAACCCGACCGCGACGCCGCCGTTGATCAGGTTGATGCCGCCGATGCTCAGGCTGGTCAGACCGTCCGGCGCCGACACGGTGAAGCTGCCGCTTTGCGTCAGTGCGCCCGGGTTGGCCGACGAACCGTCAGGCAGATTGGCTTCACTGAGGTTCAGTTCGCCGCCCGCCACATTCAGGCCGGTAAGGGTCACCGGATTGTTCACCGGTGGCGGCACCACGACAGCCGGGGTGTCATTGCCGTTGTCGATCACCGCGTTATGGCGTTCTTCAGGGAATTCGGGAATACCGCCGAACCCGGCGGTGGGGAAACCGATGATCGGGTCGACGCGTCCGCCGACTTCGGTCAGCAGGACAAAACTGTGACCGCCGCCCGCCTCTCCCGGTGCGCCGCCCGGGGCATTCGGACCTGCCGCGGTGGCTTCAGCGGTTTTGCTCGGATCATCACCGGCGGCGATGGCTTTCTGGATCTGCTCGACATCGGTCAATTGCGCGTCGCTCGGTGTCACAGCCTCCGCGGCATTTACATGCGCCGCCTGACCCGCCAGCAGTTCACCGGTCATGGTCATGCTGCTGCCGCGTCCGAGGGTCAGTTCCTGGCCGTTTTGCAGATGAACGGCGACAGCGCCTTCCGCGCCGGTGATCAGTTGATCGCCGACAAACAGGCGATCCCCCTCAACCAGTGCGCGCTTAGTACCGTCGGCCGACTGAGCGAAAACCTGGCCAATGACTTTAGTGACTGTGCCAATGAGCGTTGCCATGTGAAATCCTCCGCTGCCGACCACCGTCGGCACTGGTAAGCGAAGCAGCCCATGGCTCAATCGGGTTGTTGGAGGCGACGCTCGCACCTTCAACAGTTCGTTTCGCAGGTGGCTTTTTTCGGAAACATCAGTGCTATCAAGCACTTCCGCATCCTGATCAAAGCCATACGCCCACTAACGCTACGTAACGGTGGTGAATCACCCGAGTGACAAAAAACTGTCACTCATCTGCCGCTACGCGTCCCTCCCCTTCAGCATTACTTCGCCGTATGTCGCAAAGTGAATGGAACTTTCCTCAAGCCTTTTTGTGCTCCCTAAAGCGCATGAAACAAAGGCTTTCGTCCTGAACAATGTGCCGGTTTTCGCCAAGCGCATAAGTTTTTTTCGGCATAAGCCTTATGAAAATTTTTTCTTAGCTACGCTTCAGGATGTTCTTAGCTCTGTTGTTACAAGAGTGAAACGCTTACACCTTAAAAGTTCGTCAAATATTTGGCGACAGTAACACACCATCAGGACTCAGGGAGATGCACCCATGCGCGTTCTAACCCCCCTCTGCAGCGCGGTTTTGCTGGCCATGGCTTGCACTTCTCAAGCCCAGGCAATGAACCTCACCGAAGCGATCCAAAGCACCATTGCCACCCACCCCGAACTGGCCTCGCGCGTGGACGCAAAACTGTCGGCCGACGAACAAGTGAAAGTCGCCAGGGGTGGCTTCTATCCGTCCGTCGATCTGAACGCCGCTTATGGTCGCGGCTACAGCGACAACACCAACACCCGGGCCCTCGGTAATCACCACACCGCCATCCTCAATTACACCCAGTCCGAGCTGCGCCTGCGGCAGATGCTGTTCGACGGGTTCAACACCGCCAACGAGGTCGAGCGCACCAAGGGTGTGTCCAACTCGCGCGCTTATTACGCGCAAGGCACCGCCCAGGATCTGGCCCTGCGCACCATCGAGGTCTACCTTGAAGTGCTCAAGCGTCGCGAACTGGTGAGCCTGGCCAAAAACAACCTGCAGGCGCACTTGCGGGTCAACGATCAGATCGGCCTGCGCACCCAGCGGGGCATCGGCAGCACCGCCGACTCCGACCAGTCGGTGGCCCGTAAGGCGCTGGCACAAAACAACCTCGATACCGCCGAAGTCGATCTGGCCGACGCCGAATCGAACTTCTATGCCGTGGTCGGGCGCATGCCCGATGAGCTGGAAGCTCCGGCCTCGACCCGCGGCGAATTGCCCGCCAGCCTGCCCGAAGCCCAGCAGAGCATGGTCGAGAACAACCCGTACCTGAAATCCGCCCAGGCCGACGTGCAATCGGCCGAGAGCCAGTACGAAGTCGCCAAGTCGCCGTTCTATCCACGCTTCGATGCCGAAGCCGCGGTGGGTGCGAACAACAATGTGCAAGGTGATGAAGGCCACGACAACGAATGGCGCGTGGGCGTGATCATGAACTACAACCTGTTCCGTGGCGGCAGCGACAAGGCCCGTCTGGCCTCCGATGCGCACCAGATCAACCAGGCGATGGACATCCGCAACAACGCCCTGCGTCAGTTGAACGAGAACATTCACCTGGCCTGGAACGCCATGGTCAACGCGAAGAAACAGACCCCGACCGCCCGCGAATACGCCGAGACCACCAAACGCGTGCGCGCGGCGTATCAGGATCAGTTCGGCCTCGGCCAACGCACCCTGCTCGACTTGCTCGACAGTGAAAACGAGCTCTACAACGCCAACCGCCGCTACACCGAAATCCGCTACACCGAGGAATATTCGATGTACCGCGTGCTGGCGAACATGGGCCAGTTGCTGAGCAAACAACGGGTGGTGCTGCCGGCGGATGCGATTGCGGCGACCGAAGTCAAAAACGAAGCACGCCTGCCTGAGCTGAAATAAACGAAAACCCATGTGGCGAGGGAGCTTGCTCCCGCTGGGTTGCGCAGCAATCCCAAAGATTTGAGCAGCAATGAGATCCATGGGACTGCTGCGCAGCCATCGGGGATAAATCCCCTCGCCACAGGTTGGACCAGTCATTACAGGGGCGATCAATATGACCAGCATGGAACCCGGCCACTCCGGGGTCGATCCGCGGCTGAGCTTCGATGATCCGTTACTCGACGGTCTGTTGATCCTCTGCAAACTCCACGGCGCAATCGTCAGCCGCGCCAGCCTGAGTGCCGGGCTGCCCCTGAACAAGCAACGCCTGAGCCTCGACCTGCTGCCTCGCGCCGCCGCCCGGGCCGGGTTGCAGGCGCGCGTGTTGCGCCGAGAGTTGAAAGATATTTCGCCGCTCAATCTGCCGATTCTGCTGCTGCTCAACGACGGCCGCACCGCTGTGTTGCGGCGCTTCGCTGAAGACGGCAAAGCGCTGATCCTGCCCAGCGAAGCCGATGGCGGCGAGCAATGGATCAACCGTGAAGAACTCTCCGAGCACTACAGCGGCCAGGCCTTGTTCGCCCGTCCGCGCCACGAACTGGAAGACTTGCGTTCGCCGCTGGTGCCACGGGTGCATGCGTGGTTTCGTGACACCCTGAAACTGTCGAAATGGCTCTACAGCGATGCGATTCTCGCCAGTTTCCTGATCAATCTTTTAGGCCTGATGGTGCCGTTGTTCGTCATGCAAACTTACGACCGCGTGGTGCCGAATCAGGCCACTTCGACCTTGTGGGTGCTGTCGATCGGTTTGCTGATCGGCACCGGGTTCGAACTGGTCCTGCGGGTAGTGCGCGCGCACCTGCTCGACACCGCCGGCAAGAAGACCGATGTGATCCTTTCTGCGACTTTATTCGAACGCATCACCGGCATGTCGATGAAGGCGCGCCCGGCGACCATCGGCGGATTCGCCCAGAGCATTCATGACTTTCAGGGCCTGCGTGAATTCCTCACGGCGGTAACCCTGACCAGCCTGATCGACCTGCCTTTCGTGGTGTTGATGCTGGTGGTGATCGGCCTGCTCGGCGGCTGGCTGGTGGTGATTCCGCTGCTGGCGTTTCCGATCACGATCATCTTTGCCCTGGCGATTCAGGTGCGCCTGCGCGACACCGTGCAGAAGAGCCTGAGCCTGGGTGCCGAACGCCAGGCGCTGCTGATCGAAACCCTCGGCGGCCTGGAGACCCTCAAGGCGTGCAGTGCCGAAAGCGAGCGCCAGCACAAATGGGAAAGCACCCATGGCGCCCTCACCCGCCTCGACAGCCATGCGCGCAACCTTTCGGCGCTGGCGACCAACGGCACGCTGTTTATTCAGCAGTTTTCCGGGATGGCGACGATTGTCGCCGGGGTCTACAGCATCATCGCCGGCAACCTCAGCGTCGGTGCACTGGTCGCCAGTTACATGCTCGGCAGCCGCGTACTCGCGCCACTGGGGCAAATCGCCGGGCTGATCACCCGCTACCAGCAAGCGCAACTGACCATGAAAAGCACCGATGCGCTGATGGGCCTGCCGCAGGAGCGCGACGGCAAGCAACGGCCACTGGAGCGCACCCAGTTGCAAGGTGCACTGGACGTCAGTGGCGTGACCTTTCACTACAACGGCCAGAACGCGCCGGCGCTGAGCAACGTCAGCTTCAGCCTCAAACCCGGCGAACGGGTTGGCATCATCGGCCGCAGCGGCTCGGGCAAAAGCACCCTGGCGCGATTGCTGATGGGCTTCTACGAACCGGAAGAAGGCCAGCTACTGCTCGACGGGCTCGACCTGCGCCAACTCGATGTCGCCGACCTGCGCCAGCAGATCGGTTACGTCGCCCACGACCTGCCACTGCTGGCCGGCAGCCTGCGTGACAACCTGACCCTCGGCGCGCGCTATATCAGCGATTCGCGCATGCTCGAAGTCGCTGAACTGACCGGCGTCACCGAACTGGCTCGCCAGCACCCGCAAGGTTTCGACCGCCCCGTGGGCGAGCGTGGGCAATTGCTCTCCGGCGGCCAACGTCAGGCCGTGCTGCTGGCCCGGGCGTTGCTGCTCGACCCGCCGATCATGCTGCTCGACGAACCCACCAGCGCCATGGACAACAGCAGCGAAGACCTGCTGCGCCAGAAGCTGCACGGCTGGGTGCAAGGCAAGACGCTGCTGCTGGTCACCCATCGCACCTCGATGCTCAGTCTGGTGGACCGGCTGCTGGTGCTGGACAACGGCCGGGTCGTTGCCGACGGTCCGAAAGAAGCGGTCATTGATGCACTGCGCAAGGGCCGCGTCGGCTCGGCGGCGGTCTAGGAGTTACCCATGTCAGCTGCATCCGATGGCAAATCACGCGGCTACTTCGACAGTTTCGGCAAAAGCGCCGAAGCCGAGTTCATGCCGGAAACCGCCGGCGCCTCCTTGCAGGATTCGCCACGCTGGTCGCGGATTACCGTGTGGCTGGCCGCAGCGCTGCTGATCAGTGCGTTGGTCTGGGCCAAGTTCGCGGTGCTCGAAGAAGTGACCATGGGCGAAGGCAAGGCGATTCCGTCGAGCAAGGTCCAGGTGATCCAGAACCTTGAGGGCGGGATCGTCACCGAGATTTTCGTGCGTGAAGGGCAGATGGTGAACAAGGGCGACAAGCTATTGCGCCTGGATGACACGCGCTTCCTGTCGAACAAGGGTGAGAGCGAGGCCGACCGTTACGCCCTGACCGCGCAAGTCGAACGCCTTTCCGCCGAAGCCGAGGGGCGCCCGTTCAAGCTGTCTGACGAGGTGATCGCCAAGGCGCCACAGGTCGCCGAAGACGAACGGGCACTGTACGACCAGCGCCAACGGCGGCTGGCCAGCGAGCAACGGACCCTCACCGAACAACTGCGGCAGAAGACTCAGGAACTGGCGGAGTTCCGTTCCAAACAGGGCCAGTACAGCTCCAGCCTGGCGTTGCTGCAGCAAGAGATGAACATGTCGGCGCCGCTGGTCGGCACCGGTGCGGTATCGCCGGTGGAAATCCTGCGGCTCAAGCGCAGCGCAGTGGAGATTCGCGGTTCGCTCAACGCGACGACGCTGGCCATCCCCCGGGCCGAATCGGCGATCAACGAGATCAAGAGCAAGATCGACGAATCGGAACAGACCTTCCGCTCCGACGCCGCCAAGGACCTCAATCAGAAGCGCACCGACCTGTCGAAAATCACCGCGTCGAGCATCGCCATCGACGACCGCGTCAGCCGCACCACCGTGACCTCGCCGGTGCACGGGGTGATCAAGCAGCTCAAGGTCAATACCATCGGCGGCGTGGTGCAGCCTGGCAGCGACATGGTGGAAATCGTGCCACTGGAAGACAACCTGCTGATCGAGGCCAAGGTTCGTCCGCAGGACGTCGCGTTCCTGCATCCGGGCCAGAAAGCCATGGTCAAGTTCAGCGCCTACGACTACACGATCTACGGCGGGCTGAGCGCAAAACTGGAACTGATCGGCGCCGACACCATCACCGATGACAAAGGCAACAGCTTCTACCTGATTCAGGTGCGCACCGATAAAAACCATTTGGGCGGGGATGCGAAGCCGTTGCTGATCATTCCGGGAATGGTGGCGACGGTGGACATCATTACCGGGGAGAAAAGCGTGCTGGATTATCTGCTTAAACCCGTGCTGAAGGCGCGGACCGAGGCGATGCGCGAGCGCTAGAAATGTCTGGATTTTGTGGTGAATTGACTGGCCTCATCGCTGGCAAGCCAGCTCCCACAGTGTCCGTGTCGAACACAAACCTGTGAATACCACAGAAACCTGTGGGAGCTGGCTTGCCAGCGATGAGGCCAGCAGAAGCACCGATTATTTTTCAGCATGATTGCGCTGAAAGGTCTCCTCCCCCATCGCCGCAATCTGCCCCTCGATCAACGCCTCGAACGGCTTGAGCAACGGCGCGAACGTCGCCGGCGCTTCGAGGGTTTCCAGCGCCTGCACAATCGCCTCGATGGTCGACAACGCCCCCGGCCCCGGAGCCTTGCGCAAGCGATAACGCGACACTCCGCCCTCGGCCAGCGTCACCCGGGGCAGCGCCGCCAGCAGCGGATTGAGATGGAGCATCTTGCGCGCCTTGCGCCAGGTGCCATCCGGCACCACCAGCAACAACGGTTGATCAGATTCACGGTAAGCCTGCATCGGCTGCGCATCGTCGGCGGGAAACAACAATCGCGCCTGATACCCCGGCCGGTTCAACAGCGTCGACAGATCCTCGAAAACTTCACCGACAATCAGTTCGGCATTGGTCAAACCCAGCGCCGCCAATCGTGCGGTGTTGAGCGCGTGATTGACCTCGCTCGGATGCTGCAACAGCAAGACCCGGGTGCGGCTGTCGAGGCGCGGGATCAGCGGGCACAGGCAATGGGTTTGGGGGCGCAGGCAGCGCGGGCATTGAGGTCTGGACATTCTTAAGCCTGATTGAGCTGTGCTTTGAGCAAATCACGAAAGGTCTGGATCAGCGGCTCGCGGCTGCGGCCCCGGCGCATGATCATCGAAAATGGCGCCTGGTAACCGAACGTCGCCGGCAGCAACACGCGCAAGTCGCCCTTGTCGGCCCAGGCCTGAGCGTAGTGTTCCGGCAAATAACCGATGTAGGCGCCGGATAGCACGAGAATCAGCTGCGCCTCCATACTTTCCACCGTGGCGGCGCTGTGTTTGAAACCGTGGCGCGCCAGTTCCGCCTGGCTCCAGTACCCACGACCGACCATGCGCTGCTGGGTGATGACCTGTTCGGGAATGCGCCGCTCGTTGAACAACGGATGCCGGCTGCTGCAATACAGCCAGTGCTGTTCGCGGTACAGCGGCATGTAGACCAGCCCGCTCATGCGCGTGGAAAACGCACCGATGGCCAGATCGAGACGGTTGTCCTGCACGCCGAGCTGCAGTTCGTACGGGCTCATCACCGACAGGTGCAAATGCACCGCCGGGTGTTCCTGGCTGTAGGCGCCGATGGCTTCGGCGAACGGCAAGGCCTTGTCGCTGACGGTGGAGTCGATCACCCCAAGGTTGAGCGTACCGCGCAGTTCGCCCTTGAGCGCAGCGGCGTATTGCTCGAAACCTTCGAGCTCGGCCAGCAGGCGCAGGGTTTCCTGATGGAACAGTTCACCCTTGCTGGTCAGGCTGAACCCGCCGCGTCCGCGATGACACAGCACCAGCCCCAGCGCCGCTTCGAGCTGACTCATGTAAGTGCTGATCGCCGACGTCGACAGGTTGAGTTCCTGCTGCGCATTGGCGAAGCCTTGATGGCGCACGACACTGACGAAGATGCGCAACAGTTTCAGGTCGGGTAAAGCGTTGGCCATGTCTACTCCGGGCTTTAGAGATGTATCGCCTGATAGAACCTTCCCTCACCCCAGCCCTCTCCCGGAGGGAGAGGGAGCTGATCTCCATGGCTTTCAAATCCTGAGTTCGACTCGATTTTTCAGGTCGATACAAATTCCGCTAACAACACGCTCGGCCCCCTCTACCTCCGGGAGAGGGCTGGGGTGAGGGCAACAATGTTCAGCCTGGCCAGAATCCCGAGACCGCAAAGTCTAATCCCGGCGTCGCCATTAGTTTAGAAAAATCTGAACTAAGTTTTTGCCCGTAGCGATTCTTCCGCCGCACTACATTTCGCAGAATCGGTCCCACAGCGGCGCCCGGACCTCCCCTGCACGGCGCGCCGACATAAATAAAACAAAGACGATGAGGCCCTACCCGTGGACAAGATTCTTCACCAACCACTGGGCGGCAACGAAATGCCGCGCTTCGGCGGCATCGCCACCATGCTCCGACTCCCCCATGTACCGACTGCTGCCGGCCTGGACGCGGCCTTCGTTGGCGTGCCCCTGGACATCGGCACGTCGCTGCGCCCCGGCACCCGCTTCGGGCCACGCGACATCCGCACCGAATCGGTGATGATCCGCCCGTACAACATGGCCACCGGCGCCGCCCCGTTCGACTCGCTGTCGGTCGCCGACATCGGTGACGTGGCTATCAACACCTTCAACCTGCTCGACGCCGTGCGCATCATCGAAGAAGCCTACGACAACATCCTCGAGCACAACGTGATCCCGATGACCCTGGGTGGCGACCACACCATCACCCTGCCGATCCTGCGGGCGATTCACAAGAAGCACGGCAAGGTCGGTCTGGTGCACATTGATGCGCACGCTGACGTCAACGATCACATGTTCGGCGAGAAGATCGCCCACGGTACGACCTTCCGTCGCGCCGTCGAAGAAGGCCTTCTGGACTGCGACCGCGTGGTGCAGATTGGTCTGCGCGCGCAGGGCTACACCGCTGACGACTTCAACTGGAGCCGCGATCAGGGCTTCCGCGTTGTTCAAGCCGAAGAGTGCTGGCACAAGTCGCTGGCGCCACTGATGGCCGAAGTGCGCGAGAAAGTCGGTGGCGGTCCGGTGTACCTGAGTTTCGACATCGACGGCATCGACCCGGCGTGGGCACCGGGCACCGGCACCCCGGAAATCGGTGGCCTGACGACCATTCAGGCGATTGAAATCGTCCGTGGCTGCCAGGGCCTCGACCTGATCGGTTGCGATCTGGTAGAAGTCTCGCCGGCTTATGACACGACCGGCAACACCTCGCTGCTGGCCGCCAACCTGCTGTACGAAATGCTCTGCGTACTGCCTGGCGTGGTCCACCGCTGAGGGTTCGGCCATGAACGAACGTGATCAGGTTCTGAAAGCGGCTGCCGATCTGGTGTCCGCCTTCGCCCGCAACGATCGCGAAGCTTACTTCGGCGCGTTCAGCGCCGATGCGAGTTTCGTGTTCTACACCCTCGAACAGCCCCTGCTGTCGCGCGATGCCTATCAGGCCTTGTGGGACCGCTGGCGCACCGAGGATGGCTTTGAAGTGCTGTCGTGCACGTCGAGCAACGCCTTCGTCAGCCTGCAAGGTGATGTGGCGATTTTCATCCATGACGTGGCCACCGAGCTGCGCATGCAAGGGGAGCAACACTTCAGCCAGGAGCGCGAGACGATTGTTTTCAAGAAACAAGCGTCGAGCCTAGAACAACAAGGCCATTGGCTGGCCTGCCACGAACATTTGTCCGCAATGCCGGAAGGGCTGCCATCCCCTTAGCCAAACAGGTGACGCCACACGCACGATGAGGCGCGCCTTTATGATCGGAGCAGATCATGAATAACAACAACAACGACCAAAGCCTTACGCAAATCGAAACCCACGGGGTCGAGCAGATCCCGGACCACGAACGCACTGCAGGCCCGACGGACTTGTTCCGGATGATCTTCGGTGGTTCGAACACCTTTGCCACCGCCGTGCTCGGCAGTTTCCCGGTGCTGTTCGGCCTGTCTTTTCAGGCTGGCGTCTGGGCGATTGTGCTGGGCGTGCTGCTGGGTTCGCTGATCCTCGCACCGATGGGCCTGTTCGGCCCGATCAACGGTACCAACAATGCCGTGTCCTCCGGTGCGCACTTCGGCGTGCACGGGCGGATCGTCGGTTCATTCCTGTCGCTGTTGACCGCTATCGCGTTTTTCTCGCTCTCGGTGTGGAGTTCGGGGGATGCGCTGATCGGTGGTGCGAAACGCCTGATCGGTTTGCCGGAAACCGACCTGACCCTGGGCCTGGCCTACGGTCTGTTCGCGATTCTGGTGCTGACCGTGTGCATCTACGGCTTCCGCTTTCTGCTGTGGGTGAACAAGATCGCGGTGTGGAGCGCCAGCCTGTTGTTCCTGCTGGGCATCTTCGCCTTTGCCGGTCCTTTCGACGTGAATTACGCCGGCACAGTGAGCCTCGGTCAACCGGGCTTCTGGGCGGCGTTCATCGGCGCTGCGCTGGTGGCGATGAGCAACCCGATTTCCTTCGGTGCGTTCCTCGGCGACTGGTCGCGCTACATCCCGCGTGACACCTCCAAGCAACGGATCATGGCCGCCGTGGTGCTGTCGCAGATCGCCACGTTCATCCCGTTCCTGTTCGGTCTGGCCACCGCGACCATTGTCGCGATCAAGGCGCCGGACTACATCGCGGCGAACAACTACGTGGGCGGTTTGCTGGCGGTGTCGCCGAGCTGGTTCTTCCTGCCGGTGTGCCTGATTGCGGTGATCGGTGGCATGTCCACCGGCACCACTTCGCTGTATGGCACCGGGCTGGACATGTCCAGCGTGTTCCCACGCGTGCTGTCGCGGGTCAAGGCGACGCTGCTGATCGGCGTGCTGTCGATTGCCTTCATCTTCATCGGGCGCTTCGCGGCGAACCTGGTGCAGAGCGTGTCGACCTTCGCTGTGCTGATCATCACCTGCACCACCCCGTGGATGGTGATCATGATCATCGGCCTGCTGGTACGTCGCGGCTTCTACTGCCCGGATGACTTGCAAGTATTCACCCGTGGCGAACAGGGCGGCCGCTACTGGTTCAACCACGGATGGAACTGGCGTGGTCTGGGCGCGTGGATCCCGAGCGCGGCGGTTGGCCTGTGCTTCGTCAACCTGCCGGGGCAGTTCGTCGGCCCGCTGGGCGAGATGGCCGGTGGCATCGACATCAGCTTGCCGGTGACCCTGGGCCTGGCGTCGGTGGTGTACCTGACGCTGCTGAGCCTGTTCCCGGAACCACGGGAAGTGTTCGGCCCGAAGGATGCCCGCAGCCAAGTCGGGGAACCGTCGACTAAAGCGCAAGCCGCCTGAGTAAACGCCTATCCCCTGTGGGAGCGAGCTTGCTCGCGAAAGCGATCTTTCAGTCACATCACTTTTGAATGTGCCGACGCCTTCGTCGGATCGCCGCCCGGAGCGAGCTCGCTCCCACAGGAGACTGAATTCAGCCTCACATAAAAAAGACAATCGGAGACACGCCATCATGGCTTTGGATTTATTCGTCGTCCTCATCTACGCCGCCGGCATGCTCTTGCTCGGCTACTACGGCATGCGCAAGGCCAAGACCAACGAGGACTTTCTGGTCGCCGGGCGTAACCTCGGCCCAAGCCTGTACATGGGCACCATGGCCGCGACCGTACTCGGTGGCGCGTCCACCGTCGGCACCGTGCGTCTGGGCTACGTGCACGGCATCTCCGGTTTCTGGCTGTGCGCGGCACTGGGCTGCGGCATCGTCGCGCTGAACCTGTTTCTCGCCAAACCGTTGCTGAAACTGAAGATCTACACCGTTACCCAGGTCCTGGAAAAACGCTACAACCCGATGGCCCGCTCGGCGAGCGCGGCGATCATGCTGGCCTACGCGCTGATGATCGGCGTGACCTCGATCCTGGCGATCGGCACCGTGCTGCAGGTACTGTTCGGCCTGCCGTTCTGGATCTCCGTGCTGCTTGGCGGTGGTGTGGTGGTGATCTACTCGGCGATTGGCGGGATGTGGTCGCTGACCCTGACCGACATCGTCCAGTTCATCATCAAGACCGTCGGCCTGATGTTCATCCTCTTGCCGATCTGCCTGTACCGCGTTGGCGGGTGGGACGAACTGGTGCTGAAGCTGCCGGCAGCGGCGTTCAACCTCACCACCATCGGCTGGGACACGATCATCACCTACTTCATGATCTACTTCTTCGGCATCCTGATCGGTCAGGACATCTGGCAACGGGTGTTCACCGTCAAGACCGCCAAAGTCGCCCAATACGCCGGCAGCATCGCCGGTATCTATTGCATCCTCTACGGTCTGGCCTGCGCGCTGATCGGCATGGCTGCGCACGTGCTGATCCCGGATCTGGACAACGTCAACAACGCCTTCGCCGCCATCGTCAAACTGTCGCTGCCGGACGGTATCCGGGGCCTGGTGATCGCCGCTGCGCTGGCGGCCATGATGTCCACCGCCAGTGCCGGCCTGCTCGCGGCGGCCACCACCCTGACCGAAGACCTGCTGCCGAAACTGCGTGGCGGCAAACAATCGAGCCTGGGCATCAACCGCCTGTTCACCTTGCTGACCGGTGTCGTGGTTCTCGGCATCGCGCTGGTGGTGAACGATGTGATCAGCGCCCTGACCCTCGCCTACAACCTGTTGGTGGGCGGCATGCTGATCCCGCTGATCGGCGCGATTTTCTGGAAACGTGCGACCACCGCCGGCGCCATCGCCAGCATGGGCCTGGGTTTCGCCACCGCGCTGCTGTTCATGTTCAAGGACGGTCTGGATGCCAACACGCCGATCTACTACAGCCTGGCGGTCGGCCTGGTGAGTTTTGTAGTGGTCAGCCTGGTCTCCCCTCGTCCGGCAACCGCGGCGAGCGCGATCTAAGCTTCGATGTAACGACTTGATGCTTTCTTCGACGGGTGTGGCGTCGGTTGCCACACCCGTTTTTTTGGGTCTGGAGAAACAGTGAATATGAAGATCGTTCCCCGCGATCAATGGTTTGAAGTGCAGACGTTGAGCGATGGCATCCGGCTGATTCATGAGCCGTACATTCGCCCGTTCTATCGCTGCAACCTTTGGCACGTTCAGGGCCGCGACAAAGACTTGTTGCTGGACAGCGGCTCGGGACTGGTCAGCCTGCGCGAGCAGTTGCCGTGGATCACCGAGCGGCCGCTGGTGGCAGTGGCCAGTCATTGCCACTTCGACCATATTGCCGGGCATCACGAATTCGCCGAACGTCTGGTGCATCCGGCGGAGGCGGATATTCTCGCCGCGCCGGATGGCGAGAATGACTTGAGCCGCGCCTTCGTCGGCGACGACATGTTCGAGGCGCATCCCGATTGCCCGTTGTGCTACGCCGAATACCGGGTCAAGGCTGCGCCGGCCACCGGATGGGTCGAGGACGGCGACGTGCTGGACCTGGGCAACCGCACGCTGCAAGTGCTGCACACACCGGGGCATTCACCGGGCGGAATCAGCCTGTACGAAGCCGCGACGCAAACCCTGTTCAGCGGCGACATCATCTACAACGGGCCGTTGATCGAAGATGCCTACCACTCCAATCTGCACGATTACGCCGCCAGCCTGCGCCGCTTGCAGGCATTACCGGTCCGTACCGTTCATGGCGGGCATTTCGGCAGTTTTTCCGGCGAGCATTTGCGTTCGATGATTGACGAATGGTTGCGCGGCCACGCATGAGGCCTGCTGTACTCAAGCAAGAAAACAACTAGAAATATCTGCCATGAGAAGAGCTGCCGTGCGTGCCGCCGTGCACCGATACATTCGGCGCCTGCTGGAGTCGCGTGAATTCACCGACAACACCAGCCTGGTGCAATTGGGCCTGGAAAAGGCGGATATCGAAGATCTGATCTTTCATCTGGAGGATGAATTCGGACTGACGGCATTCACCGCCGAGGAAGACCGGATGCTCAAGACCGCGAAAACGGCGAAGGACTTGAGCCGGTTTTTGCTGGAGATTGGCAGGCATTGAGAGGATTTGCCAAACACGTCCACAGGGCTGAGATAAAACCCTGTGGCGAGGGAGCTGGCTCCCACCGAGCTGCGCAGCAGCCGCCAATTGTGCCTGACAGACGTTGCTCACTGACTTTACGACTGCTGCGCAGCCGACCGCGAGCAAACTGCCTCGCCACAACTAGTGGCACTCACAGGCTGATTTACCTACCGGCGCCGTTGTTGACGGCGGCGCTGCTCGTCATCGGTGCGAATCGGTACAGGTTGCAGAGGCGGTTCGATCAAGCCGAGGGCGACACCCAAGTCGTGCAGCCAGTTTTGAATTTTCTCTTTCATCGTCATGCCCCCTTCAGGGTGGTGCTGAGCGGCCGGAATTCTGAGGCCGCTTCGCACTGATAATAGTCCGAAGTCCTACGCAATGCTCGGGCAAATCCGCAATGATCTGTTACTGAATTGAACAGAATTCGCGGGCATGGGTTCACGCCGTTTCTCGCGCTTCAATCTGAGCCGCAGGATAGACAGCCTGCTGCACCTCGACCCACGCGTTCAGGTTGGCGCCGACCATGCCCTTGCGCCACATGAGCCATGTTGTCGCACCCACGAATGGCTCGGCCAACAGGTGCGCGGCGACACTCTCGCGCCCAGGCAGACTGGCGAGCATCGACTCCGACATCAGCGCGACCCCACTGCCGGCAATCACGCAGGCGAGCATGCCCTGGTAGGACTCGATCTCCATCGCGCGGCCCATCGTCGCGTGATAGTGCGAAAACCACGCCTCCAGGCGCATGCGGTAGGAACAGCCACGACGAAAGGTAAACACCGAGCGCCCTTCCACATCCTTGGCGCTGCGTACCGGCGGGTGATCGGTTTCGGTGATCAGCACCAGACGTTCCTCGCACAGCGGCACGCCATCGAGCCCGGCCAGTTCCAGCGGGCCGTCCACCAGCGCGGCGTCGAGGCGCCCGGTCAGCAAACCTTCCAGTAATTCGCCGCTCGGCGCCGATTGCACCTGCAGGTTCACCGCCGGGTATTGCTTGTGATAACGCGCCAACAGGGCCGGCAGATGAATCGCCGCCGTGCTGTACATGGTACCGAGGACAAAGTCGCCGGCCGGTTGCCCGCCCATCACCGCCGCACTGGCCTGATCGCGCAGGGCAAACAGCTTGCCGGTGTAGTCCAGCAGGACTTTTCCCGCAGGTGACAGCTGCAAACGCTGACGCTCACGCACGAACAGTTCGACGCCCAGCTGTTCTTCCAGCTGTTTAAGGCGCGTCGACAGGTTCGACGGCACTCGGTGCAAGCGTTCGGCGGCGCGGGTGATCGAGCCTTCTTCGGCGACCGCCTGAAAAATCCGCAGCTGGCTGAACTCCACAAGCCTTCTCCTTAACTGAACAAGTTACTCACTATTATTCAATTTTAAAGAAAGTCAATCAGTCCTAGCCTGACGGTCATTGATCCTTCAACGGAATCCCGACCATGTCGCCACTGATTCGCTTATCCGCCTGCTTCGTCGCCCTGATGATGGCCATGGGCATCGGCCGTTTTGCCCTCACCCCGCAAATGCCGCACCTGCTCAGCGAAGGCCAGATCGACCTGACAGCCGCCAGTCTGATTGCGGCGGCCAATTACCTTGGTTATCTGCTGGGTGCGGTGGATGCGATGTTCGCCCATCGCCCGCAACAGGTGCAGCGGCGTCTGCACGGCGGCTTGTGGTTGTGCGTGTTGCTGACCCTGGCATCGTTCTGGGCCAATGGTTTCTGGTCACACCTGGTGTTGCGCTTTGGCACCGGGGTGGCCAGTGCCTGGGTGCTGGTGATGATCACTTCCCTGAGTCAGCCCCTGGCGGCGGCAGCGGGTCGCCCACGTCTCGGAGCGCTGGTTTTTGCCGGGCCGGGTCTGGGGATTGTTCTGACGGGATTGCTGGCACTGATCTCACATCTGTTGCAGCAAACATCTTCGACGTTGTGGCTGATATACGCAGCGGCCGCACTGCTGATGATGCTGGGCGTCTGGCGGCTTCTGCCGCAGCCGGTCGCGGCGCAAGCGGTCACTGCGGCGAGCGGTAGCGCCTCACATCGCGGCATCGGGCGTCTGGGCGTGATCTACGCCCTGTACGGCATCGGCTACATCATCCCGGCGACGTTTCTTTCGCAGATGGCCAACGCGCAGTTTCACGGACAGTGGCAGGCGGATCTGTTCTGGCCGTGCTTCGGTCTCGGCGCCGCGATCGGCGTGGTACTGGTGAGCTTGCGCCGGCACGATCCGCAGACCACGCGGCACTGGTTGATGGCGACGTTGTGGCTGCAGGCCGCCGGGGTGTTTGCCTGTCTGCTAGGCAACGGTCTCGGCCTGGCACTCGGCGTGATGCTTTGCGGAACACCGTTTCTGGCGTGCATGCAACTGGTCATGCAGCGCTCGCGGGAACTGGCGCCCCACGCGACCCAGCGCAACGCCGGCCTGCTGACCGCCTGCTTTGCCGTCGGTCAACTCAGCGGTCCGTTACTGGCGGCGTTGAGCACACATTTCAGCGCCAGCCTGCATCCCGCGCTGGTGATCGCCGGCAGCGGTTTGCTGATCGCCGGCGGGCTGGCCATGCACTCGACTAACCCTGGCCGAGCGCTTTGCGCAAACGCCGACGCACCCACTGCTCAGCGCTGACAAAGGTGATGCCGAGCAACACCAGCACGGCGCCGATGACGAAGTTCACGCTCAGCGGTTCGCCGAGCAACAACACGCCGAAGGTGACGCCGAACAGCGGCGTCATGAACGAGAACACCGCGAGGTTGGCCGCCAGATAACGGCGCAGCAGCCAGAACCAGATCAGGTAACTGAAGAATGACACCACCAGGCCCTGGAACAGCACGCTGGCCACTGCCACGGGTGTCAGGCTGACATGGCTGATCTGGCCGCTGAACAGCGCGATCAACAACAGGCCGAGGAAGCCGACGATCAACTGATAGAACAGGGTCAGCGTGACCGGCGCTTCCGACAGCCGCGAGGCACGCACTACGACAGTGGTCGCCCCCCAGCAGGCGCCCGCGAGCACACCCAAGGCATCGCCGAGCAGCATGCGGTGGTCGAGGTTATCCCACGACACGCCGCCGGCGAAGGCTATCGCAATACCGATGAACGCGAGCAGGATGCCCAACCATTGCAACGGCCGCAGGCGTTCGCTGGCCAACAGAAAATGCACGCCCAGTGCGGTGAAAATCGGCGCGGTGTAGAGGAACACCGACATGTGCGCCGCGGTGGTCAGCTGCAAGCCTTCGGCGATGAAGAAGAACTCCAGACCAAACAGCGCACCGGCCAGCAAGCCGCCACGCCAGGTGTTGCCGACCTGCTCCCAACCGCCCTTCCAGCAAATCAGCAAGCCCACCAGCAGCGCGGAAATCCCCGAGCGCCCCGCCGCCTGCATCACCGGGGCAATGTCCGCTGCAGCCCACTTGATCATCACCTGCTGCACGCCCCAGATCAGGCACAGGCCGATCATCACCTGCAGGGCAAAACGATCGGCATTGCGCCGATCGACACTCACGGCAACACCTCGATTACACACAACATGGCAGGCCATCCAATGGTCACAAATCAATGTCGGGGATTATCAATCAGCCAGACAGAAAAAGCCGTCTGGAAAAGACATTCAGTTTGTCTGTTGCGTCAGCGGGGAATGGTTGTCGGCTGCGCCGCGAAGCGCTGGCAAGCCAGCTCCCACAATGACCGGTTGCTCACTGAGCCTTTGTTCGACACAAAACCCTGTGGGAGTCTGACTTGCCAGCGATGACGTCAGCTCAATCAACCCAGCTCAAGAGGCTGAATTGAGCAGTCGTCTGGTCAGCAAAAACCCGACAGTACAAGCCACAGCCGTGGCAAACGTCCCCCACGCCCAATCCATCAGGGTTACCTGCACCGACCACCCGCGCAACGTCGCCCAATTGGTCAGGTCATAGGTGCCATACGCCACCAGCCCCAGCAAAGCCCCGCGCTTCGCCGCCCATTGCCACGTCGCCGCCGGCAACACCGCAAACACCACGCAGCCAAAAACATACAGGCAATAAAAAACCGCTGCCGGAACCAGCAACGGTTTTTCGAGCATCAGCGCACCGAGCAACTCGCGATAGGTCGGCGCCATCAACAGGCCGAGCCAGATACCGTCGAGCAGCAGAAATGCCAACAGCGTGGAGATATAAGCAAGCAGCGTTTTTTTCATTTACCCGACCTCGAATGAGCCCATGCAACATGGGCTCCGAAAGGCTCAGGTTAGTTCAATGCGATCGGCATGAATGACGATCTTGCCATCCTTGTACAACGAACCGATGGCCTTCTTGAAGTTGCCCTTGCTGACGCCGAACAGGCTGCTGATCAGTGCCGGATCGCTCTTGTCGCTGACCGCCAGGGTGCCGTCGTTTTCGCGCAACTTGGTGAGGATCTTCGAACTCAGGCTGCTGGCCGCTTCCTGACCCACCGGTTGCAGGCTGAGACTGATTTTGCCGTCGGCGCGCACTTCCTTGATGAAGCCCTTCTCGCGCATGCCGGAACGCATGAACTTGAAGATCTCATTCTTGTGGATCAATCCCCAGTGCTTGTTGTTGATGATCGCCTTGAAGCCCATGTCGGTGGCTTCGGCCACCAGCAGATCGACTTCCTGCCCGGCACTGTAGTTGGCCGGGGTTTTGTCGAGGTAACGATCCAGGCGCGCGGTGGCGGTGATGCGCCGGGTGTGCTTGTCGAGGTAGACGTGCACCACGCAGTACTCGCCGGCCGTCATCTGCCGTTTTTCTTCGGAATACGGCAGCAACAGATCCTTCGGCAAGCCCCAATCGAGGAACACACCGATGCTGTTGACTTCAACAACTTTCAGGCTGGCAAATTCACCGACCTGAACTTTTGGTTTTTCCGTGGTAGCGAGAAGTTTGTCTTCGCTGTCCAGATAAATAAATACGTTGAGCCAGTCTTCATCTTCGCTGGGAATATCTTTGGGGATATAACGGTTGGGCAAAAGAATTTCGCCGTCGGCACCGCCGTCCAGATATAAACCGAAGTTAGTGTGTTTAACCACTTGCAAACTGTTGTAACGCCCGACTAAAGCCATTTCCAGAACCCTCATTGCGTGGGCGGCATTCTACCCGGTTTTACCGACAACGTCGGGCGGCAGATCGGCACGTTGCGCAAAATCTGCGCGGAGTCTTGATTTTCCTTGGCTGCGCACGCGCCAGGTGCCGCTCGTCAGTCGGGTGCGGTCCATGCCCGCGTGATATCAGCGCGCCCCAAAGCATCAATGTTCTTATTTAAAACAGCAGGTTAGGCAGATATTCCAAGTAATTAATCGACAATAATGCAGTAACCCAGTGGGTTATTCCGGGGGATATTTACCAAGCAATTGTCAAGTTATTCCTGTACGATGCCTGGCCGAGTTACTTTTCTACAGGTTAATGGCCGCCATGCGTGTAAAAGCATCCACCAGCAAAGCAAAGCCAGCTCCAGCCGTTGAAACCAGCGAATCGATCAACGATCAGATCGCAGCGTTCCTCAAGTCCGGCGGCGAAATTCAGCAAATTGCCAAAGGCGTCAGTGGCCAGACGTTCGGTCCGTCCAAGCAGATCAGCCTGGGCAAGAAGTAACACCCGGTTTCACACCCGTCCAGAGGCGCTTTGAGCTTCGAAGCGCCTGGACTGGCACCGCATCAGACCCTCCTCGCTTTAAACAAATCACACAGCAAATATTCAGTAATCGACGAACGGCCATCAATGCCGATCATTCGCCGGTATCCTTGCACGCGTCTAGATCAAGCGTTTCAGCAGGCCCGCCGCCTGCGCTCGCTGTTCATGGAGTGACGCATGCGCACATCTTCCCGTTTATTGCTTGCAGGCCTGCTGGTCTGCTCGACCGTGCACGCGCAGATCTTCCAGCGGGAACTCGGCGATTTCGACCTTAAACTGGGCACCACTCCCGCCCGCAGCATGGCGCAAGGCCTGGTCAAACCGGCGGCGGTCGGCTCGTTCCACGGCGGCCTCGACCTGAGCCACAACAGCGGTCTCTATTTCGGCCAATATGCACCCAGCATGGGTATCACCCCGGGCAAAGACCTCGAAGTCGATTCCTACATCGGCTTTAAACAACCCTTCGACCAGACGCTCGGCTACGAAGTCGGGATGATTCACTACAGCTATCCCGAAGTGGACACCCTCGACAGCCAGGAGCTGTTCGGTGGCCTGACGCTGCTCGGCAGTCGTTTCGGCGTGGCCCTGAGCAACGATCCGGATAAACAGAACAACACGTTGTTTGCCGATCTTGGCGGCAATCAACCGTTCGGCATTGGTGTCAGCATGAAATACACCACCCACCAACTGAACACGCCGGTCGCCGTCGACGGTGGGTATGTCAGCAGTTTTACCGACTGGTCAGTGAAACTGTCCCGGCCGTTCATGGGCGTCGATCTCGACCTGATCTACAGCAACTCCAGCCTCAGCGGCAGCGATTGCTCGGCTTATTCCGGGCACAACAGCCAGTGCGACGGCCTCGTTACCCTCAAGGCTGCGCGCGCGTTCTATTGATCGGCTGAACTGCCGGGTTCATTCTGCGTTCACATAAGAATCAGATTCCCCAGGCTGGCCATCGCAAGGATTCGCCCATGTCTCGCTGGTTCAAGCACATTACCGCACTGTTGATCTTCACCCTCGCCCTTGGCGCCTGCAGCCGCGTCGGCCTCGCGTACCGCAACCTCGACGTGATCATTCCATGGTCGCTCAGCGACTACGTGGACATGAACGGCGAGCAGAAAGACTGGTTCAACGAACGCCTCAAGACCCACCTGAGCTGGCACTGCACCACGCAATTGCCCGGCTATCTCGACTGGCTGGATCGTTTGCAGACCATGGTTGAAACCAATCAGGTAAGCGACGCGGCACTGCAAGCGCGAACCGCAGAAGCCAAACAGGCCATCGCCGATACTGCGCGCCAGATCACGCCGTCGGCCATTGAACTGCTGCAAGGGCTGGACGATAAACAGGTCGCGGAAATGAACGACGCCTTTGCCAAGGACCTGCGCAAACGGGAACGGGAATACGTCAAACCCCCGCTGGCCCAGCAGATTGCCGAACGCGGCGCACGCATGGACAAGCGCTTGACCGATTGGCTGGGCCCGCTGAGCGTTACCCAGGAACAACGGGTGATGGCCTGGTCGACCGCACTTGGCGATCAAAACGCCCAGTGGATCGCCAACCGCGCGCACTGGCAGCAGCAATTCAGCGCCGCCGTGGCCCAGCGCAACAGTGCCGAATTCCCACAGCGCATCGAAACGCTTCTGGTCAATCGCGAACGTTTATGGACACCGGAGTACCAGAAGGCTTACGCCAATACCGAAGCCCAAGCGCGTGCGTTGTTTGTGGATCTGATGGCCGACAGTACGCCGCAACAGCGCCAGCGGTTGCTGAAGAAGATCGAGGGAGTGCGCAAGGATTTCAACGACCTCAAGTGTCTCAAGGCCGCACAGAGAAACTGAAAAAACAGAGACCCAATGTGGGAGCGGGCTCGCTCGCTCCCACACAAGACCTTCAGGCGATCTGCGCCTTGGAAGCGACGACATCGAACGTCGCCTCAGCCAGCGCATCTTCCTGCTCATCCAGCACCTGGCGCGGATGGTCATTACCGGGAATGCTGCTGTCGATCAGACTCAACAGGCTCGATCCGCGCGGCGTCAGCACAAAATTGTTCCCCGTGCTGCCCTCCTCATCCGGACGCGGGGCGATGTAGCCACGCAACAGCAGCAACCTTTCATACTCGCAGGCCAGCGTTTTCAGATGATCCAGATTCTCGATCGGTTCGCCGGCGCCGGCTTTCTCCGCCGCATAGTCTTCGGCATAGGCCCGCGGGGCAAAACTGTGGCCAGCGCTGTTCTGCACTTCGTGCAGCAAGCGCTCAATCAAATCCCAGTTATAAGTCGTCATCCTGATTCAACCTCCGGTGCGCGTGATTATTGGCGCGTTCATAGGTTGTGACCGAGGCCGTCCGCAGCCGTTCAGCCGCATTTTCCGCGCCGACCGACCGGCGGTCTGTCGATTGCTCCCAGGGCTAAACGACTAGTCTGAAACACACGGTTTCAACCCCGCAGGAGAAATCATCATGAACGTTGAGAATCATCCGGTGGTGTCGCGCGAAGAATGGCTCGCTGCCCGCAAGCAGCACCTGGCGGACGAAAAGGCCTTCACCCGGGAGCGCGATCGCCTCAGCGCCAAGCGCCGCGCATTGCCGTGGGTGAAAATCGACAAGGACTACCGTTTCCAGGGCCCGGACGGCGAGCTGAAACTGGCCGACCTGTTCGGCCAACACAGTCAACTGGTGGTTTACCACTTCATGTTCGCCAAGGGCTGGGAAGAAGGTTGCCAAGGCTGCTCGTTCCTCAGCGACCATATCGACGGCGCCAACCAGCACCTGGCCCATCACGACATTGCCGTGGTCGCCGTTTCACACGCACCGTTCAGCGAGTTTCAAGACTTTAAACGGCGGATGGGCTGGAAATTCGCCTGGGTGTCGTCAGACGGCTCCGATTTCAACTACGACTTTGCTGTCTGCGCTCGGGCCGAAGACGCCGAGGCCGGAAAAGCTACGTACAACTACGAAAAAACTGACAGCTGCGAAGAAGAAATGCCCGGGCTGAGTGTGTTCTATCGCGATCAGGCAGGAGAGATTTTCCACACCTATTCAACCTATGCCCGTGGGCTGGACATGTTGGTCGGCGCCTATCACTACCTCGACCTCACACCCAAGGGCAGGAACGAAGACGAGATCATGGAATGGGTGCGGCATCATGACCGGTATGAGGGACAAACCCCTTCAAGTTGCTGCCATACGAGCTGAAAGCCTGCGCAGACTGAACTTTTCATCGCAGCGAGGCCTCCACCGGTTAACCCGCCTTACCCGGACCGGAGGCCTGCCCCGATGAAAAACCTGATCAAGCTCACCCTCGCCGCTACCCTCGCCTGCGCCCTGCCCGTCTGGGCCTGCACGCCGGAAGAAGCCACTGCCAAGCGTGAACAACTGGCCAGGGAAGTCGCCAAACTCACGGAGCAGAATCCGGCCAAGGCCAAGGAGATCAACGCCGAGTTGCAGAAGATGGACCTGGGTACGGCCAGCAAGGATTTGCCGGACAAGTGCCAGTTGATTGATCAGCGGTTGAAAGAGTTGGGCACCACCGAGAAAAAAGCCGAGAGCTGAAAAACCAGGATCGCAGCCTGCAACAGCACCTACCCCGATCACCGTAGGAGTTGTCACAGGCTGCGATTTTTTGCCTTCGAAAATGCATTAATGCATTTATTTTCTTGCATAAATGCATATCAAGACTAAGGTTACGTTGAGCGAGGAGATCGGCACCGTTCATCGAAGATGAAAACCGTTAGCCACCGATTGCTCGGCAACATCGCGACACCACACAAGCTGGACGCTTGTTTTCACTCATGGAGGATTGAAAGATGTTAACCACTGAAGCAACCCGATTTACCGGCGAAACCCTGCCAAGGTGCCTTATCGGCGCTTTGCTCGACCCACAACTGGTCGAAGCCGAAGCCGCTGAACAGGTCAGCGCCCTGGCCGCCAGTCTCAACTTCAACATGCAGCAGCAAACTCAGACCAATTGGTGCTGGGCCGCCGTTTCCGCCTCGGTCGGCAACTATTACGGCACGGGGTCCTGGACCCAGTGCGGGGTGGCCAGCGCGGCGCTGGATCGCAACTGCTGTAATCAACCCGGCCCGTGCAACGTCTACGGCTATCTGGACACCGCGCTGCGGATCACCCGCAGTTACAACGGCATGAATCAGGGCTCGTTGCAGATGTCAGCCATTCGGAACCAGATCAGCATGGGCCGCCCGGTCGGCCTGCGCTGCGCCTGGTACGGCGGCGGTGCGCACTTCCTGACGATCTATGGCACCAACGGCGACTACGTGCTGGTGGCGGATTCGATCTACGGCTACTCGACTCGTGCACTGAATGCCTTCCCCCGTTCGTACAACGGTGGCGGCAACTGGACCAACACTTATTTCACCGTGAAAAACTGAGGAGGGCGACATCATGCAACTGACGTATCCAAAGGCGCCTTCCAACGGCGTACAGACTTTGCGCCCGGCGCTGCAAGCCGCGCTGCAAACCCGGGGCTTTGGCGCCAACCGCCAGTTCGCCAACGCCGCAGCGGCGAAGATCAGCCTCAGCGAGGCCTACCGCGGCTATTCGCTGAGCCTGGATGACCTGAGCGCCGGCAAAGGTCTGCGCAACGCGCGGATCGGCGACTGGCACTACCTGGTGTTCGCCGATGACGTAACGATCGCCGATGCCCAGTTGGCCGAAGTCCGGGGTCACGTCGAGTTCGCTTCGTTGAACCACGGCAACCTCGCCGCCGCCACGGTAGGGGCGCTGAAACTGGCGGAGCAAGCGCCGCACCTGCAAGGCAAGACCGTTGAGCTGCGGGTGTTGTTTGTATCGGCGCTCAACGTTGTGGCGATCTGGCTGCACGCTGATGACGAAGACGTGCTGATCCCGATCGAGCCGACACCCAAGGACCTGGCCGGCACCCGGTTATACAGCGAGGCCGCCCTGCTCGCCGCGCTGAAACCGGCGGCAGATCAGGCAAAACGCCGCTTCGACGCCGACACCAGCGGTCTGTTAGGAAACTGATAAACGCTGGACGAAAAAAAACCCGGACATTATTCCGGGTTTTTTCTGCGTGCCTGAAAAGCCTTACTCAGCGGCAGGCGCGGCCGGCTTGCGGCGCTTGAGCGGGGCCATGCCATCGCTGCTCACCAGCGAGTCCGGTTTCGGCCGGTTGACGCTCTTGCGCTTGGTCGGCGTCTTGGCGGCGGTTTTTTTCTTGTCGCCCTTGGCGTCGGTCTTTTTCTTCTTCACGCCAACGGCTTTACCCGAGGCCTTGACCTTTTTCGGTCCACCGTAGGTGCCTTTGACTTCCTTGATCGTGCGGCGCTCGAAGCTTTGCTTGAGGTAGCGCTCGATGCTCGACATCAGGTTCCAGTCGCCGTGGCAGATCAGCGAGATCGCCAAACCATCGTTGCCGGCACGGCCGGTACGACCGATACGGTGTACGTATTCGTCGCCGCTGCGTGGCATGTCGAAGTTGATCACCAGGTCCAGACCATCTACGTCCAGACCTCGGGCCGCGACGTCGGTCGCCACCAGGATCTTCACGCCGCCCTGCTTCAGACGGTCGATCGCCAGTTTGCGATCCTTCTGGTCTTTTTCGCCGTGCAGCACGAACGCCTTGTATTCCTGAGCCACGAGGCGGCCGTAGATGCGGTCGGCCATGGCACGGGTGTTGGTGAAGACGATGGCCTTCTGATAGGTCTCGTTGGCCAGCAGCCAGTTCACGATCTGTTCTTTGTGCTGGTTGTGGTCGGCCGTGATGATCTGCTGACGGGTGGTCGAGTTCAGCTGGCTGACCGCGTTGAGCTGCAGGTGCTCAGGGTTGTTCAAGACCTTGGCGATCATCTCGCGCAGGCCGGAACCGCCGGTGGTGGCGGAGAACAGCATGGTCTGCTGACGGTTCGGGCATTCGTCGACCAGACGCTGTACGTCTTCGGCGAAACCCATGTCGAGCATGCGGTCGGCTTCATCGAGCACCAGCACTTCGACTTCTTTGAGGTCGAGGTTGCCGGCGTTGAGTTGCTCGATCATCCGCCCCGGGGTACCGATGAGGATGTCCGGCACCTTGCGCAGCATGGCAGCCTGGACCTTGAAGTCTTCACCGCCGGTGATCAGGCCCGACTTGATGAAGGTGAACTGCGAGAAGCGCTCGACTTCCTTCAGGGTCTGCTGGGCCAGTTCGCGGGTCGGCAGCAGGATCAGGGTCTTGATGCTGACGCGGACCTTGGCCGGACCGATCAGGCGGTTGAGGATCGGCAGGACAAAAGCGGCGGTCTTGCCGCTACCGGTTTGCGCCGTCACCCGCAGGTCACGCCCCTGGAGCGCCAGCGGAATGGCCGCAGCTTGCACAGGCGTTGGCTCGACAAATTTCAGCTCGGCCACGGCTTTGAGCAGGCGTTCGTGCAGGGCGAATTGGGAAAACACGGGTGCTACCTCGAAGATATGCAAAAAAACAGCTGCATAGGTTACCGGTTTCGAGCGCTCAGGCCGAGTTTCTTTATACAAACGGGCGTAATCAGTGGCTTTTTTGTTGCTCGATTTGTCTCCAACGGTAATACACGGCGTCTTAAATGCTCTAATCGCCCATCGCGTCTTACAGAAGAATCGTTGCTCACATGGATTTCAAACAGCTCTGGCTCAAAGCCCAAGACCTCTGGGGTGTCCTCGAACAGCACCCGCTCCTGCAATCCGGCCTGGCGCTGATGCTGCTATTGGTGATCGCACTGGTCCTCGGACGAGTGGCGCGTTATCTGATCCTGCACGCCAGCCGCATGCTCGGACGCCAACCGGCCCTGCACTGGATCAACGACTTTCGCCACAACAAGGTGTTTCAGCGCCTGGCGCAGATGACACCGTCGCTGGTGATCCAGTTCGGCCTGCATCTGGTGCCGGAACTGAGCAAAACCGCGATGACCTTTCTCGGCAACGTGGCATTGTCGTTCACCATTCTGTTCCTGTTGCTGTCGGTGAGTGCCCTGCTCAATGCGCTGCTGGACATCTACGCGCGCACCGAACATGCCCGTACCCGCTCGATCAAGGGCTATGTGCAACTGGCGAAAATGGTGCTGTACGTGTTCGGCGCGATCATCATCGTCGCCACATTGATCGACCGTTCGCCACTGTTGCTGCTCTCCGGTCTGGGTGCGATGTCGGCGGTGATTCTGTTGGTCTACAAGGACACCCTGTTGTCGTTTGTCGCCAGCGTACAACTGACCAGCAACGACATGCTGCGGGTCGGTGACTGGATCGAAATGCCCCAGGTCGGCGCCGATGGCGACGTGGTCGACATCACCCTGCACACGGTCAAGGTGCAGAACTTCGACAAGACCATCGTTTCAATCCCGACCTGGCGCCTGATGTCCGAGTCGTTCAAGAACTGGCGCGGCATGCAGCAGTCCGGCGGTCGGCGGATCAAGCGCAGCCTGTTCATCGACGCCAGCGGCGTGCGCTTCATCCGCGACGATGAAGAAGAAAAACTCTCCCAGGTGCACCTGCTGACCGACTATATGAGCCGCAAGAAAGCCGAGCTCAAGGCATGGAACGAGGCGCAGGGTAATGTCGCGGCAATGTCGGCGAATCGTCGGCGGATGACCAATATCGGCACCTTTCGCGCGTATGCATTGGCGTATCTGAAGAGTCATCCGGAGATTCAACCGAACATGACCTGCATGGTCCGCCAGATGCAGACCACGGCGCAGGGCATTCCGCTGGAAATCTACTGCTTCACCCGCACCACGGCGTGGGCCGATTACGAGCGGATTCAGGGGGATATTTTCGATTACCTGCTGGCAGTGCTGCCGGAGTTTGGCTTGAGCCTGTATCAGCAACCGAGTGGCGGGGATTTGCGCTCGGGGTTGTTGCCGGCGGTGTTGGGTTCCGCGCACATTCCCGTGCCTGAAAAACACCTCATGTAACGCACGATCCGTGCAGGAGCTGCCGCAGGAAAAAAAACGCAACCGAAGTTGCGTTTTTTCTGCCCAGGGTTATTTGGCCTGCCGTTGCGGCGCCTTGTGCACCATGGTGTAGGCGTAATCGACGCCCATGCCGTAAGCGCCGCTGTGTTCCAGCACCAGTTCCATCACTGCTTCATAAGTCTCTTTATGCGCCCAGTCACGCTGGAATTCGAGCAGCACTTGCTGCCAGGTGACCGGCACCGCGCCCGCCTGAATCATCCGTTGCACCGACATGTCGTGGGCTTCTTTGCTGGTGCCGCCGGACGCGTCGGTCACGATGTACACCTCATAACCTTCCGCCAGGGCTTCGAGGGCCGGGAAGGTCAGGCAGACCTCGGTCCACAGCGCGGCAATGATCAGCTTCTTGCGCCCGGTGGCTTTGACCGCGTCGACCAGCGCCTTGTCTTCCCAGGAGTTCATCGAGGTGCGCTCGATCGGCTTCTGCTCAGGATGAACCGCCAACAGCTCAGGCCAGATGTAACCGCTGAAGCTCTCGGTTTCCACCGAGGTGTAGATCGTCGGCACGTTGAAGATCTTCGCCGCCTTGGCCAGGCCCACGGTGTTGTTCTTCAGGGTCTGACGGTCGATCGACTGCACGCCGAAGGCCATTTGTGGCTGGTGGTCGATCAGGATCAGAGCGGAGTTGGTTGGGTTGAGCAGTTCACGAATAGACATGGCGCGTTCCTTTTGATGTCGATGATGTCGGGTCAGTAAGGGTTGGTCGACGTTGCCGGGGTCGACGTTGCCGGGGTCGGCGTTGTTGTCGGCTTGGATGTCACTTTAGGGGCTGGCAGATAAAGGGACAATTCCCTAAAATCGAGAATCATTGATTCTAAAAAAGGGACAATCATGGATCGCATCGAATGCATGCGCGCCTTCGTGGTGACAGTCGGCGAAAACGGCTTCGCCGCCGCGGCACGCGCCATGGATGTGCCGCGCTCGAAAGTCAGCAAACAGATCCAGGCGCTGGAAGAAGCCATCGGCGTGCAACTGCTGCAACGCACCACGCGCAGCCTGCACCTGACCGAAGCCGGCGCCGAGTATTTTGAAGCGGCGCGCGAGGTCATTGCCGCCCTGGACGAGGCCGAGCAGCGCGCACGTGACGGGATTGGCGAGTTACGCGGCGTATTGCGCGTGAATGCGCCGATGTCGTTCGGCTTGCGGCGCTTGGGCAAACTGATCCCGCTGTTCCATGAGCAACACCCGAACATCGAGCTACAACTGGTGCTCAGCGATCAACAGGTCGATCCGGTACGGGGCGGGTTCGACGTGACGATCCGCATTGCGAGCATGCCCGACTCGACCATGATCGCCCGGCAACTGGCGCCGGCACCGCGAATCATGGTCGCCTCCCCGGCCTACCTCGAACGCGCCGGGATTCCGCAGACGCCAGAGGATTTGCGCACACACCAATGCCTGAACTACGGCTATCTGCAAAGCGGTGTGAGTCTGCAACTGTGCAATGGCAAGGAGACACAGCGGGTCAACGTCACCGGGCCGTTGCACGCGAACAATGGCGACTTGCTCGCGCAGGCGGCCGAGGCCGGAATGGGAATTGCGCTGCTGCCGGACTTCATCGTCGAAGAAGCCTTGGCGGCGGGTCGGCTGGTACCGGTGCTGTGCGAATGGCAGGCACCGGCGATCAGCATCAACGCGGTGTATTCCTCGGCGCGGCGGGTGCCGCAGAAGACCCGGGCGTTCATTGAGTTTCTGGTGACGCAACTGGCCCTGCGCTGACAACAAAATTCCCAGGGGGTCATGCGGTGCGTTTGATCCCCAACCGGCTAATCCATACAGCGGCGAGGATCACACTGCCGCCGAGGAACAACCGCCCAAGTTCTTCGTGCTGGTTCCAGATCAGCAAATTCAGCAGCAGCCCCACCGGCACGTGCAGATTGTTCATCACCGCCAGCGTGCCACCGTTGACCATGCACGCGCCTTTGTTCCACCAGTACAGGCCCAATGCGGTCGAGACCAGACCAAGGAACAGCAACACGCCCCACTGCAGCGGTGCTTCGGGCAGGAAGTTGGCCTTGCCGAACAGCAGGAACGCCGGCAACACCACCGCCAGTGCGCCGAGGTAGAAGAAGCCGAAACGCCGGTAATGCGGCAGGTCGCTGGGGTGTTTCGCCACCAGATGCTTGTACAGCACCTGCCCGGCGGCATAGGTGAAGTTGGCCAGTTGCAGCAGCAGGAAACCCATGAAGAAGTCCGGGTTGATCCGGTCGAAGCGGATCACTGCCGCGCCCCCTACCGCGACCAGCGCGGCGATCAGCGCCCATGGATTGAAGCGGCGGTTCAGTGCGTCTTCGATCAGGGTTACGTGCAGCGGCGTGAGAATGGTGAACAGCAACACCTCCGGCACCGTCAGCACGCGGAAGCTCAGGTACAGGCAGACGTAGGTCACGCCGAACTGCAACGCGCCGATCAACAGCATGCCGCGCATGAACGCCGGTTCCACCGAGCGCCAGCGCGTCAGCGGGATAAATACCAGTCCGGCCAGCACCACGCGCACCAACACCGCGAAGTAACTGTCGACGTGACCGGCCAGGTATTCGCCGATCAGACTGAAGGAAAACGCCTGGATCAGCGTGACAAAAAGTAGATAGCCCATGCTCGCCTCTGTTTCGAATGGCGGCGACGATAGCGTTTTTTTGGCCCGACCGCGAACGTGTGTCTACTGACACTCCGCAATCGCGGGCACGCCCGCTCCCACTGGGGATTTTTGGTGCTCTGGTAAATCGCGGGCAAAAAAAAGCCCGATCTCGCTAATGCGTTCAATCGGGCTACAGCACTCAGGAGCAACAAGTGCAAAGGGAGGTTCGATGCGCGTAGAGCCTTGAAGGGGTTGCGCCAGGTCACTAGAACAATCGGCGATTATCTGGCGATTAACATATCAAGCGACCTGGGACAGTTTGGCGTTGGCCTGATTCAGGCCCTTCTCCTGGAAGTCGCCACCCAGGTTCATGCCTTCGGCGTGGATGAAGGTCACGTCGTGGATGCCGATAAAGCCCATCACCTGACGCAGGTACGGTTCCTGATGGTCGGCCGGGCCGCCGGCGTAGATACCGCCGCGAGCGGTCAGCACGTAGGCACGCTTGCCGCTGAGCAGGCCTTGCGGGCCGGTTTCGGTGTACTTGAAGGTCACACCGGCACGCAGCACGTGGTCGAGCCAGGCCTTGAGGGTGCTCGGGATGGCGAAGTTGTACATTGGCGCGGCCATCACCAGCACGTCGGCTGCCAGCAGCTCATCGGTCAATTGGTTGGAGCGATCCAGCGAGGCTTGTTCGCTGTCGTTACGCTGCTCGGCAGGCTTCATCCAGCCACCCAGCAGGTTGCTGTCCAGGTGCGGCACCGGGTTCACGGCAAGATCACGCACGGTGATCTGATCAGCAGGATGCGCCGCTTTCCACTGGTTGATGAAGGTCTGGGTCAGCTGACGGGATACCGAGTCTTGCTGGCGGGCGCTGCTTTCAATGATCAGAACGCGGGACATGGTGTGTAGCCTCCATCCGAGAATGTTGTAGGTCGATGGAGTGAAGGTTAAACAGTGTCCAATCGATGAAAAAGCGCAAATAATTGCTGCAAAACATCGAATAATTAGTTTAGATGCTGATCCATAGCCTGCTGGAGTCAGCCTGCTCGCGATAGCGGGTGTCAGAGCAATCATTATTGACTGACACGCCGCTATCGCGAGCAGGCTCACTCCTACAGGAACAGGTGTTATTTCGGGGTGCAGGTCAGTTTGATACGCAGCTTGATAATCTCGCGGGTGAATTTGGCCGTGGCGTTTTTATGTTTGCCGGCTGCCACTTCGATGTTACGGGTGCGCGGTGCTTCCGGGCCATTGGTAAACACAGCCTTGCAGACGGCATCGACATCGCCGTAGTTGGCTACCCGAATGGAGCCGATGTCGTTGTCGGTATCGAAAGTCTCGTAGTCGATCTTCATGCCGTTGAGATCTTTCTGCACATCAATCGGATAAGCAAAAGCAGTCAGCGGAAGCAGCGCCAGCAGCACACAACAGAATTTTTTCATTCGGCAGTCTCCATGAGGGACAGCCAGCTTAGGACAAGAGGAGCTATTGATGAAAGCGCCCCGCGTGACCCTGGATCAATGGCGAACACTGCAGGCTGTGGTCGACCACGGCGGATTCGCCCAGGCTGCCGAGGCCCTGCACCGTTCGCAATCGTCGGTGAGCTACACCGTGGCGCGCATGCAGGACCAGCTCGGCGTACCGCTGTTACGCATCGACGGGCGTAAGGCGGTACTCACCGAAGCCGGCGGCGTATTGCTGCGGCGCTCGCGCCAACTGGTAAAGCAGGCCAGCCAGCTGGAAGACCTCGCCCACCACATGGAGCAAGGCTGGGAAGCCGAGGTGCGGCTGGTGGTCGATGCGGCCTACCCGAGCGCCCGCATCGTCCGCGCGCTGACCGCGTTCATGCCGCAGAGCCGTGGTTGCCGGGTACGTCTGCGCGAAGAAGTGTTGTCGGGGGTCGAAGAAGTGCTGCTTGAAGGCGTCGCCGATCTGGCGATCACTGGCCTGAGCATTCCCGGCTACCTCGGCGCCGAGTTGAGCGACGTCGAGTTCGTTGCCGTCGCCCACCCTGACCACGCCCTGCATCGGCTCAATCGCGAGCTGAGCTTTCAGGATCTGGAAACCCAGATGCAGGTGGTGATCCGCGATTCCGGCCGGCAGCAGCCGCGCGACGTCGGCTGGCTCGGCGCCGAACAGCGCTGGACCGTCGGCAGCCTCGCCACCGCCGCCACCTTCGTCAGCAGCGGCCTGGGGTTTGCCTGGCTGCCGCGGCACATGATCGAGCGGGAATTGAAGGAAGGCACGCTCAAGCTGCTACCGTTGGATCAGGGCGGCAGCCGCAACCCGAGTTTTTACCTGTACTCGAACAAGGACAAACCCTTGGGCCCGGCCACGCAAATTCTCATCGAACTGCTGCGCACCTTCGATACGTTGCCTCTGGATGCGTCGTACGCCGCCCCCGAACAAGCCTGACACGGAGTTCACCGATGGCCTATTTCGAACATGAAGGTTGCAACCTGCACTACGAAGAATATGGCCACGGCACGCCGTTGCTGCTGGTTCACGGGCTCGGTTCGAGCACCCTTGACTGGGAAATGCAGATCCCGGCCCTGGCCGCGCACTACCGGGTGATCGTCCCGGACGTTCGCGGTCACGGTCGCTCGGACAAACCCCGCGAGCGCTACAGCATCGCCGGGTTCAGCGCCGACCTGCTGGCGCTGATCGAACACCTCAACCTCGGCGCGGTGCATTACGTCGGGCTGTCGATGGGCGGGATGATCGGTTTTCAGTTCGCCGTCGATCAACCGAAAATGCTGAAAAGCCTGACCATCGTCAACAGCGCGCCCGAAGTCAAAATCCGCAGCCGCGACGATTACTGGCAGTGGTTCAAGCGCTGGAGCCTGATGCGCCTGCTCAGCCTCGCGACCATCGGTAAAGCGCTGGGCGGCAAGCTTTTTCCGAAACCCGAACAGGCCGGTCTGCGGCAGAAAATGGCCGAACGCTGGGCAAAAAACGACAAACGTGCTTATCTCGCCAGCTTCGATGCAATTGTTGGCTGGGGCGTTCAGGAACGACTTTCCCGGGTGACCTGTCCAACCCTCATCGTCAGCGCCGACCGTGACTACACGCCGGTCTCGCTGAAAGAAACCTATGTAAAACTGCTGCCCGATGCGCGGCTGGTGGTGATCGCCGATTCGCGCCACGCCACCCCGCTCGATCAACCCGAACGCTTCAACCAAACGCTGCTGGATTTTCTTGCCGCAGCCGATACTCAATCTCAGGATCACTGACCCATGCTGAAAAAACTCGCCCTCGCCGCCGGCACCGTGCTGTTTGCTGCCAACCTGATGGCTGCCACCCCGGCCAAAGCGCCACACGTGCTGCTGGACACCACCAACGGTCAGATCGAAATCGAACTGGACCCGGTCAAGGCGCCGATCAGTACCCAGAACTTTCTCGACTACGTCAACAGCGGCTTTTACACCAACACCATTTTCCATCGGGTGATCCCGGGCTTCATGGCGCAGGGCGGTGGTTTCACCCAGCAGATGCAACAGAAAGACACCAAAGCGCCGATCAAGAACGAAGCCAGCAACGGCCTGCATAACGTTCGCGGTACCTTGTCGATGGCGCGCACCTCCAATCCAGACTCGGCCACCAGCCAGTTCTTCATCAACGTGGCTGACAACGCGTTCCTCGATCCGGGCCGCGACGCCGGTTATGCGGTGTTCGCCAAAGTGGTCAAGGGCATGGACGTCGTCGACATCATCGTCAACTCGCAAACCACCACCAAACAAGGCATGCAAAACGTGCCCGTCGACCCTGTGATCATCAAGTCGGCCAAAGTCATCAACTAAGCTGTACAGGGCGTATCGAGCGGCGTGAGTTCTACCCCACGCCGCTCACACCGATAAAAGGAGAGCCCGGCTCCGGGCGGTTATCTGATGCTCTATCGCCGTTTCGAACAACTGATCGACATATTCCGTGACGCCCCGACGGCGTCTCCGCCGGACCGCGTTCTCCCCTTCTATACCTATTACCTCAAGCAGGTCTGGCCGAGCTTTGCCGCCCTGCTGGTGGTCGGCCTGTTTGCCGCGCTGATCGAAGTGGCGCTGTTCAGTTACCTGAGCCGCATCATTGACCTGGCCCAAGGCACGCCCAACCCGAATTTCTTCAGCGATCACGCCCTCGAATTGACGTGGATGCTGGTGGTCGCCCTGGTGCTGCGACCGATCTTTTTCGGCCTGCACGACCTGCTGGTGCACCAGACCCTGAGCCCGGGGATGACCAGCATGATCCGCTGGCAAAACCACAGTTATGTGCTCAAACAGAGCCTGAATTTCTTCCAGAACGATTTCGCCGGGCGCATCGCCCAACGCATCATGCAGACCGGCAACTCGCTGCGTGATTCGGCAGTGCAGGCGGTGGATGCGCTGTGGCACGTGGTGATCTACGCGATCAGTTCGCTGGTGCTGTTCGCCGAAGCTGACTGGCGCCTGATGATCCCGCTGCTGACGTGGATCGCCGCCTACATCGGCGCACTGTGCTACTTCGTGCCACGAGTGAAAGAGCGCTCGGTGGAAGCTTCCGACGCACGCTCGAAACTGATGGGGCGGATCGTCGACGGCTACACCAACATCGCCACCCTGAAGCTGTTCGCCCACACCAACTTCGAACAGCACTACGCCAGGGAAGCCATCGAGGAACAGACGGTCAAGGCGCAAATGGCCGGCCGTGTGGTCACCAGCATGGACGTGGCGATCACCACCATGAACGGCCTGCTGATCGTCGGCACTACGGCGCTGGCGCTGTGGTTGTGGACACAATCGCTGATCACGGTCGGCGCTATCGCTCTCGCCACCGGTCTGGTGATTCGCATCGTCAACATGTCCGGCTGGATCATGTGGGTGGTCACCGGCATTTTCGAAAACATCGGCATGGTCCAGGACGGTCTGCAGACCATCTCGCAACCGGTCAGTGTCACCGATCGCGAGCAGGCCAAACCCTTGGCCGTGGCCCGTGGCGAAGTGCGTTTCGAACATGTGGATTTTCACTACGGCAAGAAGCGCGGCATCATCGGCGACCTCAATCTGACCATCAAACCCGGGGAAAAGATCGGTCTGATCGGCCCGTCCGGCGCCGGCAAGTCGACCCTGGTCAACCTGCTGCTGCGCCTGTATGACGTCGAGGGCGGGCGCATTCTGGTCGATGGGCAGAACATCGCCGAAGTCGGTCAGGAGAGCCTGCGCGCGCGGATCGGCATGATCACTCAGGATACCTCGCTGCTGCACCGCTCGATCCGCGACAACTTGTTGTATGGCAAACCCGACGCCACCGATGCAGAGTTGTGGGATGCGGCCCACAAGGCCCGCGCCGACGAGTTCATTCCCTTGCTGTCGGACGCTGAAGGCCGTACCGGTTTTGACGCGCATGTCGGCGAGCGCGGGGTGAAACTATCCGGCGGTCAACGTCAGCGCATCGCCATCGCCCGCGTGCTGCTCAAGGACGCGCCGATCCTGATCATGGACGAAGCGACCTCGGCGCTGGACTCGGAGGTCGAAGCAGCCATTCAGGAAAGCCTGGAAACCCTGATGCAGGGCAAGACCGTGATCGCCATCGCCCACCGCCTCTCGACCATCGCGCGCATGGACCGGCTGGTGGTGCTGGAGAACGGCAAGATCGCCGAGAGCGGCACCCATGCCGAACTGTTGGCCCATCGTGGCTTGTATGCGCGGTTGTGGGCGCATCAGACCGGAGGGTTTGTCGGAATCGACTGACTTTTTCCGTCACCACAAAACTCTGCAGGCTCACTCCTACAGGGGATGTGCGAAACCTGTGACAGATAAAACCGCCACAGCCCGCTAACTACGGGCGCTGGCGGTTTTTTTGCGCCTGCTGGAAATCCGTTAAAAGCCTGCTGTACTCAGGCAAGGCTCCGGCACGGAACCTGTCGTAAATCGGCATGGAGGCCTCACTCGATGCAGTCTCGATAGCACGCCTATCAAGGACACTCTCATGTCTCTGTTCAAACGTTCAGTTACTGAGTTGTTGGGTACGTTCTGGTTAGTGTTGGGCGGTTGTGGCAGTGCGGTGATCGCCGCGTCTTCACCGTTGGGAATCGGGGTGCTGGGGGTCGCCCTGGCGTTTGGTCTGACGGTGCTGACCATGGCGTTCGCCATCGGCCACATCAGCGGATGTCATCTCAACCCGGCCGTCTCGGTCGGTCTGTTCGTCGGCGGCCGGTTCCCGGCCAAAGAGCTACCGGCCTATATCATCGCCCAGGTGCTGGGCGCGATTCTCGCGGCCGCGCTGATTGCCCACATCGCCAGCGGCAAGGAGGGATTTGATATCGCCGCCGGCCTGGCCTCCAACGGTTATGGCGAGCATTCGCCCGGCAAATACTCAATGGCCGCCGGGTTCGTGTGCGAACTGGTGATGACCGCGATGTTCGTGATCATCATCCTCGGCGCCACCGATAAACGCGCTCCGGCGGGCCTCGCACCGATTGCCATCGGCCTGGCCCTGACACTGATCCATCTGATCTCGATCCCCGTGACCAATACCTCGGTCAATCCGGCCCGCAGCACGGGCCCGGCGCTGATGGTCGGCGGCTGGGCGATCGCGCAGTTGTGGATGTTCTGGGTCGCGCCGCTGTTAGGCGCGGTGGTCGGTGGCGGGGTCTATCGCTGGCTGGGCAAAGAAGAAACCTGAAGCCTGTACAAATCCCCTTGTAGGAGTGAGCCTGCTCGCGATAGCGGTGTGTCAGTCAACATCCATGGCTCTGACAGACCGCTATCGCGAGCAGGCTCACTCCTACAGGGGATTCAGGTCTGGCGGTAGGGCAAGGCTGTTCTGGCTTCTTCGGCATACGCAAGGACTCCGGCACGCTCTTGTTGCAGGAAATCCTTCACCGCCGCTTTCAACCCGGGATGGCGCAGGTAATGCCACGAATGAGTGATCACCGGTTCGAAACCACGAATCAACTTGTGCTCGCCCTGGGCACCAGCGTCGAAACGTTGATAGCCCTGCGCAATCGCGTAATCCATGCCCTGATAGAAACAGGTTTCGAAGTGCAGCCGATCAAACTCCGCCAGGCAACCCCAATAGCGTCCGTAAAAGCTATCGCCACCCACCAGACTGAAAGCCATCGCCACCGGGCGTGAACCTTGTCTGGCCAGCACCACGCGAATCGACTCCGGCATGCGTTCGGCAAGCAGGCTGAAGAACTCGCGCGTCAGGTATGGCGCCTGACGTCGCACCGCATAGGTATTGGCGTAACAGGCGTAAACGAAATCCCATTGCGCCTCGTCCAGCTCCCGTCCCTGCAACCATTCAAACTCGAAGCCCTGCCCCGCCACTTGCTCGCGCTCTTTGCGCATCTGCTTGCGCTTGCGCGAACTGAGCACATCGAGAAAGTCCTGAAAGTCCCGGTAGCCGCGATTCTGCCAGTGATACTGACAGCCGATGCGCTGCAACCAGCCTGGTTGTTCAGCCATGGCGGTATCGGTGAAGAGATCGGTGAAATTGATATGTGCGCTGGAAAGCCCTTCGATTTCCAGATACCCCGGCAGGCTCTTGAGCAACTCGAAGCCGTCTTCGACCTTCGCCGCCAACAAGCGTGGGCCGCTGACCGGGCTGAACGGCACGGCCGTCAACAGCTTGGGGTAATAGTCGATTCCGGCGCGGGCACAGGCGTCGGCCCAGCCATGATCGAACACATACTCGCCGTAGGAATGCCACTTGCGGTAACTGGGCAGTGCCGCTATCAGTCGATCGTCCTCGATGTGCAACAAATGTTCCGGCTGCCACCCCGTGTGAGGGCCGACGCTGCCGCTGTCTTCCAGGGCGCTGAGGAAGGCATGGCGCAGAAACGGCTGATTCTCCGGCACCAGTGCGTCCCAGGTGGCCGGGGCGATTTCTGACAGGTTTTGCAGGCGTTGCAACGGCATCAACAGAGTCTCCACAAGCGGGTTTCAGCGCCCGGCGAGTATCGCCTATCGCCGGCCATTGCACACGTTCAATCGGGCGACAGCGCTCTAGATCAATAGTTCACGACGCATCTGGATCGTCATCAACCTGCCATCATCGTGCCACTGCTCTGTCATAAACCATCGCGATACTGGCGCCTGTTTTTAGAGCGCCGGGTTCTACCCGGACACTGTTTTCCGACCTTCACGTCGGTTGTGCCCAGGATGGTTCAGCCATCCCCTCTCATCTTCGGAGATTGCTATGCGTCTTGCTTCCACGAAAACTGCGGCGGCCCTGTGCGGTGGCCTGTTACTGGCCATGAGCGTTCCGGCCAGTGCTGCAGTCGACGCCAAACTGCTCGACATGCTCAAGGCTAACGGTTCGATTTCCCAGGCGCAGTACATTGAACTGCAAACTGAACTGGCCAAGGATCAGAAGGCTCAGCAAATCGCGCAGCAGGCGCAGCAAGAGACTAACGAGCAAATCGCGGCAACCGCGAAGAAAACCAATGAGCTGAGCTCCTTCGACCAGAAACTGGCCTGGGCCGCCAAGACCCAGTTCAAGGGTGACGTGCGTATCCGTCAGGAAACCATCAAGATCGACGGCGAACCGAACAACGGCGGCCGCGACAAGGATCGCCAGCGCATCCGTGCCCGCCTGGGCGCCTACACCGAGATCAACCCGCAAGTCGACACCGGCATCCGTATCGCCACCGGCGGCGGCGACGACGCCCGTTCGACCAACCAGGATCAGGACAACTACTTCGACAAGAAGCAGATCTGGCTCGACCTGGGCTACATCGACTACCACCCCGATCAGATCAAGAACCTGCACGTCATCGGCGGCAAAATGCTGCAACCGTGGGTCAGCATGGGTGACGTGATCTGGGACAGCGACATCAACCCGGAAGGTCTGGCCGTTACCTACAAATACCCGTTGGGCAGCAGCGCCGAGCTGTTCGGCAGCCTGGGTAACTACAACCTCAAGGACAACGTCGATGGCGACGGCGTGCAATTCCGTCACGACCTGCGCCTGACCTCTGGCCAGTTGGGTAGCCGCTTCGCGATCACCGACAACCTGAAACTGACCCTGGGCGGCAGCGTCTACGCCTACCAGAACGACAAAGACAGCCGCTGCACCGGGACTTCCACTCCGTGCGCCCTGGCGGTCAACGGCAACTCGGCCAACAACGAATTCCGTCTGTACGAGGGCTTCAGCCAGATCGATATCGGTGGCTTGCCAATGCCGTTGTCGTTCTACGGTCAGTACGTGAAGAACAACGATGCCGTGACCGATGCAGACACCGCCTGGCTGGTCGGCGCCAAGTCGAAAGTGTTCGGTCTGAACCTCGACTACAACTATCGTGACGTCCAGCGTGACGCCGTGGTCGGCGCCTTCACCGACTCCGACTTCGCCAACGGCACCACCGGTTCGCGTGGTCACAAGTTCAAGGTCGGTTACGACATCGACAAGAACTTTGCCATCGGCGCGACGTACTTCCTGACCAAAGCAGACTTCTCCAGCCGTACCCAGCGTGATGCAGACACCAACACCCTGCAGCTGGACGCGGAAGCGAAGTTCTAAGAAAACAGCGACAAGCTTCGAGCGACAAGTTGCAAGTCACCGCTCCCCTTGCGACTTGCCGATCGAAGTTGATTTTCCTGCAGCTCGATGCAGCAACAGCGATCCCCATCATCCGTTCGCTGGTGCTTCACCGGGCTGTGTTTTTTCACGGGCTATCGTCCCGCCGTTGCGCCGCCAAACGTTCCGCCAAGGCATCCACCCCTTCCTCCGGTTTCTCCGGCATCGCCTTCAAGGTCGCCTGCATCAAACGCATCTGCCGAATGAAACGCCGACAGTTCGGGCAGAACATCAGGTGATGACGCACCATCAGCTTCTCGCGAAAGCTCAACTGATCATCGAGATAATCGCTGGAGCGCGCCACTTGTTCCTTACAGGTCAGCATTCCCCGGTCTCCTCAAAATGCTCCACGGTCGCGAAGACTTTCAGCCGCGCACGATGCAGCAGCACACGGACATTGGAGAGCGAGATCTCCAGAAGATTACAGATCTCTTCCAGCTCCAGGCCCTGACGCTCACGCAACAGCAGAACACTGCTTTGCAATTCCGACAGACTGAGCAGCGTATGCTCCAGGCAGTCACGCAATTCACTTTCGGTCAGCAAGGCTTCGGGCGTGTCCTGGTGCCAGGCGAACGGGGCGATCAACCAATGGCCGTCGCCGGGAGAAAAGCGGTCGTCATCAATGGTGCCGTGGGGCGATGGCAAGTCATCCATCAGCACTTCGCGGCGATTCAGCTTGTAACGACTTTTGGCCGAGTTGGCGGTGATGGTCAGCAGCCAGGTCTTGAGGCTGGAACGACCTTCGAAACTGGCGATGTGGCGCACCACGGAAAGCCAGGCGTCCTGCACCACTTCTTCGACATGACGCTGGCCGACAATCGCATACGCCACGGCACGCATGGCGCTCTGATACGTAGTCACCAGTTCCTTGAAAGCCCGTTGTTCACCTGCCAGCAGGCGCTCAAGCAGTTGGGTGTCGTCAGCCATCCAAAAATCTCCTTGTGCCGATTCCGAAATGATAGCGGCAGGACTTCGCCTGCCGCCATTTCCGAAAAATTACAGCGTTTGAGCCGATTCGGATGTAGGAAAAGTCGACGTGTTTAAGAGGAAACTAAACCTCTTTTCAACGCTTGCGCAGAATCACGCTGCCGATCGAATAGCCTGCACCGAACGAACTCAATACAGCCAGCGAACCGGCAGCCAGATCATCCTGGTGCTTGTGGAAGGCAATCACGGAACCGGCGGAGCTGGTGTTGGCGTAGGTGTCGAGAATCACCGGCGCCTCTTCTTCGGTCGCTTCGCGGCCCAGCAGCTTGCGCACGATCAGGTGGTTCATGCTCAGGTTGGCCTGGTGCAGCCAGAAGCGCTTTACGTCGCCGACATTGAGCTGATTCTCTTGCAGATGCTCACCAATCAGTTCGGCGACCATCGGGCAGACATCCTTGAACACCTTGCGCCCTTCCTGCACGAACAGCTTGTCGCGGGCGCCGACGCCCTCTTCCGCGGCGCGGTTGAGGAAGCCGAAATTGTTGCGGATGTTATTGGAAAACTTGGTCAACAGTTTGGTGCTGACCACGTCGAACTGGTATTTGGACGTCGCCAGATCGGCACGCTCGATGATCACTGCAGTCGCGGCATCACCGAAGATGAAGTGGCTGTCACGGTCACGGAAGTTCAGGTGACCGGTGCAGACTTCCGGGTTGACCATCAGGATCGCCCGGGCCTGACCCAGTTGCACGCTGTTGGCCGCCGCCTGGATGCCAAAGGTAGCCGAGGAGCAGGCCACGTTCATGTCGAAGCCGAAGCCCTGGATGCCCAGCGCTTCCTGGACTTCGATGGCAATGGCCGGGTAAGCGCGCTGCAGGTTGGAACAGGCAACGATCACGCCGTCGATATCGGCGGCGGTTTTACCGGCGCGCTGCAAGGCTTGCTCGGCTGCGCCGATGGCCATCTGGCACAGCACCGACCATTCGTCGTTGGAACGCTCCGGCAGACGCGGCGCCATGCGCAGCGGGTCGAGGATGCCGTCCTTGTCCATGACAAAGCGGCTCTTGATGCCCGAGGCCTTTTCGATGAACGCGGCGCTGGATTCGGTCAGGGCCTGGACTTCACCGTTGGCGATGGCTTCGGCGTTATCGGCGTTGAACTGGGCGACGTAGGTGTTGAAAGACTGCACCAGCTCTTCGTTGGAGATGCTGTTGGCCGGGGTGTACAGGCCGGTGCCGCTGATGACGACATTATGCATGGTCGTTTCTCTAATCTGTTCAGGCAGAAAGTGCTGGAACCGTCGTACCAACACACAAAGGGTCTATTCCCATCCGGGGGACGCTGACCTGGCATCGCTTTATTCCGGTTCGCGACCTTACCGAAGGCTCTGGGTCGCGAAACGGGCGTTTATGGTCGCGAAGTTTGCCATAAACCCGAGGTTTTGGCGCCTTTCTCAAGATCGACGCTGCTTCCCTGCAGGAGTGAGCCTGCTCGCAATTGCGTCGTATCAGTCACTATTACGTTGACTGACACTCTGCTATCGCGAGCAGGCTCACTCCTGCAGGGGGTTGTGCAGGCCTGGCAATCAAGGTTCGACCTGCGTCCACTGCTTGTTCAGGCGTTTGTCGGAAATCGGGACTTTGGTGCCCAACTGCTGGGCGAACAGTGACACCCGGTATTCCTCCAGCCACCAGCGGTACAACTCCAGTTGCGGATCGCGCTTGCCTTCCTGGGCATGCTTGGCGGCGCGGGTCTGGTATTGCGCCCAGAGGCCGGCCAGTTCGCCGCTCCAGACACGATCCTTCTGCACTTGCGCCCCGAGCTTTTCGAAACGCTGCTCGACCGCTTTCAGATAACGCGGCAATTCCTTGAGCCATTGCATCGGCGTTTCCCGGACGAAACCGGGGTACACCAACTGGCTGATCTGCTGCTTGATGTCATTCAGTGCCACCGCTTGCGCAAGGTCGATCTTGCCCTTGAAACGCTTTTGCAGACCGTGCCACAGCTTGAGGATCTCCAGCGCCAGGCGCGCCACGCGTTCGGCGTGTTCGGTCCAGCTGCCGCGCTTGCGCTCGGCCAACGCTGCCAGCCCGGCGCCATCGCGGGGCAACGGGTCTTCGCCTTCCAGAATGCAGCTGTCGAGGCTGGCCAGCAGAATGTCTTCGACCAGCGCATCGACCCGGCCCAACTCGCGATAGAGCAGGCCCAGTTCGGTCTGCCCCGGCAATTTGCTGCGCAGGAACTTGGCCGGTTCCGCCAGTTGCTGCATCAGCAGACGCTGCAACGCGCGGCGGTGTTGAAACTCCGCTTCGGCCGGGGTCGAGAAGCGCCCTTCCTTGACCGCGCCGCCCTCTTCCACCAGCGCCGGATACACCGTCATCGACAGCCCGGCGATCTTCTGTTGCGTCTTTTCCGCCACTGGTGCAAAGACTTTCGCCTCCACCGGTGGCTGACTTTTTGCGCTCTGCGGCACCGCCAGTGCAGCCTGACTGGCTTCGGCAAACCGTGCGGTCAACTCGGCCAGATCGCGGCCTTCGCCGAGGAACTTGCCCTGGCCGTCGACGATTTCCAGGTTCATCCGCAAATGCCCTTCGACCTGCTGCGCCGCTTCCGCCCACGCCTCATCGCTGACCCGCGCACCGGTCATGCGCAGCAACTCGCGACCGAGCGCTTGCGGCAACGAACCTTCGGCGAAGGTCATGCGCTGCAATGCCGCTTTGATGAAGTCCGGCACCGGTACGAAGTTCTTGCGCAGCGCCTTCGGCAGGTTACGCACGAGGGCGATGCACTTGGCTTCGATCATCCCTGGCACCAGCCATTCGAGGCGTTCCGGCGGCAGCATCGGCAACAACGGCGCCGGCACGCGCAAGGTCACGCCGTCGCGCGGGTGATTGGGTTCGAAATGATAGGTCAGCGCCAGTTCCAGGTCACCGATGTGCAGCGTATCCGGGTAGTCGCGCGCGGTGACTTCACTGGCCTCGCGGGCCAGCACGTCCTCTTCGCGCATGATCAGCAGTTGCGGGTTCTTCTGGCTGTTGACCCGATACCAGCTGTCGAAGGTCGCGGTCTGGTGAATCTCTGCCGGCAAGCGCGCATCGTAAAAGGCGTACAGGGTTTCTTCGTCGGCGAGGATGTCACGGCGCCGGGCCTTGGCTTCCAGCTCGTCGAGCTGTTCGAGCAACTGTTGGTTGGCCGTCAGGCACTTGGCTTTCGACTGAATCTCGCCGCGCACCAGGCCTTCGCGGATAAACAGCTCGCGGGACACCACCGGATCCACCGGACCGTAATGCACCGGGCGACGGCCAACGACGATCAGCCCGAACAGGGTGATCTGCTCGTAAGCCACGACCTGGCCACGCTTCTTCTCCCAGTGCGGTTCAAAGTGGTTCTTCTTGATCAGGTGCCCGGCCAGCGGCTCGATCCAGTCAGCGTCGATCTTGGCGACCATGCGCGCGTAAAGCTTGGTGGTTTCCACCAGCTCGGCTGTCATCAGCCATTGCGGACGCTTCTTGCCGATCCCCGACGACGGGTGAATCCAGAAACGCCGCTGACGGGCGCCAAGGTAATCGCCGTCCTCGGTTTTCTGACCGATCTGGCTGAGCAGACCGACCAGCACCGCTTTGTGCAGTTTCGGGTAATCCGCCGGCTCTTTATTGAGGCTCAGCTGCATGTCACGGCAGATCAGGCTCAATTGGCGATGGGAATCACGCCATTCGCGCAGACGCAGGTAGTTGAGGAAGTTCTTGCGGCACCAGTTGCGCAGCGGGCTGGCCGTCAGCGCCTGGCGCTGTTCTTCAAAACCACGCCACAGATTGACCAGCCCGGCGAAGTCCGAATCGCTGTCTTTCCATTGCGCATGGGCCTGATCGGCGGCTTGCTGACGCTCCGGTGGACGCTCGCGGGGGTCCTGAATCGACATCGCACTGGCGACGATCAGCACTTCCTGCAGGCTGCCGAGCCTGGCCGCTTCGAGCAGCATGCGGCCCATGCGTGGATCCACCGGCAGGCGTGCCAACTGGCGCCCCAGCGGGGTCAACTGACTGTTGCGATCCACCGCCGAGAGTTCTTGCAGCAGATTGAAACCGTCGCTGATGGCTTTGCCATCCGGCGGCTCGATGAACGGGAACGCGGTGATTTCGCCGAGGCGCAAGTGCAGCATCTGCAAGATAACAGCGGCAAGGTTGGTGCGTAGAATCTCGGGGTCTGTGAATTCCGGGCGACCGAGGAAATCTTCCTCGCTGTACAAGCGCACGCAAATGCCCGGCTCGACCCGGCCGCAACGACCTTTACGCTGGTTGGCACTGGCCTGGGAAATCGCCTCGATCGGCAGACGCTGGACCTTGGCGCGGTAGCTGTAACGGCTGATGCGCGCGGTGCCGCTGTCGATCACGTAACGGATGCCCGGCACGGTCAGCGAGGTCTCGGCGACGTTGGTCGCCAGCACCACGCGACGCCCCGGGTGCGACTGGAAAATCCGCTGCTGTTCGGCGGGCGACAGGCGCGCGTACAGCGGCAGGATTTCGGTGTGTTTGAGCTGAGCCTTGCGCAGCATGTCGGCGGCGTCGCGAATCTCGCGTTCGCCGGGCAGGAACACCAGCACATCGCCAGGACTGCGGCGCTCGCTGCGCTCGTAGGCGGCGATTTCGTCGAGGGTGGCGAGGATCGCCTGATCCACGGTCAGGTCGTCTTCGACGCGGTTGCCCTCTTCGTCCTGCTCCAGGGTCAGCGGGCGATACCAGGTGTCCACCGGGAAGGTGCGGCCGGAGACTTCGACAATCGGTGCGTCATCGAAATGTTTGGAGAAGCGCTCCAGGTCGATGGTCGCCGACGTGATGATGACTTTCAGGTCCGGACGACGCGGCAACAGGGTTTTCAGGTAACCGAGCAGGAAGTCGATGTTCAGGCTGCGTTCGTGGGCTTCGTCGACGATGATCGTGTCGTAGCGTTCCAGATAGCGGTCGTTCTGGGTTTCCGCCAGCAGGATGCCGTCGGTCATCAGTTTGATCAGGGTGTTGGAATCGCTCTGATCCTCGAATCGCACCTGATAGCCGACCAGCGAGCCGAGCGGCGTGCCGAGTTCTTCGGCAACCCGGCTTGCGACGCTGCGTGCTGCAATTCGGCGCGGCTGGGTGTGGCCGATCAAGCCATGCTGGCCACGACCGATTTCCAGACAGATTTTCGGCAACTGAGTGGTTTTGCCCGAGCCGGTTTCGCCGGCGATGATCAGCACCTGATGCTTTTCCAGGGCCTGTTTGATTTCGTCACGCTTGGCCGCAATGGGCAGGCTGTCGTCATAACGAATCACCGGCAGGCTGGCCTTGCGCGCCAGCACCTGATCGCAGGACGCCTGCATCCGCGCCACCCACTGGGCCAGCTTGGCCTCGTCGGGTTTCTTGCGCAGCTCAAGCAACTGCCGCCGCAGCCGGTGACGGTCGGCGAGCATGGCGTGATCGAGGTTTTTCAGCAGTTTGTCGATGGAGGGCGATTCGTCGGTCATCGGGTACGCAATTCGGTCGTCTATTTATGCAGGGGGCGGATTGTCGCAGATTTGGCGGATTTGTGGCGTGTCTGGGGGATTGCGGCCCTCACCCTGGCCCTCTCCCAAAAGGAGAGGGGACCGAGCGAGTCAACTTTGCCAGCTTCACCGACCTGAACGTGCATCACCGAATCCATAATCGCCAAGGCCTTTCAGGTCGATGCTTGCTCCCTCACCCCAGCCCTCTCCCTCCGGGAGAGGGCTGGGGTGAGGGAGTTTTTAAGAGGGCTATTCGTTATCCAACCCTTTACGCCGATAAGGAAAGACATCAATCACTTTCCCGGCGCGAATCGCCTCCTGCAGGCTCTTCCAGTAATCCGCGTTATACAACTCGCCATGCAACTGATCGAACAACTTGCGCTGCCCCGAATCGGCAAACAGAAACGGCGGAAACTCCTCAGGAAAGACATCCAGCGGCCCGATCGAGTACCACGGTTCAGAGGCCATTTCATCCTCGGGGGTGCGCGGTGCGGGGATGTGGCGGAAATTGGCTTCGGTCAGGAAGCAGATCTCGTCGTAGTCGTAGAACACCACCCGCCCGTGCCGGGTGACGCCGAAGTTTTTCAACAGCATGTCGCCGGGAAAGATGTTGGCCGCCGCCAATTGCTTGATCGCCAGGCCATAGTCTTCCAGCGCCTCGCGCACCTGTGCATCGTTGGCGTTTTCCAGATAGAGGTTCAGCGGGGTCATCCGGCGCTCGGTCCAGCAGTGGCGGATCAGCACCGTGTCGCCTTCGACCGAGACGGTGGACGGCGCCACCTCCAGCAGTTCTTCCAGGCACGCCGGATCGAACTTGCTCAGCGGGAAACGGAAATCGGCGAATTCCTGGGTATCGGCCATGCGCCCGACCCGGTCGACGCTTTTCACCAGCCGGTATTTCTCGATCACCGTGGCGCGATCAACGTTTTTCGACGGCGAGAAGCGGTCCTTGATGATCTTGAACACGGTGTTGAAGCCCGGCAGGGTAAACACGCTCATGACCATGCCGCGCACGCCCGGGGCCATGATGAACTGGTCATCGGTGTTGGCCAGGTGGTTGATCAACGCACGGTAGAACTCGGACTTGCCGTGTTTGTAGAAACCGATTGAGGTGTACAGCTCGGCGATGTGCTTGCCCGGCAGTATGCGTCGCAGAAAACCGATGAATTCCGCCGGCACCGGCACATCGACCATGAAATACGAGCGGGTAAAGGAAAAGATGATCGACACGTCGGCTTCGTCGGTGATCAACGCGTCAATCTGAATCCCGCGTCCTTCACGGTGCAGCAGCGGAATCACCAGCGGCCACTGTTCGTCACGGGTGTAGATGCGCCCGACCAGGTAGGCCCCCTTGTTGCGGTAGAGCACCGAAGAAAACAGCTCGACGCTCAGTTCCGGGTCCTTGCACACCCAGTCCGGCAGGTTCTCGCGCAGTTGCGCTTCGAGGCGGCGCAAGTCGCCGGGCAAATCGGCGTAATCTTCGCTGAAGCGGTAATCGGCAAAAATGCTCGCCAGCATCGCGCTCAACTGGCCTTGCGGCTTGTAGGTGCGGGTCTGCGCGGCCCGTGCGCGGCGCAGGCTCGGACGCGTGGTGTGGATGAACATGCAGCCATCGCTGATCAGGTCATGGCTGAACAGCCCGCAGAAGATCGAGTTGTACCAGGTCTCGGACAATTCATCGTCGAAGCGCAGGTCGATGACGCTGATGTAGGCGCTTTTCACCAGTGGCCAGCAACTGACATTCATGAGTGCTTCGTCATCGAAGTACTCCCGCAGGCGGGCAATGGTTTCGCCGACTTTCTCTTCGTAGAGGTTGATTCGCGCCGCAGATGCGGTTTGCGTCTCCTGCCAGCGAGCCTGTTCGAAACGCTCCCGGGCGCCGTCGGTAATGCGCCGGAAATGCTCGCGGTAATCGTCAAAGCCTTCGAGAATCATCCGGGCGATGTCGGTGGCTGGCCATGGCTGCGGCATAGATGGGACCTCGGCGTGCAAGTGGGAATCCGTGCCAGAGCTTAGCCATGGATGCACCGGCAGGAGAAGTGCAATTTCTGCCAAATGCGCGGCAGGGTTGTACAACAACACAGTTTTTATCAAAGTTTTTTAGTCGACCGTTCGGTCAGCAAAGCCACCGACCAGTCGCGCACAACGCCCGCCAACCACGTGGCGCGGAGCCGCGTATTCATTGGCTTGCGGATCCAATAGCCGCCCCAGCGCTCTAGCCTGCATCTCTTCCTCTGTTATTCATGCTGCAGCAACACTCGGCATGACGTGCGCAGATTGGTCTTACCAAAATAGTGGCACTTTGATATACAGGCCGCCATCACCCTCTTCACAACAAGATCCTCGACTGACGGGGACGACCTCTCCCCCCCAAAGATCAAGGAGCACATTGATGTCTATCCGCAATCTGCGCATCGGTTTGCGCGCCGGTTTGAGTTTTGCCGTGCTGGCCAGTCTGTTGGTGATCGTCGGCCTGTTTGGCCTGGGTCAGATGAAAACTCTGCGTGAAAGCGCTGCGGTCATCGAAGAGTCGTGGATGCCGAGCATCGAAAGCATTCATGACGCCGCCGCGAACATTGCCAGCATCCGCCTCGAATCCCTGCGCCTGATCACCAGCACCCAGCCAGCCGTGCGTGACAGAAGCAAAGGCCTGATCAAGGTGCAGCGCGAAGAATTGCTCAAGCGTCTCAAAGACCATGAAGCCTTGCTCACCAGCGATCAGGAACGGGGCATGCTCGCAGGCTTGAGTGCCGACATCGGCAAGTACATGAGCATCCTCGACCAGATCATCAGCCAGATCGACGCCGGGCAAACTGAACAGGCCTACACCCGTTTGAACAATGATCTGGCGCCACAGGGCAGAGTGCTCGACACAACCCTGGAGCAGATGATCAGCCTCAACCAGCAAGGTGCCGACGCCGCCGCCGAGGCCGCCGCCGACATGTACCAGCGGGCGCTGTGGATCGTTGCGACGATTATCGTCACCGCGTTGATTGCCACGCTGTTGCTGGCGTGGCAGCTGACCCGCAGCATTACTACGCCGATCAATCAGGCGCTGAAGGTGGCCCAGCGCATCGCCGCCGGCGACCTCAGCGGCGAGATCGTCAGCAGCGGTCGCGATGAGGCCGCGCAATTGCTCGATGCCCTCGCGCAAATGCAGGGCAATCTGCGCTCGACCATTCGCGGCATCAGCGAGTCGGCGCAGCAACTGGCCTCCGCCGCCGAAGAAATGAGCTCGGTGATGGAACAAAGCACCCGCGGCCTGCAACAGCAGAATGACCAGATCGAACAGGCCGCCACCGCCGTCACCGAGATGAGCACAGCTGTGGATGAAGTCGCCGCCAACGCCGTGTCCAGTGCCGAGGCTTCCGAAGCGTCGAACGAAGACAGCAAGCATGGCCACGTCCAGGTCAGTGAAACCATCCGTTCGATTCAAGAACTGGTCACCACCGTGCTCGGTGCCTCGGAACAGGCCGAAGGCCTCGCCACCCAGGCCCAGGACATCAGTAAGGTGCTGGAGGTGATTCGCGGGATCGCCGGGCAGACCAACCTGCTGGCGCTCAACGCCGCCATCGAGGCTGCGCGGGCCGGTGAGGCCGGGCGCGGTTTTGCCGTGGTCGCCGATGAAGTGCGCTCGCTGGCGCAGCGTACGCAGAACTCCACCGAAGAAATCGAGTTGATGATCAGCAGCATCCAGCACGGCACCGGCGCGACGGTCGGCGCGTTGCAAAGCAGCGCCGAGCAGGCCAGTCACACCCTGCGTCGGGCCAACAGCGCCGGGCAGGCACTGGAGAAGATCACCGCGTCGATTGGGCAAATCAACCAGCGCAATCTGGTGATCGCCAGCGCCGCCGAACAGCAGGCGCTGGTGGCGCGCGAGGTCGACCAGAATCTGGTCAGCATCCGCGATCTCTCGACGCAAACCGCGGCCGGCGCCACCCAGACGTCGGCCGCCAGCCAGGAGCTGTCGCGGCTGGCGGTAGACCTCAATGGTCTGGTCACGCGCTTCGTGATCTGAGGGAAAAATTAAATGCCCCGATAGCGGTTGCCATCGCCGGGGCGCTCGGCAACACTCTCGTCCCGATCAAGGAAGGAGTGTTGTCGTGAGCCCTGTCGATATTTTCCGCATGCTGTCGCTGGCCGCCATCTGGGGTGCGAGCTTCCTGTTCATGCGCATTATTGCGCCGGTGATCGGCACGATTCCGACGGCATTCTTTCGGGTGTCGATTGCGGCTGTCGGGCTGCTGGTGATTCTCGGCCTGATGCGTATCAACTGGGATTTCAAGGGCAAGCTGAAAACCGTGATGTTGCTGGGGGTGATCAACTCGGGCATTCCGGCGACCCTGTATTCGGTCGCGGCGCAAGTGTTGCCCGCGGGTTATTCGGCGATCTTCAACGCCACCACGCCGCTGATGGGCGTATTGATTGGCGGCTTGTTCTTCAGCGAGAGGCTCACCGTCGCCAAACTGACGGGCGTGTTCCTGGGATTGTTCGGTGTCGGCGTGCTCACCCGCGCAGGGCCCGTGGCCTTCGACCTGGAATTGTTGATGGGCGCCCTCGCCTGCCTGCTCGCGACCACCTGCTACGGCTTTGCCGGATTCCTCACCCGTCGCTGGCTGGACCATACCGGTGGGCTCGACAGCCGACTGTCGGCCGTGGGCAGCATGCTCGGTGCCTCATTGTTTCTCTTGCCGCTGTTCGGCTACAGCGTCATCACTGCGCCACCGGCAAGCTGGGGTGGCTGGAATGTCTGGCTGTCGCTGCTCGGCCTGGGCCTGGGTTGCACGGCATTCGCCTACATCATTTACTTCCGCCTGCTCAGCTCGATTGGCCCGGTGAAGTCAATGACCGTAACCTTCATGATTCCGGCGTTCGGCGTGCTGTGGGGCGCATTGTTGCTGGATGAGCCGCTGTCGATGGCGCACCTGTATGGCGGGGTGTTGATTGCCTTGGCGTTGTGGCTGGTGTTGAAGCCTGCGGTGGTGAAGCCTGCCGAGGTGGCGGCTCGCTGATTCAGTCTTCGCGGGCAAGCCTGCTCCCACAGTGATTGATGTCGTCCACATCCTGCGGCTCGACACAAAACCCTGTGGGAGCGGGCTTACCCGCGATGGCGACCGAACAGCCGCCACCTCAACTGGCTATCAGCTGGATTTACGGAACACAAACGCCAGACCGACAATGATCAACAGCATCCCCAACACGCTCAACGCGGCCAGACGATTACCGAAGATCAGATAGTCCATCACCGCTGTCACCGCCGGCACCAGATAAAACAGGCTGGTGACATTCACCAGATTGCCCCGCGCGATCAGGCGATACAGCAACAGCGTCGCCAGCACCGACACCACCAGGCCCATCCACAACACCGGCACGATAAACCCTGCGCTGTGTTCGAAATGAAACGGCTGGAACGGCACGAAGATCCCGCACAGCAACAGCCCGGCCAGGTATTGCACCGGCAGCGTGCCGAGGGGATTGTCAGTGATGCCTTTCTGCATGATCGAGCCCAGTGTCATGCTCGCCAGCGCCAGCAGACCGAAGAGCATCCCGGCCCAGGACATACCGGCCAGACCGATCCCTTGAAACACCACCATGATCAGCCCTGCCAGCCCCAGCGTCAGCCCGAACAGGCGGCTCGCCGAGCGCTGCCGCTCCATCAATACAACGGTGAGAATCGGCTGCACGCCCATGATGGTCGCCATCACTCCCGGAGTGATTCGGGTGTTAAGGGCCAGCAGATAGAAAATCTGATAAGCCCCCAACAGCACCACCCCGGTGGCGATTGCATAGAGCATCGGCCTGCCGCCCTTGGGCAGCTTCAACTTGAGCAACGGCGCCAGCAGCAACAGCCCGCACAGGGCAATCACAAAGCGAATCAGCAGAAAGGCGAAGGGTGACGCATGGGCCAGGCCCCATTTGGAGAAGATCGCCCCGCTGCTCCACAGCAGAACGAACAGGCTCGTGGACGTCGCCGCGAGCACGGTTTTTTTCGAAAGGACAAACATGAATACCACCTGTAGTCAGGCAAAAAGCCAACTCAGCCGAAGCTGAAGTTCAGTAGGTTTTTCTGGCGGGCGCAGGGGTCAGCAGAGAATGCCGATCAGCCCGAAACGCCAACGCCCGGCGGTGATACGACTGCGCACACCGGCGTGCTACTGACAGGTGGAGGGTAATGACTGATCTGCCCAGGCTGCTGATTCCCGCACGGCACGACGCCAGCGTTGACCGCTGAATCGACTACCGCGTTGATGAGGGATGCAGGCATCGGGGCTGATCTTTGTTGAGGGTCTGGAAGGTGAATCGCCTGATTCACGAGCGCCGACTATAACCAGCGCGGAACATGGATTGCAACGATTTGTACAAAGGGCCAGCAGGGACAGCTCGAAGGCAGGCACATAGGCTGATGAGCAACGGATAGGCCCATTGATGGGGAGACAGGGAATGCTCGAAATTACATGCCAAGGGAACGGACGAATTTGCGGTATCAGTGGTATCGGTCAGAGGCGAGGAAGCAGGCGGCCAATACTTTTGCAAAACTACAGAAAGATTTGCAGCAGAAGGGGATCGTCGATGTCGACCACTCCAGAGTCCGATTTGAAGCTGTCGATGCGCTGGCTCTGAATGCCTATGAAGAATGGCTCGACCCTCATTTTTCATGGCAAGAAATTGTCAGGTGGAAATCCAGAGAACCGATGGGTTTTGATTTGGCTATCTGGTTTGACCATGAGCTCTGCGGGCTGTGCTTTGCAAACCCGAATCAGAGTCGGTTACGCGTGAAAATCGTGCGACTGGAAGGCAAGCCTGGCAACGATCACCCGCTCAAGAGTCGGATCGCGACGTTTGCCCTGACAGCTGTTACTCACTTCGCGCGAATCATTGGCAGTGAGCAGATCGAAATTCAGGAGCCTCTAGCAGGGGTTATTCCTCTCTACCGGCAACTGGGTTTCGATTTCGACTCAGAGGGGCGGCTTGTGATGCCTGTCGACTACGTCTAGTATCAGCTCAACTGCTCATTTAATGATCAATTTCGGAGGCGCCATGAAAAATCTCGTAGAAAGCAAAGCGCCAGACGTCAAATCGACCAACAGCAAGCGCTGTTCTGGGGAGTTGTCTGAAAAAGAGTTGCGCCGAATTACAGAAGCATTGGCAAAGCCCGCCAGTGAGGAGCCGGGAGGTGTTCTCGCCGGCGCCTCATTCACCTTCGCCTCATGAAAAAACCGCTCACAAGGAGCGGTTTTTTTTGTGATTGCGTTCAGCCTCAACCAAACAGCCAATACCCCAGCAATGTCAGCACCACCACCGCCAAAATCGGGCGCATGATGCGGTAGGCCTTGGGATTACGGCGTTTCCACTGTTTGACCACCCCACTGAACCTGTCGCTGAAGTTTTTGCTCCAGGCGTAGGCCTGGTTGATGCCGCCAACACGCTCGTCGTCAAGGTTCTGGGGTGCTGTTGCGCGCCCCAGCCAGCCGCTGATGAAGCGGTTGATGCGAGTCATCAAACGGTTGCTCAACGGACGCTCGATGTCGCAGAACAGAATGACGCGGGTTTTCTCGGTTTCGTTCTTGACCCAGTGCACATAGGTCTCGTCGAACATCACGTCTTCCCCGTCGCGCCAGGCGTAGACCTGACCATCGACGAAGATCCGGCAATCGTCAGAGTTTGGCGTCGACAGGCCCAAGTGATACCGCAGGGAGCCGGCAAACGGATCACGGTGCGGGTTCAGGTGGCTGCCACCCGGCAACAGCGCGAACATTGCCCCTTTGACATTGGGAATCGCACTGACCAGCGCCACGGTCTTCGGGCACAGGGCCTCGGCCGATGGCAGCGGCTTGTCGTACCACTTGAGGTAGAAACGTTTCCAGCCCTTTTTGAAGAACGAACCAAAACCGGCATCGTTGTTCTTCTCGGCGGCACGAATATAGCCCTCGTCGAACAGGTGCATGGCTTCGTCGCGAATGGTTTCCCAGTTGTCCCGCAGCACGTCCAGCTCCGGGAACTTGCTGCGATCCAGATACGGTTTGGACGGCACACCGGAGAACAGGTACATCAGGGCGTTGTACGGAGCGAACAGCGCCGAGTGGTTGACGAACTGACGCAGGACCGGCAAACGCGCCCGACCGCGCAAATGCACGTAGAGGATGCTGCCCACGAACAGCAGCAACACCAACACCTTGGCGGCTAACGAAAAGGTCATCAACGACTCCTTGAATAAAGACAACGCTGCGCAAGGCCCTTTACTCGGCATGGCAGCCGGCCATGATAAACACTACCGGCCTCGGGAAAAACCCGCCCAAGCCAAGATTCAGTGTTAAGAATTGCGCAACAAAGCATTTATTAGCATAACGATCCTGAATCCCGGCTGACCTGAATCAATGGGTTTACTGCTGATTCTCCTGTTCGGTGAACAGATCGCTGAACAACATGCTCGACAGATAGCGCTCGCCGGAGTCAGGCAAAATCACCACGATGGTCTTGCCCTGCATCTCCGGTGTTTCTGCCAGGCGTACCGCTACCGCCATGGCCGCGCCGCACGAAATACCGCACAAAATCCCCTCTTCCTGCATCAATCGCAGCGCCATGGCCTTGGACTCGTCGTCGGTCACCTGCTCCACCCGATCAACCATCGACAAATCGAGGTTCTTCGGCACGAAACCGGCACCAATCCCCTGAATCTTGTGTGGGCTCGGCTTGATCTCTTCGCCCGCCAGCGCCTGACTGATCACTGGCGAGGACACCGGCTCCACCGCCACCGACAGGATCGGTTTGCCCTGGGTATTCTTGATATACCGCGAAACGCCGGTGATGGTTCCGCCGGTCCCGACACCAGCCACCAACACGTCGACTGCGCCATCGGTGTCGTTCCAGATTTCCGGCCCCGTGGTTTTCTCGTGAATCGCCGGATTGGCCGGGTTGTCGAACTGCGAAGGCATAAAGTACTTGTCGGCATCACTGGCAACAATTTCGGCGGCCTTCTCGATCGCACCTTTCATGCCCTTGGCCGGTTCGGTCAGCACCAGCTCGGCGCCCAGCGCCTTGAGTACTTTACGACGCTCGATGCTCATCGAGGCCGGCATGGTCAGCATCAACTTGTAGCCTCGGGCGGCCGCGACAAAGGCCAGGCCGATGCCGGTGTTGCCCGAAGTCGGCTCGACAATGGTCATCCCCGGCTTGAGTTTGCCGCTGCTTTCGGCGTCCCAGATCATGTTGGCGCCAATCCGGCACTTGACCGAATAACCGGGGTTACGCCCCTCGATCTTGGCCAGAATGGTGACGCCGCGCGGCGCGATACGGTTGATCTGCACCAGCGGTGTGTTGCCGATGGAATGGGCGTTGTCAGCAAAAATACGGCTCATGGCTGGGTCCTTATGCAGCATTGAATTCAACGCCCAAGGTAAGCCTGTTGCCCAGCGCAGTCCAGTCAGGTCGAACGTCTGCGGCACACAACAGTCAATCGCTTACATCGTCAGGGAATTACCGTCATGAAACGTCGCTACAGCTGGCCATTAGGGATTTTTGCCGTCGTCGTTGTGTTGCTGATCGCGCTGCACATCGCCCTGCCCTACATGGTGCGCGACTACCTGAACGGCAAACTGGCGGACATGGGCGATTATCGGGGCCAGATTACCGACGTTGATCTGGCTTTGTGGCGCGGCGCGTACAAGATCAACGGGCTGAAAATCGTCAAGGTCGACGGCAAGGTACCGGTGCCGTTCGTCAACGCACCCGTGATTGATCTGGCGGTCAGCTGGCACTCGCTGTGGTACGACCATGCCGTGGTGGCGCAGGTGCAGTTCCTCAATCCCGAGGTCAACTTCGTCGATGGCGGGGCCAACAAGCAGAACTCCCAGACCGGTAAAGGCACCGACTGGCAAGCGCAACTCAGTAAATTGCTGCCGATCACCCTCGACGAGGTGCAGATCCACGACGGCAAGATCAGCTTCCGCAACTTCAGCTCAAGCCCACCGGTAAATATGAATGCCACCCAGGTCGAGGCCAGCGTCTACAACCTGACCAACGTGGTCGACAAGCAGGGCAAACGCGATGCCCGCTTCGAAGGCAAGGCCCTGCTGCTGGGGCATGCACCATTGGAAACCACCGCCACCTTCGACCCGCTGAGCAATTTCGAAGACTTCCAGTTCCGCCTGCGTGCCCGTGACATCGAACTCAAGCGCATGAACGATTTCGCCTCGGCCTACGGCAAGTTCGATTTCAACGCCGGCCACGGCGATGTGGTCATCGAAGCCCAGGCGAAAAAAGCTCAGGTCAGCGGCTACATCAAGCCACTGCTGCGTGACGTCGAAGTGTTCAACTGGCAACAGGACGTGGAAAACAAGGACAAGAGCATCTTCCGCTCAGTCTGGGAGGCCATCGTCGGCGGCTCGGAAACCGTGCTGAAGAACCAGGCCAAAAACCAGTTCGCCACCAAGGTCGAACTCAGTGGCAACGTGCATCAGCAAAACATCAATGGATTCGAAGCGTTCTTGCAGATTTTGCGCAATGGTTTCATCCAGGCTTTCAATGCGCGGTATGAACGGCCGAAGCCGGATGCGGGCTAAGACTTACGATTGACCACATATCGACCAGACTCTTCAGCTGCCAGCGTGGACTTTTGCTGCAATGAGTCCCAACCGAGACAAGCCAAGGCTAATGACCTTGGCACCGTCTCCCGCCCGTTACTGTATCGGCTGATGCTGCGGGCACTGACACCCAGCGCCTCGGCTGCCTGATTCAGAGAGAGTCCGGTACGTGCGCGCCAACCGATGAAAATACGGGTGTTGTCATCGGCAGTGTTTTGAGCCAGTGCATCCATATAAAGCGTGTCTGCGCCAATCTGTATATCGGGCTCGAGCCATTCGACAGTCCAGCCATGGTCGTCCAGGGTCGCAGTCGCAAACAGTTCGGGATCCAGCAATGGTTGCAGACCTGGATAAGCGTGGATATCTCGGCGCAGATCAAGCGTCAGATCCTGACCATCAATAAAAGTCAGTTTCAATCGAAAATCCGACAGTGCCTGCACAGCCGACAGACGAGGCCTTTTCATGGGTAACATCGTTTCCAGTCCTCCCGCAGTTGCGCTTGATGAGCCGCCACCCAAGCCAATGCGTCCTCGATAATCAGCGGTGGTGCCTTGCCCGTCGTGACTTCAACGGTTTCAACGCTCAGCATCACTTCCACCCCGCCACCGATCAAGTGGACATGGGGTGGAGGGTGATCCTTCTCGCGCAACTGAATGCGGTATTTGTCGCGAAATCGGTACTTAGTCGTCATGCCCGACAGGCTATCGCCAAATCGGCGATACTCGAATGCTGGCCCCGCGCCGAAACCGAGTCAACATGTGACGCCCCATTCAGAGACTGAATAAGCCGTCTGCGTTCACAGTCGACCGGGCTGCGCGTTATAGTCGGGGCATCCGATTTTTTCGCCCCCGCCCTGCCCGTGCAGGTCGGCGTTACCGTTCGAGGATTAGCAGATGAAGTTCGAAGGCACCCAGGCCTACGTCGCCACCGATGACCTGAAGCTGGCGGTCAACGCCGCTATCACCCTGGAGCGGCCGCTGCTGGTCAAGGGCGAACCGGGCACCGGCAAGACCATGCTCGCCGAGCAACTGGCCGAATCGTTCGGCGCCAAGCTGATCACCTGGCACATCAAGTCCACCACCAAGGCCCACCAGGGTCTGTACGAGTACGATGCGGTCAGTCGTCTGCGCGACTCGCAACTGGGCAACGAAAAAGTCCACGACGTGCGCAACTACCTGAAGAAGGGCAAGCTGTGGGAAGCGTTCGAGTCCGAAGAGCGGGTCATTCTGCTGATCGACGAAATCGACAAGGCCGACATCGAGTTCCCTAACGACTTGCTGCAAGAACTCGACAAGATGGAGTTCTACGTTTACGAGATCGACGAAACGATCAAGGCCAAAAAGCGCCCGATCATCATCATTACCTCCAACAACGAGAAAGAGCTGCCGGACGCTTTCCTGCGCCGCTGCTTCTTCCACTACATCGCCTTTCCGGACCGCACCACCCTGCAGAAAATCGTCGACGTGCACTACCCGGACATCAAGAAGGATCTGGTCAGCGAAGCGCTGGACGTGTTCTTCGACGTGCGCAAGGTGCCGGGCCTGAAGAAGAAGCCGTCGACCTCGGAACTGGTGGACTGGCTGAAGCTGCTGATGGCTGACAACATCGGCGAAGCGGTGCTGCGCGAGCGCGATCCGACCAAAGCCATTCCGCCGCTGGCCGGTGCGCTGGTGAAGAACGAGCAGGACGTGCAACTGCTTGAGCGTCTGGCGTTCATGAGCCGTCGCGGCTCTCGATAAGGGCATCGTCATGCTGCTCAACCTGTTCAATGAAATGCGTGCAGCCAAGGTGCCGGTGTCGGTGCGCGAGCTGCTCGACCTGATCAACGCGCTGAAACAGCGCGTGACCTTCGCCGACATGGACGAGTTCTACTACTTGTCGCGGGCGATCCTGGTCAAGGACGAACGGCATTTCGACAAGTTCGACCGCGCGTTCGGCGCTTACTTCAATGGCCTGGAAAAACTCGACGATCACTTGCAGGCGCTGATTCCCGAAGACTGGTTGCGCAAGGAATTCGAGCGCTCGCTGACCGATGAAGAGCGCGCGCAGATTCAGTCCCTAGGCGGCCTCGACAAGCTGATCGAAGAGTTCAAGAAGCGCCTGGAAGAACAGAAGGAACGCCACGCCGGCGGCAACAAATGGATCGGCACCGGCGGCACCAGTCCGTTCGGTTCCGGCGGTTTCAACCCGGAAGGCATCCGTGTCGGCGATGCCGGCAAGCGTCAGGGCAAAGCCGTCAAAGTCTGGGATCAGCGCGAGTACAAGAACCTCGACGACTCGGTGGAACTGGGCACGCGCAACATCAAGGTCGCCCTGCGTCGTCTGCGCAAGTTCGCCCGCCAGGGCGCGGCGGAAGAGCTGGACATCGACGGCACCATCGACCACACCGCCAAGGACGCCGGCCTGCTGAATATCCAGATGCGTCCGGAACGGCGCAACACGGTGAAGCTGTTGTTGCTGTTCGACATCGGCGGCTCGATGGATGCACACGTGAAGATCTGCGAGGAACTGTTCTCGGCCTGCAAGACCGAGTTCAAGCATCTGGAGTACTTCTACTTCCACAACTTCATTTATGAATCGGTGTGGAAGAACAACATGCGCCGCACCTCTGAGCGCACCTCGACCCAGGACCTGCTGCACAAGTACGGTGCCGACTATAAAGTGATCTTCATCGGTGACGCTGCGATGGCGCCGTATGAAATCACCCAGGCCGGCGGCAGCGTCGAGCACTGGAACGAAGAGCCGGGCTACGTGTGGATGCAGCGCTTCATGGAGAAGTACAAGAAGCTCATCTGGATCAATCCGTATCCAAAGGACACGTGGGGCTATACCTCCTCGACCAATATCGTGCGTGATTTGATCGAGGATCAGATGTATCCGCTGACCCTGCGCGGGTTGGAAGAAGGGATGCGGTTTCTGTCCAAATAATTGCTGCTGTCTGGACGGACGCCATCGCGGGCAAGCCCGCTCCCACAGTTCTCGAGTTGGACACAAATCTTGTGAACACCGCTGAACCCTGTGGGAGCCGGGCTTGCCCGCGATGCTTTTAGCAAATCGAAAAGCGCTGCAAATACTCGACATGCTCCCGGTGCGCAAGTTCTTGCACCACCGGCCTCAACCGCACCTGCGCCCCCGGCAGACACTGCGCCAGACGCGCCAGCGCCAACGGCGTCAACGCCCCCAACCGCGGATAGCCGCCAATGGTCTGCCGATCATTGAGCAGCACAATCGGCTGCCCGTCCGGCGGCACCTGCACCGCACCCAACGCAATCCCCTCGGAAATCATCGGCTGGCCCTGATACTGCAACGCTTTGCCCAGCAGCCGAATGCCCATGCGGTCGGCGCGACTGTCGAGCGTCCAACGACTGTTGAAGACATCAAACAGACTTTGCCCACTGAACTGGCCGATCTGTGCGCCGAGCACCAGGTCCAGCGGCGTATTCAGCCGCAAATCAGGTCGATGCTTCTGCGACATTTCACGCACCGGCAGCACGTCTGCGTGGTAACTCAGCGTCGCGCCCTTGGCCAGTGGCAATCCCAGCCCCTCGAGACCACCGAGTTCTTCGCGCACCACGGTGGCGCTGCTGCCCAGCACCTTCGGCGCATCAAAACCACCGGGGGCTGCCAGATAAGCCCGAGCCCCGAGCAACGGTTGGGTGAACTGCAGTTGCTGACCTTTACCCAGTTTGAAACTGCGCCATGGCGCCAACGGCTGACCGTCGATTCGTGCATCGAGATCAGCGCCGGCCAACGCCAGCCAGCAATCCTCCTGCGCTACCACGGCAAACCCGCCGAGGGTGATTTCGATCACCGGCAGGTCCAGTCGATTACCCAGTAGCCAGTTGGCCCAGCTCATCGAACACCAGTCCGCCGCGCCGCCCTGGGTCACGCCCAAATGGCGAACGCCAAAACGTCCGGCATCCTGCAACAAGCACAGGGGCGTGCTCGCCTCTATCATCAGTCGGCTCATGTCAGCGCCTCCAGCGGGGTGTCGTCGCCGCCAAGATTAATGAACTCGGCGTGACTGACCGCTTCGAATCGCACCGTGTCACCCGGCTGCATCAGGCTGTAACCGTCGCGATGGCGGTCGAACAGTTTGGCCGGGGTGCGCCCGATCAGGTTCCAGCCACCGGGAGACACCACGGGATACGCGGCGGTCTGGCGCTCGGCGATACCGACGCTGCCAGCGGCGACTTTCTTGCGCGGGGTGTCCAGACGCGGCGCTGCCAGCACCTCTTCCACCAGCCCCATGAAGGCAAAACCCGGGGCAAACCCAAGCGCAAAGACCTGATATTCCCGGCCACTGTGACGCCGGATCACCTCCTCCACCGACAAGCCGCTGCGTTGCGCCAACAGGCTCAACTCGGGGCCGACACTGAGGTCGTACCAGACCGGCAGCACATGACACTGGCCGGCCGTTCGGGCATTCGGCGACAGCTCGATCAGGGCTTGCGCGATCAATTCACGGGCCTGATTCGGGCTCAGCGCGGTCAGGTCGTAATGCACCATCAACGTGGTGTAGGACGGCACCAGGTCGATCAACTGCGCGCCAAACGTGGCCCGCAGGCGTTCACTGGCGGCGAGCATCCACGGCATGTTGGCTTCGGCGATTTCATCGAACAGGCGCAGCATCAGGCAGTCCAGGGCCACCACTTCAATCCGTGGGTTCATGGCGCGCTCTGCTGGTTCAGGGCCTCACGAATGCGTTGCACGGCGGCCACCGAACTGGCGTTGTCGCCATGCACGCACAAGGTGTTGGCCTGCAGGTGCAGCGCGCTGCCGTCGCTGGCGACGAGGTCGCCGCCACGGGCGATGGTCAGGGCCTGTTCGATGATGGTTTGCGCATCGTGATGCACTGCGCCCGGCTGTTGCCGCGATACCAGTCTGCCGGCACTGTCGTAGGCACGGTCGGCGAAGGCTTCGAACCACAGGGTCACGCCGTACTCGTCACCGAGCTGTTGCGCCAACGCGTTGTCGCGGGTGGCCATCAGCATCAGCGGCAAGCTGCGATCGTAAGCGGCGACAGCTTGAATCACTGCACGCAATTGCGCCGGGTTGGCCATCATGTCGTTGTACATCGCGCCGTGGGGTTTGACGTAGCTGACTCGCCCGCCCTGTGCCCGACAAATGCCGTCGAGGGCGCCGATCTGGTAATGCAGGATGTCTTGCAGTTCTTGCGCCGAATACGCCATCGAACGGCGGCCGAAACCGACCAGATCCTGATAGGCCGGATGCGCACCGATCTGTACGCCGTGGCTCAAGGCGAGGCTGACGGTTTTGCGCATGATGCCTGGGTCACCGGCATGGAAACCGCAGGCCACATTGGCGCAATCAATGAAAGGCATGACTTCGGCGTCCAGACCCATGGTCCAGCTGCCGAAACTCTCGCCAATGTCGCAATTCAATAACAGGCGGCTCACGGTCAACACTCCTGTAGCTTTTTGTCTTTCTATCCGTAGGACAAATGCCCGGTGGGCACTGCCCCCGCAGGTTATCAGTTACTGCGCATCCAGTTGCTTGCCGCGGGTTTCCGGCAGGCTCAACGCCGCCAGGATCACCACCCCGTAGGACACCGCCGCGAACGCGCCGATACCCACGCTCAGCGGGACTTTCTGACTGAGCAAGCCGATCAGCAGCGGAAACAGCGCCGCCAGCGCCCGGCCGATGTTGTAGCAAAACCCTTGGCCGGAACCGCGAATCCGCGTAGGAAACAGCTCGGTGAGAAACGCGCCCATGCCGCTGAAAATTCCCGAAGCGAAAAAGCCCAGCGGAAAACCCAGCCACAGCATCACGCCGTTGCTGACGGGCATCTGCGTGTACAGCAAGACGATGGTGAACGAGCCGACCGCAAACAGGATGAAATTCTTTTTACGTCCCAACAGGTCGGTGAGATAAGCACTGATCACATAGCCGACGTAGGAACCGACGATCACCATTGCCAAATAACCGCCGGTGCCGAGCACGCTCAAACCGCGTTCATTCTTGAGGAATGTCGGTAGCCAGGAGGTGATCGCGTAGTAGCCGCCCAAAGCGCCGGTGGTCAACAGGGAGGCGCGAAACGTGGTGAAGAGCATGCCGGGGGCGAAGATCTCGTAGAACTTCGCCGAATTCTCCGGGGTTTGCGCAGCCTTGGCCTCGCGATAGATCTCCGGATCTTTCACCAGGCGACGGACGAAAATCACAAAAATCGCCGGCACGATGCCGAGGATGAACAGCGCGCGCCAGGCGTCTTCCGGCGGCAATACCGAGAACAGCAGCGCATACAGAATCGCCGTCAGCCCCCAGCCCAGAGCCCAGCCGGATTGCACCATGCCCACCGCTTTGCCGCGGTCCTTGGCGCGGATCACTTCACCGATCAGCACCGCGCCGGCGGTCCACTCGCCGCCGAAACCGAAGCCCATCAGGGTGCGGGCGATCAGCAGTTGCTCATAGTTCTGGGCGAAGCCGCAGAGGAAGGTGAAGAAGGCGAACCACAGCACCGTCAGTTGCAGGGTGCGCACGCGGCCGATGCGGTCGGAGAGAATCCCTGCCACCCAGCCGCCGATGGCCGAGGCGATCAGGGTGCTGGTGTGAATCAGCCCGGCCTGCCCGGTGCTGATGCCCCACATGGCGATCAGGGTCGGCACCACGAAGCTGAGCATCTGCGTGTCCATGCCGTCCAGACCGTAGCCGATCTTGCAGCTCCAGAACGTGCGACGCTCTTGCTGATTGATGTTGCGATACCAGTCGAACGGCCCCGGACGCGCCGTTGCCGTGGATGCTTCTAGGGTGTCGGGAGCACTCATGGCTTATCTCCGCAGGTTTTTTATTGGTCTTGTTCGTAGCCCCGACGACGCCTATCGTGGGGGCCGGATACGCCGATTTTTGGGCGCGTCGCCCGGCTGCGTCCAACGAATAAAAACCCGCCTTAGGCATAAGAAAAATTTGTCACCCGAGCCGTTGCCATGAATCTGAAGTTTCTCGAGACCTTTGTCTGGGTCGCCCGGCTGAAGAGTTTTCGCCTGACCGCCGACAAGCTGTTCACCACCCAGGCGTCGATTTCCAGCCGCATCGCGGTGCTCGAGGGCGAGCTGGGGGTGAAGCTGTTTTTGCGTGATTCACGCGGCGTCAGCCTGACGCCCGAAGGCCTGAAGGTGCTGGACTATGCCGAGCAGATGCTCGACACCATGCAGGCGCTGAAGCACTCGATCGAGACCCGTTCGAGCAAGGTCGGCCGGGTGCGCATCGGGGTGATGGACACGGTGATCCACACCTGGCTCAGCCCGTTGGTGGCGCAGATGACTGATCTGTATCCACGGGTGGAAATCGAGCTGGTGGCGGATACGTCGTTGAACCTCTGCGATCAGTTGCAAAAAGGCTTTCTCGATATCGTCCTGCAAACTGACCTGATCCGCCATGAAAGCGTGCGCAGTCTGGAGCTGGCCAGTCATCCGCTGGGCTGGATCGTCGCCAGTAACTCAATCTACAACCGCGACTACGCCGACCTGGCCGAACTGGCGCAGGAACGGATCATCACCTACTCGAAAAACTCCCGGCCGCATCAGGACCTCCTGGCGCTGATGCAGGCCAACGGCGTGCTGACGCCACGTTTGAACTGCGTGAATTCGGTGTCGGCGATCACGCGGTTGTTGCGTGATGGATTTGGCATCGGCGTGCTACCACCGGTGTTGGTCGCCGAGGAGTTGGCGCGAGGCGAATTGACCTTGCTGGACATTGATCAGCGACCGCCAAATTTGCAGGTGGTGGTGTCTTGGCGGGTGGGGGTTGAGTGGGTCGAGGAGATCGTGACGTTGTGTCAGCAGGTGCTGGGGGACTATGCGCGCAAGGTGGGCGATAACTACATCACCCTCACTGACTGATCACACCTGTGGTGAGGGGATTTATCCCCGATGGGCTGCGTAGCAGCCCTTAAACCTGCAGCATCAGGTTTATCTGACACACCATAAGGGGGCCGCTTTGCGCCCCATCGGGGATAAATCCCCTCACCACAAAATCCCCTCACTTCAAGGGATTGTGCAGAACTTACAAGCCACGCACGTCGCGGTCTTCGATCGGCCGGCTCTGGCGCAAACGCCGGCCGCCCAGCACCACCCAGTCAATCAGACGAATCAGGCACTCGATGCCGAACGACAGCAACAATGCCCCGCTCATGCCCCAGATCATCGCCTCTGGCGTCAGCAGGATCTGGTAGCTGTAACCGTTCCAGGTTTCCTTGCGAATGTCGGGATCCGCCGCCAGCACCACCTGCAGAAAGCGGATGTACCACGGGCCTTGCATCGCCTGGTATTGCTTGTCCAGCGCGATCTGCCGGTTGAGCAAGGTGCTCAGGCTGTCGGCATCGCTGCGAAACACCGGGTCTTCACTGGCACGGTAATGCGCGACCAGCGCCTGCAAGTCGCCCTTGAAGAACTGCTCGGCAGTACCCTGGAAACCACGCAGACCGGTTTGCGCCTCGATCAGATGCGCCTCGACGCGTTTGGCGTAATCGCTGATGAACCCCGGCACCTGGACACCGATCAACAGGCCCGCCGCAAACAACACCAGCCGTAGATAACTGAGCAACATGGGGTGCAATCCTTATTCGGTCGTGCCCTGGCTGACGCATTCGCCGCGTCGCCACAGGCTCCATTGGCCCGGTTCGTAGCGGGTCCAGGTTTCATTTTCGGTCAAAGGCTCGGTGGCGATCACCGTGACCACGTCGTTGGGCGTGGTTTCGGCCTGGAAATCGACGATCACATCGACGTCCTTGAGCCGTGCCGGACCGAACGGCGCGCGTCGGGTGATCTGTGCCAGTTTGGTCGAGCAATAGCAGAACAGCCAGTCGCCGTCGCTGAGCAGGCAGTTGAACACGCCTTTGCTGCGGTATTCGGCGCACGCGGCGACCAGATCCGGCAACAGCACTTCTATATCGACCGGTTCCGGGAAGGCTGCACGCACGCGGTTGAGCAAATCGCAGAACGCCGCTTCGCTGTCGGTGTCGCCCACCGGGCGGTAGAAACTCTTGATCGGGGTGAAATCGGCGAGCTGGCCGTTGTGCGCGAAACACCAGTTGCGCCCCCACAGTTCACGCACGAACGGGTGGGTGTTGGACAGGCAGACCTTGCCCACGTTGGCCTGACGAATATGGCCGATGACCACTTCGCTCTTGATCGGATAACGTTGTACCAGATTGGCGACTTCCGACTCACTGCTGGCGGCCGGGTCCTGAAACAGGCGCAAACCGCGACCTTCATAGAAGGCGATGCCCCAGCCGTCGCGGTGCGGGCCGGTACGCCCGCCGCGCTGCATCAGGCCGGTGAAGCTGAACACGATATCGGTCGGCACGTTGGCACTCATGCCCAGTAATTCACACATGTGCGGACTCTCGGGATTACAGACGCGGCTCGACCCGCATGCGCTGCGGATTGTTCGGCACCGGCGGACGACCGTAGCGGTCATCACCGGCAGCGCCGAACGGTTGATCGTCGTCACGGTCATCGGCACGCGCCGCCGCTTTGGCGGCCTCGGCCTGCTCGCGACGGGCGCGGGAGGCGCGTTCGATCGGGAAGCGGATCAACACGAAAATCAGGTAGATGCCAAAGGCGATCATGCCGTACATGAACAGGTCGGAAATCGCCCGCCAGGCGTTGTTGCCGACCTTGAAGGCCAGATCCAGCGCAGTGATGGCGATGGACGGTGCAACCTTGGCTTTCACCGGGTCAATGATGGTCGGGCTGAACAGCAACACCGCCATCAGCACCCGCAGCGGCTCGCGCAGCCAGCGCCACATCCAGCGGGTCAGGCGCATCCATACCAACAGGCAGCCTACAGCGGCAAAGGCGTAGAGGCCCCAGGCGATCAGATAGTCGTTCTCGGTCATGGTGTCCATGGCAAGGCAGGCAAAGAGGCGCTTATAGTAACGACTTTTCGTCCGCCAGGCTTGTCCCAATGCCAGACGGCCAGCAGCCAACCTGTGGGAGCGAGCTTGCTCGCGAAAGCGGTGGGTCAGTGAAACAAATGTCATCTGACACGACGCCTTCGCGAGCAAGCTCGCTCCCGCAGGGGTCGGTGGCGGTCTCAAGAGCGGCGCCCCCTTATTTCCGAACATTGTCCGAGAGCCTTCCATGCCCCAATCCGCCCATGCCATCACTGCTCCGATTGCCCACAAGGCGCCCGGTGCCGACCCGTATGCCTGGCTGCAGGAGCGCGACACCGACGCGGTGCTCGACTACCTCAAGGCTGAAAACGCTTATCAGGAAGCGCAAACCGCCGATCAGGCCAAGCTGCGTGAAAGCCTGTTCGAAGAGATCAAGGGCCGGATTCTCGAGACCGACCTGTCCCTGCCCTCGCCGTGGGGTCCGTATCTGTATTACACGCGCACCACCGCTGGCGACGAATACGCCCGGCATTACCGCTGCCCGCGTCCGGCGGACGACAGCCTGACCCTCGACGAAAGCCGCGAGCAACTGCTGCTCGACCCGAACGTGCTGGCCAATGGCGGCTTTTTCTCTCTCGGCGCGTTCAGCATCAGCCCGGATCACCAGCGCCTGGCCTACAGCGTCGACGCGTCGGGCGACGAGATCTACACGCTGTTCGTCAAGGAACTGGCCAATGACAAGGTCAGCGAACTGGAATTCGAAGACTGCGACGGCAGCATGACCTGGGCCAACGACAGCCTGACCCTGTTTTTCGGGGTACTCGACGACACCCACCGCCCGCACAAACTGTTTCGCTACCGCCTCGACGGCACCGCCGCCGAAGAGGTGTTCCACGAGCCGGACGGGCGTTTCTTCCTGCATTGCTATCGCTCCAGCTCCGAACAGCAATTACTGCTGACCTTGGGCAGCAAGACCACCACTGAAGTCTGGGCACTGGACGCGCATCAGCCGCACCTGCCCTTCACCTGCCTGGCGCCACGGGTCGAAGATCACGAATACGACGTCGACCACGGCATGCTCGATGGCGCATGGACCTGGTTCATCCGCACCAACCGCGACGGCATCAACTTCGCCCTGTATCAGGCGCCGGACACCGGGGTCGCGCCGAGCGAAGCCGACTGGCAGAACTTGATCGCGCACAGCGACACGGTGATGCTCGACGGCGTCACCCTCAACGCCGAGGCCATGACCCTGAGCCTGCGCGAAGGCGGCCTGCCGATCATCGAGGTGCACTCACAGGGTTTGCCCTCGTATCGCGTGCAACTGCCGGATGCGGCCTACAGCCTCTATGTGCAAAACAGCCTGGAGTTCGACAGCGATCGCATTCGTCTGCGCTACGAGGCGTTGAACCGTCCGGCGCAGGTGCGACAGTTGCTGCTGGCCACCGGCGAGCAAACCGTCCTCAAGGAAACCCCGGTGCTCGGCCCGTTCGACGCCGACGCCTACGTCAGCCAACGCCTGTGGGCCACCGCGCCGGATGGCACACAGGTGCCGATCAGCCTGGTGATGAAACGCGAAATGGTCGGCAAAGCGGTGCCGCTGTACCTTTACGGTTATGGCGCCTACGGCTCCAGCCTCGACCCGTGGTTCTCCCACGCGCGCCTGAGTCTGCTTGATCGCGGCATGGCGTTTGCCATCGCCCACGTGCGTGGCGGCGGCGAGCTGGGCGAAGCCTGGTACCGCGCCGGCAAGCAGGAACACAAGCACAACACCTTCAGCGATTTCATTGCCTGCGCCGAATTCCTGATCCTCAACGGCATCACCACCGCCGAGAAACTGGCGATCAGCGGCGGCAGTGCCGGGGGTCTGCTGATCGGCGCGGTGCTCAATCAGCGGCCGGACCTGTTCGGCGTGGCGATTGCCGAAGTGCCGTTCGTCGACGTGCTCAACACCATGCTCGACCCGGAGCTGCCGCTGACCGTCACCGAATACGACGAATGGGGTAACCCCGAAGAGCCGGACGTCTATGAGCGGATCAAGGCCTACGCTCCTTACGAAAACGTCACCGCGCAGGCCTATCCGGCAACACTGGTGATCGCCGGCTACAACGACAGCCGCGTGCAGTACTGGGAAGCGGCCAAATGGGTGGCGAAACTGCGGGCGACCAAGACCGACGATAACGTGCTGCTGCTCAAGACCGAACTCGGCGCCGGGCACGGCGGGATGAGCGGGCGTTATCAGGGATTACGTGACGTAGCGCTCGAATACGCATTTGTTTTCAAGGTTCTGGGGTTGGCCTGAGGAACTCCGTCGGTCACTTGGGTCTTAATTCCAGACCCTTGTGGCGAGGGGATTTATCCCCGTTGGTCTGCGAAGCAGCCCCAAGAACTGCAAATTCGGTATCCCTGAAGTACCGTATTGGCAGGATTTGCGACTGCTGCGCAGCCGAGCGGGTCTTAATCCCCTCGCCACAAAAGCGTGTTCACACGGGATCCGTGTGAGGCCTTGAAATGTGAAAACAAAAAGACCGCAATGACATGTCAGAACCCACTCTACTGAACAACGAAATCCGTGACTGGCTGATGGACTGCGGCCTGTTCGATCAATTGCAGCTGGCGGACTTTGCCGCGGCCTCCGGCTACTTCAGCATCAGCACCGTGGCGCAAGGCGAGGCGATTTTCCACGAAGGCGATGCCGGCAGCTTCATGTGCATCATTCACACCGGGCAGGTCGCGGTGCAGAAAACCGGCGCCGACGGCCAGGTCATCACCATGGCCACCCTGCGCAGCGGCCGCGCCTTCGGTGAAATGGCGGTGCTCGATGGTGAACGACGCTCGGCGACCTGCATCGCCGCGAGCCACTGTCAGTTGCTCAACCTCGGCAAGGACTCGCTGGAAAAAATGCTCAACGACGCGCCGAAGATCGCCGCGAAAATCATCCGCGCCCTCGCCGTGTCCCTGTCGAAACGCCTGCGCATGGCCGACGGCCAACTGGCGGCGCAACAGGTTTAACCGCCAGGGGATTTCGCCTTGGTGCCGCTCGGTTCGATGCCCGGCACCGGTTGATCCTTGCCCGGCGGACTGGGCATTTCGATCGGTACCAGCGGCGGGCTGCCACTGCCGGCACCCGACTTGGGAATGTTGATCGGGGTGATTTGCGGATACGGCGTCGGTGTTGCAGTCCCGGGCGAACCGGGTGACGGCGTCGGGCTGACCGGAATGGTCTGCTGCGCCTGCACTGCAGTAATCGAGAGCGCGGCCAGGGCAATGACCGTTAGAATGGTGCGCTTCATCAAGGGCTCCGTTTGGCCTCTAGTCTGCGCTCAGGCTACTCCCAACGGGCCTGCTTGCCTTCCCCCTTGTAGAGATTTCCATGAAACGTTTCGTTCTGCTCGACACCACGCCGATCCCTGACAACGGTGGCGCCCTGTGCCTGTTCGAGTATGGCGAGGATTTCGTCATCAAGATCCAGGGCGGCGACGGCGGGCAATTGATGAACACGCGCATGCACGGTTCCGAAGATGCGCTGGCCGAGATTCCTTGCCGCAAAGTCGCCGGACGGCCGCACTCGCGGGTGTTGATCGGCGGCCTGGGCATGGGCTTCACCCTTGCCTCGGCGCTCAAGCATCTGGGCAAAAGTGCCGAAGTGGTGGTCGCCGAACTGGTCCCTGGCGTCGTCGAATGGAACCGTGGGCCGCTGGGGGAAAAGTCCGGGCGGCCGCTGCTCGATCCGCGCACGGTGATCCGTCAGGACGACGTGGCCAAGGTGCTGCAAAGCGAGCCGAACGGCTTCGACGCGATCATGCTCGACGTCGATAACGGTCCTGAAGGCCTGACCCAGAAGGCCAACAGTTGGCTGTACTCCGCCGCCGGCCTTAACGCCTGCGCCAAGGCCCTGCGCCCCAAAGGCGTGCTCGCCGTATGGTCAGCCAGCGCCGACCGACAGTTTTCCGACAAATTGAAGAAGGCCGGTTTCAAGGCCGAAGAAGTCCAGGTGTTCGCCCACGGCAACAAGGGCACCCGCCACACGATCTGGATTGCCGAGAAGCTCAAGGGCTGAGCTAAACTCTGCACATATCCGTCATTAGTCTTTTTACAAAGGTGAACCCATGAGTTCGTCCACCCCGACCAACACGTCGAAGCTCGATCGCATCCTTGCCGACAACCAGCGCGACAAGGAGATGGGCTACCGCGACAAGGCCCTGAAGATGTACCCGCACGTCTGTGGCCGCTGCACCCGTGAGTTTTCCGGCAAGCGCCTGAGCGAACTGACCGTGCATCACCGCGACCACAACCACGACAACAACCCGCAGGACGGCTCGAACTGGGAATTGTTGTGCCTGTATTGCCACGACAACGAACACTCGCGCTACACCGATCAGCAGTATTTCAGCGAAGGCTCGCTGAGCACGCCGAAGATCGCCAAGGCCACGCACAACCCGTTTGCTGCATTGGCCGGCCTGATGAAAAAAGAAGACTGAAGATCTTCAGCGCCTGAACAGGCCCAATCGCTGGCAAGCCAGCTCCCACAATGATTTTGGTCGCTCACAAATTTTGTGAACACCCGAGATACCTGTGGGAGCTGGCTTGCCAGCGATAGGGCCAGAGCAGACACCGCAGATCTCGAATCTGCCCGCCCTCCCCCAATCCCCGTATAATCGCCCTCTTTTTCCCGAAGGCACCCCGCTCGTGGCAGACAAACGTTACAGCTGCATTGGTTTGTACAACCCCAAATCACCGGAGAACGTCGGTTCGGTGATGCGCGCCGCAGGCTGTTACGGCGTGGCATCGGTGTTCTACACCGGCAAGCGCTATGAACGCGCCGCCGACTTCGTCACCGACACCAAGCGCGTGCACTACGACATCCCGCTGATCGGCATCGACGACCTGAAAAAAATCCTGCCGCTCAACTGCGTACCCGTTGCCGTGGAACTGGTCGAAGGCGCCCGCCCGCTGCCCGAATACACCCACCCGGACCGCGCGCTGTACATCTTTGGTCCCGAAGACGGCTCGCTGGATAAAGAGATCCGCGACTGGTGCGAAGACGTCGTGTACATCCCGACCACTGGCTGCATGAACCTCGCCGCCACGGTCAACGTCGTGCTCTACGACCGCATGGCCAAGGGTCTGAATACCCGCTCCGGACCAAAATTCCGCTGAAACGTCGCACATCCGATGGAACGAGCTGAGCGCTGTGGCAGTCAGCTTGTTTATCCATTACTCATTGCCTGGAGAAAGATCATGGCCGAGCTCAAACGCGTCGAACGTATCGAATCCACCCCGTTCCAGAGCCGCTCCGAACAGAACGTCGAAGGCTGGGAACGCATCGGCTCGCTGGCCGGTGGCGTGATCATGGTCGGCAAGGGGCTGCGCCGTGGCGGCGTGTTCGGCCTGATTCAGGTGGCAATTGGCGGCGTGGCGATGGCCCGCGGCATCACTGGGCACAGTTCGATGAAAAGCCTGATCGAGAAGAGTCGTCAGGACATGGACAATGTACGGGCCAAGATCGAGCGCGCCGGGGAAGAATTGAACAAACTCAAGGCCAACGCCGAGGCGGCGACCAGCACCGCCACCGTGACCGGCAACGATTCGGTGAAGTCGCCGAAAGCCGGGGTTTGATCAAGGATTTGCGGTGAGGCTTCTGGCCTCTTCGCTGGCAAGCCAGCTCCCACAGTTTCTGCGTCGTTCACCATTTTGATGAACATCCCGAATTCTGTGTCGTTCACCATTTTGATGAACATCCCGAATTCTGTGGGAGCTGGCTTGCCAGCGATAGCGATGTCACTGCAGTAACGCGGTATCGAGGACCTTGGAGGACTCGCCCAGAACACTCTCGGCCAGCTGCACAAACGCCTTGGTATCCACCGTCCCCAGATGCATCGCCCCGCGCAGTACATCATCCAGCGAGCGCTTGTTACGCGTCTTCAGGCGAATCTCGCGATCCAGCTCCTGCAGCACCATCACCGCTTTTGAAAGCTGCGCCGGGCTGATCTGCGCGCCGCGCAAGGTCGTCACCTTCTGACTGTCCCTGGCCAACTTCGCCTGCAACGCCTGATAACGCTCATCGCTCATGCCACCCGCACGGCGCACCAGTTCGATCGAGTAATACTCGGCCAATCCTTCACTGATCCAGTCGCTGCGCTGGGCGTCGTTGATCCGCCCGAACACCTGCGCCAACTCACGCACCAGTGCACTGCTGCCGCTCTCGCTGACCAGCGGCAGCCGCGTATTCATATAGATGGATTCGTGCGCACCGAGACTGCCGCGCCACATCGGGTCGTTGGCGCCGACGATCAACAGTTTTTTCGGATGCCGGGGATAGACCGCTTGCACCTGCGGCCAGACGAACGTCAGCAAGGTCAGCACATCCATGCGGCGCATGCCCTGCCCTTGCGGTGAGGCCACGGTAACTTCGGTTTCGCCCAGGCGCGTGCGGCGGCTGCCGAGGTGACCGGCCAGCATCCAGCCCGTCGGGCGGTCGAACAGGCGCGAAGGGTTGTCGATGCGGAATTTGTACTTGCCGATGCGCGGCCAGGCGGTTTCGACGCTTTGCCAGCCGCCGGGCAGTTCGAATTGCAGCCGCGACAACAGCTCGACGCCATCCTGCTGATCGAGCTTGGCCGGCGGCACCAGATCCTCGCCGCGCAGCAGCGCCCAGCTCGGGGTCATGCGCGTGTCGAAGCTGCCGCCCTTGCGAGCGTGGCTGACGCTGACGCGGTAGGTCAGACTGGCCTTGTCGCCCGTCGGACGCCAGACGCCCCGGGCCTGTTTGCCCGGGGTCAGCTGCCACTGGCCGTCGGCCTTGAAGTCGCTGTAATGGCTGCCATCACCGAGGTCGAAGTCGAGGCTGCGCACCGCTTCACCTTTGGCCAGGGTCAGGCGCACTTCGGCCTGATCGCTTTGCGGCAACAGGCGCACGTGGTAGTCCAGATCGACTTTCTTCGCTGCCCACACTGGCGCGCTCAACGCCAGCAAGCCCACACTGAGCGCCCGCCGCAATCCCCCAGCCATACACACTCCTTGGTGAAAGGTGAATCTGCGGGCGCTTAACCGGCCCGGAAAATCAGGTGATCTTCCCAATCATCCTCCGGCACGCTGCCTTCGGCGAGCATGCGCCCGGACTGGGAAATCCGTTCGTGGTGCACCGCGTCGCGATCGCCGCACACCAGGTGGTGCCACAACGGCAGGTCCTTGCCTTCGCTGACCAGCCGATAACCACAGGTCGGCGGCAACCACTTGAACTCTTCGGCCTGGCCCGGGGTGAGCTGGATGCAGTCCGGGACAAACTTGATGCGGTTCGGGTAATCGCTGCACTGGCAGGTTTTCAGGTCCAGCAGTTTGCAGGCGATGCGCGTGTAGTAGACGCTGTTGTCTTCTTCATCCTCGAGCTTTTGCAGGCAGCACAGGCCACAGCCGTCGCACAGCGATTCCCATTCCTCGTGATCCAGTTGATCGAGGGTTTTGCGTTTCCAGAACGGTTCGACTTTGGCGGCCATGGCTCAAGCATCAACATCAGGTGGTGAAAAGGCCGCCAGTCTAGTGCCCCCGGCCTTGCGGGCCAAGCGCTGGCGACTGTCGGTAAATCCCGCTTGTCAGGCAAATCACCGCCCAGTAGGGTTCTGTCACGAATTCATGACTCAAACACAGCAAGGAATCTTTTGATGAGTGCCAACCCTCGCGTTGCCGATTACGCCATTCACCCGCAATTCACCGACCGCTGGTCGCCGCGCGCGTTTACCGGCGAAGCGATCCCGGAAGAAACCCTGCTGAGCTTCTTCGAAGCCGCACGCTGGGCACCATCGGCTTATAACTCGCAGCCGTGGCGTTTTCTCTACGCGCGTCGCGATACGCCGAACTGGGCGCGTTATCTGGGTCTGCTCAATGAATTCAACCGCAGCTGGGCGCAACACGCTTCGGCGCTGGTGATCGTGATTTCCAAAACCACGTTCACCGCACCCGGCGCCAGTGAAGAGACGCCGGCGCTGTGGAGCACGTTCGACACCGGTTCGGCCTGGGGCCATCTGGCACTGCAAGCGAGCATCAGCGGCTGGCACACCCACGGCATGGCCGGTTTCGATCAGGAACTCACGCGCAAGGAGCTGAATATCCCGGAAGGTTATGCGCTGCATGCAGCAGTCGCAGTTGGCAAGCTGGGTGACAAGGCGACGCTGGCCGAGTACCTGCAGGCCCGTGAAGAGCCAAGCCCGCGTCGTCCGCTGAGCGAGCTGGTGGCTGAAGGCGACTTCACCCTTTAAGCCATACTGCAAAAACCCCTGTGGGAGCTCGCCTGCTAGCGATTGCGGTGTGTCAAACAACATCAATGTTGACTGACACTCCCTGATCGCCAGCAGGCTAGCTCCCACAGGTTTTGTGCATCATTCAAGTGAGCAGTGGATTTAATATCCGCGGTTGAAATCCACTTCGCCGCGCAACGCCTCGCCGGCCTGATACGCCTTCAGGTTGTCGACAAACAGCTGCACCATCAACGAAGGCGAAGTCGGCGCCGAACTGTGGCCGGTCAGCAACAAACCCCAGGCCGTCCAGAACGGATGACGTTGCGGCAGCGGTTCCTGGCGGCAGACGTCGATCACCGCGCCGGCCAGATGGCCTTCTTTCAATGCTTCGACCAGATCCGCATCCACTACAGCCACACCGCGCCCGACGTTGATGAACAACCCGGTCGGCTTGAATTGCTTGAACAGTGCCGCGTCGTAAATATCGTGGGTGTGCTCGGTGTTGGGCAGCAGATTGACCACGTAATCCACCTCGCCCACCAGCCGTGGCAGATCCGCCAGCGCCCCGACTTCGACGAACGGCGCCTGTTCGCGGGCGCTGCTGGCGATGCCGTACAACTCGACGCCAAACGGCAGCAGGAACTGCGCCACGCTCTGGCCAATGTCGCCGGTGCCGACGATCAGCACCTTGCGCCCGACCAGGCTCTGACCGGTGCGGTTATCCCACTTGCGCTCGACCTGGCTGACCAGACGCGCCAGCACTTCACGTTCATGACCGAGCATGTAGGTCAGGACGTATTCGGCCATCACCTGACCGAAAATCCCCACCGCACGGGTCAAGCGGTAATCGCGGCGCAAACCGTCGGCCAGCAACGGCGTGATGCCGGCCCAGGTCGACTGCAGCCATTGCGGTTGATGCCCCTGGCGCAACAGGGTCGCGAGCAGATCCGGCTGCCCCAGCCACACCGGGCAATCGGCAGCCTGTCGGGCCAGTTCGGCGGAGTCGCCGCTGGTCAGTACTTCCAGTTCCGGAGCTGCCTGACGCAGCAGCCGGGCGTATATCGCGTGGTCGTGTTCAGCAATCAGAACGCGCATCTTCAAACCTTTCGCAAACCGTGCAGACGGCCACCGGAGTAAGGGTGGCCATCGCGGTAAAAACAGTTCCAGGGTTACCCGAGGCCCAGAACAGGGCCTGGCAGATCAGACCGGATCGTTGCGTCGCAGCAACTCTTCGGGCAAGTGTTCGATGTATTCGTCCTCGGCCGGCGGCATCTGCAGGTGATAGCCCTGCTTGTCGAGGTTTTCCAGCACTACGACGATGTCTTCGCTGGCCAGCTTGCGCTCGGGCGACAGCACCAGATCGAAGGCGTGCTTCGGTTTGCCGAAGGCCAGCATCAATGCTTCCGGCACGCGCTCGAGCGCATCGCTCTTGAGCACGTAAAGGTACATGCCGCTGCGCTTGGAGCTTTGGTAAATGGAGCAAATACGTTTCAAGGCTGTTCTCCGGCGGTGGCCAGGCTGTCGAGCAGCTTCTGGCCCATCAATTCGCGGCGCCAGCCACGCAGCGAATCAGGCAATTGGTAAGGCCCCTCGGGGTAGCCGCTTTTGACCAGCGCCTCGAGGGTTTTCTTGCGCAGCATCAGTTCCGGGGCAATGCCCAGACGCTCGGCCTCGGCCTGACCCAATGCGCGCAGTTGTTTGATCAATGCTGCGGCTTCGATCGGTAATGGCTCCGGTACGGCGGGCGGCCATTGATCAGGCCCCACACTGCCAGAGCGCTTGATCAGATCAAGCAGAAATTGGCCGTCCTGACGCACGGTACGCGGGTGCATGTCTTCGATCTTGCCCAACGCCGCGAGGTTGTCCGGTTGTGTGCGGGCCAGCGGCCACAGCGAATGCTCGCGGACGATGCGGTTACGCGGTAGATCACGGGCGCGGGCTTCCTTTTCCCGCCAGGCACACAGCTCACGCAGAACCGCCAGTTGCGCACGGGACAGTTTCCACGCCAGTTTGGCCTCGCGATAAACCTCGTAAGGGTCGGTTTCGCGGCGCAGGTTGGCGACCAGTTCCGCGCCGTCCTCCAACACCCAGGCGAATTTGTCGTCAGACAGTTTGGGCCGCAGTTGTACGAAAACCTCCGCCAGATGCACGGCATCTTCGGCGGCGTAGCTGATTTGCGTGTCGGACAACGGGCGCTGCAACCAGTCGGAACGGGTTTCGCCCTTGGGCAGTTCGATGCCGAGCACTTCCTGCACCAGCCGCGAATAGCCCATCGAGAAACCGAGGTTCAGGTAAGCGGCTGCCAACTGGGTGTCGAACAGCGGTGCCGGCAGGCTGCCGGTCAGGCGCAACAGGACTTCGAGGTCTTCGCTGCACGCGTGCAGCACCTTGAGCACTGCCGGGTTTTCCAGCAACGCAGCCAGCGGTTGCCAGGCGTTGATGCTTAGCGGATCAATCAGGTAGGCGCGCTTGCCGTCACCGACCTGCAACAGACCGGCAATCGGGTAGAAGGTGTCGACCCGCATGAATTCGGTGTCGAGGGCAACGAACGGCAGCTGCTGCCACTCGGCGCAAAACTGCGCGAGGCTTTCGTTGTCGCGAATCCAGTGAATATCGATAGCCACACGGCTCTCCCTTGAAGAATGGCGCGCAGTATATATCGCCACCGGCGATTTACGCGCCTGCGAAGGGCAAGAGCTGTAACGAAATGTCCTGCCAAGGAAAAAGAATAGTCTGACAGAGAGAACCGACAGATCTGTATCTGTAGAAGGTGCCGAAGGCTGACGGGGTGCACCGCGCCTCAGTCCTTGGCCAGCACGCCGTCAATCACCGCGCCACGACAGCCGGCGAACATGTCCAGGCCTGGTCGATAAACCGAACTCTTGATCTCCAGCAACCCCAGCATCGAGTGGAACAGATTGTCCTGGCTCAGAGGTTTGTCGCGGTTCATCTGCAGACAGTGCGTGTCGAGCGAATAAGCCTTTTGATAGTTGTCGGAGAACCAGGCCAGCATCGCCACATGTTTCTGTTGGTCCGGCGCCAGCATATAAGGCGTGCCGTGCAGGAACAGGTTGTACTCGCCCAGCGACTCGCCATGATCCGACAGGTACAACATGGCGGTGTCGACTTTGTCCTGATTGCTGCGCAGCACATCGATCAGGCTCGCCAGCACATGGTCGGTATAGACCAGCGTGTTGTCGTAACCGTTGACGATGCTTTCGCGGCTGCAATTGTTCAGCGCATTACTTTCGCACACCGGCGTGAAGTGTTCGTACGCCTTCGGATAACGCTTGAAGTATTCCGGACCGTGGCTACCCATCTGGTGCAGCACCAGCACGGTGTCCTTGTCCAGATGCTCGATAAAACCCTGCAGACCTTGCAGGAGAATTTCATCGCGGCATTCGCTGTTGGCGCACAGAGAAGGGTCTTTCATATTGCTGACGTCTTGCAGGGTGACCCGGTCGCAAGTGCCTTTACAGCCGGACTGGTTGTCGCGCCAGATCACGTCGATCCCGGCATGTTTGAGCACGTCGAGCAGGCCTTCTTCGTTCTTCGCCTTGCTGGCGTCGTAATCCTTGCGGCCCATGTTGGAAAACATGCATGGCACTGAAACGGCGGTTTCCGTGCCGCAGGAGTGCACATCGGTGAAGGCGATCAGCCCGGCTTCCTTGTCCAGTTTTGGTGTGGTGTCACGGTTGTAACCGAGGATGCCGAAGTTTTCTGCTCGTGCACTTTCGCCCACGACCAGGACGGTCAGGGATTTGCGCAGCGGATGTTGCCGTGCCGGATTACGTTGCGCGTCCTCACCGATTTTGACGAATGGCTGCTGCGCCGAGACGACTTGCTCGCGCAAGTAACCGGCCAACGCGCCAATGTAATTGCTGGGCACCAGCATCAAGCGGATTTCATGGTGATTGCGAAACAACGAAGACAGCCCTTGATAGTTGGCCAACGCCACACCCCCGATAACTGCAACTGACGCCATAACCACAATAACTTTATAGAGTAACTCTCGATGCCAGCGACGAAAGTTAACAGGGACTTTCCACAACAACCAGGACGGTAAAACACCCAACAAAACAATATAGGCAAACAACTTCAACGACAGCAGGTCACGCACTTCCGTCGCGTTGGTTTCGGCGAAGTTGCGGAACATGCCCGCATCCATCATTACGCCATACTGGCTCATGAAATAAGCCACGCCGGCGCTGATCAGAAAGATCAGTGTCAGGATCGGTTTGAGCAGCGGCCGGAAGGCAAAAAAGGTCAGTACGATGTTGAAAGCCGCCAGGATAATCACCCCGAAAGCCACGCGCATGACGATGCCTTCGCCATCGGCTGCAGTGATCTCGAACAGATGTTGCCACAGCACAAGATTGAAACCGGCCAGAAGAAAGGCACTGGCAATCAACGTCACCCATTCCGGGCGCACGGTTTTTAACTTCAACATAGAGACGGGCAGTTCCTGAAAAGAAGAACCCTGGTTAATTGTGAAAAATTCATTAACCAAGGCGCGACAAACTCTAGGCAGCCCCCCATCAATTTTTTGTGAAAAAGACGCCAACGATTAGTTGGCTAGCGCTAATTCGTCAGAACCTGTCAGGTATTTGAGAACGGTTCAGTTTTGACGCAGTAAACACTCCGTGCAGGCGCGGCCAAAGTTTATGATTTTTTGATCTGGACCTGTAAAAGCAAGATCAACAGATCGCAGCCTTCGGCAGCGCCTGCAGGGTGTGTGGGGTATTTGATTTTTAGGTGGGTTCGTGGATTTTCTGGTTTGCTCGACCGTTGCCGCCACGCGCCTAATCCTCAGTCCCCGTGTCAAAGGTCTGAAGATGGAAAACATCCGCGCCACCTCACGCCCCGCTGTCGGGCTGATGCTCGCCATCGCTCTGGTTGCCCTTAACCTGCGCCCGTCAATGGCGGCGGTCGGCCCGCTGTTGTCGGCGATCCGTGGCGACATTGCGCTCAGCTTCAGCCTCGCGTCATTGCTGACGATGCTGCCGGTGACAGCCATGGGCTTGGGGATGTTTTTCGGCCTGAGCATCGGTCGGCGCCTGGGTGAACGGCGCACGGTCATGCTGTCGCTGCTGATCATCGGCCTGGCAACGCTGTCGCGCTGGTTCATCGACTCGGCCGCAGAACTGATTGTCGGCGCAGTGCTCGCCGGTTTCGGCATTGCGTTGATCCAGGCATTGATGCCGGCACTGATCAAATCGCGGTTTGCGGACAACGTTGCCCTGTACATGGGCCTGTATGTCACCTCGATCATGGGCGGCGCAGCGATTGCCGCCTCGTTCGCCCCGCTGGTGATGCTGCAGACCGGAAGTTGGCGCGCGGGCCTGGCGATCTGGGCAGCACTGGCGCTGCTGGCGTCGATGCTCTGGTGGGCGCAACGCGCAAACCTGCCGCACGCCATGCCCGAAACGCACAAGCAAGAATCCTTTTTCCGTCATCCTCGCGCCTGGTTACTCGCCGTCTTCTTCGGTCTGGGCACGGCGTCCTACACCTGTGTGCTCGCCTGGTTCGCACCGTACTACGTGGAACAAGGCTGGAGCGAACAACACGCCGGGCTGCTGTTGGGTTTTCTGACAGCCATGGAGGTCATTGCCGGCCTGCTGGTGCCCGCTATCGCCAACCGCAGCCGGGATCGACGCTGGGTGCTGAAGGGCCTGCTGTTGCTGATCATTGCCGGATTTTGCGGCCTGACGCTCACCCCTCATCACCTGAGCCTGCTCTGGCCGTGCCTGTTGGGCCTGGGCATTGGCGGATTGTTTCCGATGAGCCTGATCGTCTCCCTCGACCACTTCGACCACCCGCAACGCGCCGCCAGCCTGACCGCTTTCGTGCAAGGCATCGGCTATCTGATTGCCGGTCTCTCGCCACTGCTGGCCGGGACAATCCGCGATCGACTGGGCAGCTTCGAATGGGCCTGGTGGTCACTGACCGCGGTCATGGTCATGATGTGGCTGATGGCTCGGCGCTTCGATCCGCGCCACTACGCATGCCAGTTCCCCTGAGCAAGCTAGAGGCTTCTGGCCATCTTTTCGCGGTTTGCCGGACGACGTCGTATTGCTAAAAGTTTCTGTCCCACTACTGACCGTGAATTGTCCCACGGGGGTTTCTCCTGGCACCATCGTTCCGTTAGGATCATTCGCACACGTTTGCGCGGATTCAGCGCAAGGAGCACAGCGAGACGGAACGGATGCTGAACAGTAACTTGCTTCGAAAGCTCGACATGCAGGACCTCATGGTGTTTATCGCCGTGTATGAGCAAAGCAGCGTCACCGATGTCTCGGAAACGCTGTTTGTCAGTCAGTCCACGGTCAGTTACTGCCTGAAAAAACTGCGCACCAGTTTCGAAGACGAACTGTTCATCAATACCCGCACCGGCATGCGCCCGACCTACAAGGCCAGCAGCATGTACAGCCATGTGCAGAAGATCCTCGAAAGCATCAACCTGTGCCATGCCGGTGCAGCGGCCTTCGATCCGACCCGGCAAGCGGTCACCTTCAACATCTGCGCTCCGGAGTACTTCGAACAACTGATCCTGCCGCGACTGTTGAAGCGCTTCGACTTCGATGATTTGCCGGTGATGGTCAACATGCACAAGTTCGAAACCGACGTACCGGCCGACGAGTTACGCGACGGCAGCCTCGACCTGGTGATCAGTTTCGGCCCCAACTTCCATCGCTCTCACGCCGACCTCAAGTCACGGATGCTGCTGGAAGATGATCTGGTCTGTGTCTTCGACAAGCGCGCCACGCCACTGGAACCACGCCTGAGCCTGCAAGCCTTTACCGAACGCCGGCATGTGTTCCCGACACCGTGGACGTCCACCACCAACATGGTCGACGGCTGGCTCGCTCGCCAGGCGCAGAAACGTCAGATTGTTGCGCGCTCAAATAGCTATAGCGCGGCGTTGAAGATGATCACCGGCACCGACTTCATTCTCACCCTGCCGCGCCGCATTCAACGCCTGCTGACCAACGATGCGGTGTTCAAACACTGTGAGGCGCCGAATGGTCTGCCGGGCTTCACCCTCGACATGCAGTGGAGCCAGAACGCCGATCAGGACAGCGCCAACGTCTGGCTGCGCGAGCAGGTAATCAAGGTGTGCAGCGAACTGGAAGTGGCCTGAGCCTTACACGCCGATGGCCGTTTTGCTGTAGGACTCGCGATCAATGTCGAGCAGCTCGACACACAGCTGCACCTCAACCCCGGCCGGCCATTCGCACAGGTCCTGCAACACCGCCAGGAGGCTCTGGGACAACTGTTTCTTGATCTCCGGCGAACGGCCACTGAGCATCGCCAGTTTCACATACACAAACGCACGCTCGCCCATGACCGTGCCGACCTTGAAGGTCTCGACCTTGACCGCCCGGCTCTTGATATCGAATTCCGCCGCGAACTGACCGGACCCCACCAATGTGTTGTTGAGCCGGATCAACGCAACGTCGGCATTGAGCTGCGGCAGATTGGCGGTGTATTCCATGTGCAGGTGTGGCATCGCAAGACTCCAGTGTGGCGACAGAAAGGTCGTACATATACCACAGCGGCGTCCTGCTCTCCTGCGCGACTTTTCGTCAATCTGTCGCCCCTACCCTCGCAGGAGCCGCCGGAGGCCGCGATCTGTTGATCTTGCTTTGAACATAAAAGGTAAGGATTGCAGCCTTCGGCAGCTCCTGCGGAAAAGCGCTCGCCCTCAGGACACGCTGAGCGGCCGCTCGCTCATGAAGGCCTCCAGCCGTGAGCGCAGCCAGCGTTCTGCCGGGTCGCTGTCGACGTGACTGAGCCAGACCATCGACAGGTCCAGCGTCGGCGTCTTGAACGGAAACGGCTCCTTGAACAGCAGCCCCGACGCGGCCATGGCCTCGGCGGTGTAATCCGGCAGGCTGGCGATCAGGTCGGTGCCGGCCAGCAATGCCGGCAAAGCGCTGTACTGCGGCACCGACAACACCACCTGCCGGGTACGCCCGAGCTCCGCCAGCCATTCGTCCGCGAATCCGCTGACGTTGGCGGTGTGAGACACCAGTACGTGCGGGCGGGCGCAATATTCATCGAGAGTCAGCGGCGTATCGGAGGCGTCGGCCCGCAGAATGCTCGGCTGAATGTGCCGCAACAATTTGCGCTTGGCGTTGGCCGGCAGGCCACGGGTCTGACTGATGCCGACGGTGATGTCGCCGGCAGCCAGCAAATCGGGAATTCGCCAGTAATCGACATGTTGCACGACAAACACCACATTCGGCGCCTCCTGACGCAGCGCGCGCAACAGCGGCGGCAATAGGCCGAACTCGACATCATCGGACAGGCCGATGCGAAAGGTCATGGTGCTGACGGCCGGATCGAAGTTGCGCGTCAGGCTCAGCGCCACCGACAGCGAATCCAGCGCAGGCTTCAGATGACGAAAGATATCCTCGGCACGGGCCGTCGGTTCCATGCGGTGCCCCACGCGGATGAACAGCGGATCGTTGAGCATCGTACGCAGCCGGTTGAGCGCCGAACTGATGGTCGGCTGGCCGAGAAACAGCTTCTCCGCCGCCCGCGTCACATTGCGCTCAAGCATCAGGGTCTCGAACACCACCATCAGGTTGATGTCGGCCTTGCGTAGTTCATTGCGATTCATCCCTTGCTCCCCGATCCCCAGATAACCGGCAGTGTAGAAAGGCCTTGGGGGCGGCGTCCATCGCCACGATGGATCCGCTCACTGTCTAACACTTCGAGGTTTCTGGGTCGCACCTTTCAGAAACATCCGCCAACCATTGGAAACAATTGCCCAATAGCCAAAAACCTCGCCTGCGCTAGGCTTGCGTCGATGCGCCACACAGGCTGGCGCACACGTCTATCGCATGGAGCGAACTGAATGTATTTCGAGATTTACAGGCAATCCAGAGGCACCCCGAGCACCGGCAAAGGGCAATGGCGCTGGAGGCTGAGGGCGGGAAACCACGAGACCATCGCCAGTGGCGAGTCGTATGTGAACAAGGCGGATTGCTTGCATGTGATCGAATTGATCAAAGCTGCGCGAGGGGAAACACCGATAAAGGAGATTTAAGCGCGCAACGGTACGCCTGACTTGATCAAACGCGAACAGGCGCCCTCGCGGTCATGACTGTCTGATGCAGGTGTAAGTTAACGCCTGCAAAACAACAAAGCCCCGCTGGTTTGATTCAGCGGGGCTTTGTTCCGGCTCTGCAGAGATTGGAACAGGCAAGACCTGGTCACGCGTTGCCAGATTGATCGCAGGAAACGAAAAAGCCCCGCAGCTTCTCAGCTACGGGGCTTTTTCTATGTAATGGCGGAGAGATAGGGATTCGAACCCTAGGTACCGGTGAAGGTACAACGGATTTCGAATCCGTCCCATTCGGCCACTCTGGCATCTCTCCAACGGCGCGCATCATAACAACACTTTCGCTGGTTGCGAACCCCCCAAACGAAATTTTTTCCGTGCTATCAGATGCTTGCGTCGATTAAAGCGGTACACCCAGACGATTGGCGACTTCTTCGTAGGCTTCGATGACGTCACCGAGGCCCTGACGGAAGCGGTCCTTGTCCATCTTCTTCTTGGTGTCCTTGTCCCACAGACGGCAGCCGTCCGGGCTGAACTCGTCGCCCAGGACGATCGAGCCGTCGCTGAACACGCCGAACTCAAGCTTGAAGTCGACCAGCAGCAGGCCGGCGTCATCGAACAGTTTGCTCAAGACTTCGTTGACCTTGAGCGACAGTTCTTTCATGCGCGCCAGTTGTTCGGTGGTGCCCCAGCCGAATGCCACGACGTGGGATTCGTTGATGAACGGGTCGCCCTTGGCGTCGTCCTTCAGGAACAGTTCGAAGGTGTAAGGGTTGAGCTTCATGCCCTCTTCAACGCCCAGGCGCTTGACCAGGCTGCCAGCGGCATAGTTACGCACAACGCACTCGACCGGAATCATGTCGAGCTTCTTCACCAGGCACTCGTTGTCGCCCAGCAGTTTGTCGAATTGGGTCGGAATACCGGCCGCTTCGAGTTTCTGCATGATGAAGGCGTTGAACTTGTTGTTCACCATGCCTTTGCGGTCGAGCTGCTCGATACGCTTGCCGTCGAACGCCGAGGTGTCGTTGCGAAACAGCAGGATCAAGCGGTCAGCGTCGTCGGTTTTGTAAACCGATTTGGCTTTGCCGCGGTAGAGTTCTTCACGTTTTTCCATGATGGGCTCCGCTTGCTAAGTAGGTGGGCTAGGCGATGTGGCGCCAGTCGAGCCCTGAATCTTGATCGGCCAGTTGCAGCCAGTCCGGATCGCACCCGAGGGTGTCGACAAAACATTGCCGGGCCAGTTGCGGCAGGTTGTTCTTGCTGCTCAGATGGGCCAGGACCAGGTGTTGCAGGCCCTGCCAGCCCAACTCGGCCACCAGGAATGCCGCCTGATGGTTGTTCAAATGTCCCAGCTCGCCGCCCACCCGTTGCTTGAGAAAGTACGGATAGTGACCACGGGCCAGCATGTCGCGGCAATGGTTGGACTCGATCATCAACGCATCGAGATCCCGATAACCGTCCAGCACCCGCTCGCAGTAGGAACCCAGGTCGGTCAGCAGGCCGAAGCGCCGCTGCTGTTGATCACTGAAGACGTACTGGGTCGGTTCCTGCGCATCATGGGCCACGGCAATGACCCCGATGTTCAGAGCACCGATCTGCAGTTGCTCGCCGCCGGCCAGATAGCCTGCGGGTTCAATCGGTTTGCGCATCCCGCGCAGTGTGCCGCGACTGAGGTAGACCGGCAGATTGTAGCGCCGAGACAGTAAACCCACGCCATGCACGTGGTCGGCATGTTCGTGGGTCACAAGTATCGCGTTCAGTTGCGCCGGGTGCACACCCAGGCGCAACAGGCGTTTTTCGGTTTCCCGCAGGGAAAAACCACAATCCACCAGCACATACGTATCAGCACTGGCGATCAGCGTGCCGTTCCCTTGGCTACCGCTGCCGAGAACGGCAAAACGCATGTGATCAGCCCAGATTGTCCTGAATCACGCTCAACACTTTGCGCGCCACGTCAGCCGGTGCGACGGTGTTGATGTTTTTCTCGACGGTCACCTGAATGCTCTCGCCAACCTTGCTCAGGCGAACCTGATAGCGCTCGGCGCGGGCTTCCACTTCTTCCTTGCTCGGCGCACTGCCGAACAGGCTGCTGAAGAAACCAGGCTTTTCGTCTTTCTTCTCGGCTTTTTCGGCCAGGTTGATGTAGTACAGGCCCAGGCTGCGGTTGATGTCTTCAACGCGCCATTCACCCTGTTCCAGTGCACGGCCGACGCTCGACCAGGCACGGTCCAGATCGGTACCGACGTTCAACACCGGGTTACCGCTGCCGTCTTCGCTGAGGCTGACACGGCTCGGCGTATCGAAGTCACGGGAAGCAAGCATCGACACGGAACCGCCCTTCTCGGAGATACGGCTCATGCTCGCCAGCATGTCGTCGACCAGCGCTGCGTCAAGGCCTGTGTTGACCGAACGGTTGGTGAAGGCCACGTCGGCGGTGCTGCCGGCAGGACGCTCGGCGCTGACCACGTAGATTTCACTGGTGTTGCGCTGCACGCCTGGCTCGATACGCACACGAACGCGGGTTTCGCTGTCGCTGGCGATACCGGCCGCGCTCAGGCGCTTGGCCATGGAGGCGGACAGTTCATCGGAATGCTGCCAGGTGGTGGTGAATTCACCGGTTTGCGGACGCTGTTCATCCAGACGGAAACCGTTGTCCTGGAAGAACTGCACAGCCACTGGCCAGACTTCGGCCGGCGGATGCTGTGCCACGACCCAACGTGAGTCACCGCTCTTCTGCAGCGAGTAATCGCTGGCATCGGCAACGGCCGACAACGGTTGAGGACGTGGAACGATGTACTCACCCTTGGCAGTGTCGTCAGCGACGTTGCGCGGGATCGGCAACAGCGGATCCAGACGTTTGGAGGTGCTGACATCCGGTGGCAGTTGCATCGGTGCAGTCTGTTGCGCTTGCAGGTAATCGCTTCCACGGTCGCGGAAATAACCTTCCGGCCCCCAGACCCATCCACAGCCGCTGGTGCTGGAGATAATCAAGGCAAGTGCGGAAAGTCCGGCCATTCGCTTCATGCGTTGTACTTCCTCAATTAAACCAGGACGCTGCACTGGCGCAGGGCCGAGCGAAGCGTTTCATGACAAGGTGCGCTCAGCCAGGTCAGCGGCAGGCGGATGCCTTCGTGCATCAGGCCCATTTCAACCAGAGCCCACTTGACCGGAATCGGGTTGGCTTCGATGAACAGGTCTTTGTGCAGCGGCATCAGTTTTTCGTTGATGGCCCGTGCGGTGTCGGCGTCGCCCTTGAGCGCTGCCTCACACAGGTCGGCCATTTCGCGCGGAGCGACGTTGGCAGTTACCGAGATGTTGCCTTTGCCGCCCAGCAGGATCAGTTCGACGGCGGTCGGATCATCGCCGGACAGCACGATGAAGTCCTTGCTCACGCCGTCGATTATGGCCTTGGCGCGCTTGAGGTCGCCGGTGGCTTCCTTGATGCCGACGATGTTCGGCACGCTGGACAGGCGAATCACGGTCTCGGCCTGCATATCGCAGGAGGTGCGGCCGGGAACGTTGTAGAGAATCTGCGGAATGTCGACCGCTTCAGCGATGTGCTTGAAGTGCTGGTACAGACCTTCCTGAGTCGGCTTGTTGTAGTAAGGAACAACCAGCAGGCAGGCATCGGCGCCGGCCTCCTTGGCGTTGCGGGTCAGTTCGACGGCTTCGCGGGTGGAGTTGGCGCCAGTACCGGCGATGACCGGAATGCGCCCGGCAACCTGTTTGACCACGGCTTTGATCACGGCGATGTGTTCTTCTACATCAAGGGTTGCCGACTCGCCGGTAGTACCGACCGCGACAATGGCATGGGTGCCGTTCTTGAGATGGAAGTCCACGAGTTTGCTGAGGCTGTCCCAGTCCAGACGCCCTTGTGCATCCATGGGAGTGACCAGTGCCACCATACTGCCCGCAATCATGAAACCGCTCCTGCCGGAAAAAGAGAGCGGTAATGGTACTGGCGCCAAGATGCTTGCACAAGCGAAGTACTGCGCTGCCGCCATTCCCCTTGGCGTCGCTTTTCGCTACCCTTCAGACTTTGATCGGTACTGATCAGCTTGTACGCCGGGTTCCAGCCTCCCTTTTCGGCCTCCCAGGCCCCGTTCCTGCGTCGCATCGACGCGCTCCCGCTATAGTGGAGCGAGCCGCGAGCGCTGGCCGGGCCTTTTGAACGGACAGCCTGAACAGGCACGCAGGCTCGCTCCGACGACCAACGCCCGTCAACCTACCGACCGCTCATCGCTTTAGGAATGCTGCATGTCCACCCCCACAGTTCGCGAACAATTCCTTGTCATCAGTGCCCTTGGCGCCAACCCCATGGAGCTGACTAACGTCCTGTGTCGCGCCAGCCATGAAAATCGCTGCGCCGTCGTCACCTCCCGCCTGACCCGCCACGGCGAGTGCAGTGCGCTGGTGCTGGAGATTACCGGTAGCTGGGACGCGCTGGCCCGCCTCGAAGGCAGCCTGCCGGTGCTGGCCAAACGGCACGCTTTCACCGTCAACGTGGTGCGCAGTGCGGCGCTGGAAAACCGCCCGCAAGCGTTGCCGTACGTGGCTTATGTCAGCTCGGCGTATCGCCCTGACATCATCAATGAGCTGTGCCAGTTCTTCATGGATCACAACGTCGAGCTGGAAAACCTGACCTGCGACACGTATCAGGCACCCCAGACCGGCGGCACCATGCTCAACGCCACGTTCACCGTGACGCTGCCGGCCGGCACACAGATCAGCTGGCTGCGCGATCAGTTCCTCGACTTCGCCGACGCGATGAACCTGGATGCGCTGATCGAACCCTGGCGCCCACAAAACCCAATGTAAGGAAGCTTTCATGGCCGTTGTCATCGACCAACCGGTTACGGATTTCGAAGCCCCTGCCACCAGCGGGCAGACCGTCAGCCTGTCTGCCCTGAAAGGCAAACAAGTGGTGATCTACTTCTACCCGAAAGACAGCACTCCGGGCTGCACCACTGAAGGCCAGGGTTTTCGTGATCAGTACGCGGCATTCCAGGCAGCCAACACGGAAATTTTCGGTATCTCCCGCGACAGCCTGAAGTCCCACGAAAACTTCAAGTGCAAGCAGGCGTTTCCGTTCGAGCTGATCAGCGACAAGGACGAAGCCGTTTGCCAGCTGTTCGACGTGATCAAGTTGAAGAAGCTGTACGGCAAGGAATACCTGGGCGTTGATCGCAGCACGTTCCTGATCGACAAGAACGGTGTACTGCGCCAGGAATGGCGCGGCGTGAAAGTGCCGGGGCATGTGGATGCGGTGCTGGCGGCGGCTCAGGATTTGAATAAAGCCTGATGTTTTGGCGTCGCTCTCACTGACGCCATCGCTGGCAAGCCGGCCCCCACAGGTTTTGTATGCGCCTGAAACCCTGTGGGAGCTGGCTTGCCAGCGATGAGACCCCACGCCTCAGCCCGATTACAGCAAAGGTGCCACCACCGGTTCCTTGCGCGGCCAGGCATCAAGCACAGCCTTGAACAGCGTCGCCAGCGGGATCGCAAAGAACACCCCCCAAAAGCCCCACAGCCCGCCAAACAACAGCACTGCACAAATGATCGCCACCGGGTGCAGGTTGACCGCCTCCGAAAACAGCAGCGGCACCAGCACGTTGCCGTCCAGCGTCTGAATGATCCCGTAGACCGCCATCAGATAGATGAACTGATCGCTCCAGCCCCACTGGAACAAGGCGATCAACAGCACGGGCACCGTCACCACCACAGCGCCGACATAAGGCACCACCACCGACACACCCACCAACAACGCCAGCAGCGCCGCGTAATTGAGCCCCAGCGCAACGAAGCCGATGTAAGTCACGCCACCGCAGATCACGATTTCGATCACCTTGCCGCGAATGTAGTTGGCGATCTGCCGGTTCATTTCCTGCGCGACCCGGGTGATCAGAGCGCGCTCGCGGGGCAAATAGCCGCGCACCCACTCGCCGATCATCGACCGGTCCTTGAGGAAGAAGAACACCAGGATCGGCACCAGCACCAGATAGATCATGATGTTGACCAGCAGCGGCAGGCTCGATAGCGAAAACGTCAGCGCCCATTGCCCGAACTTGCCGATCTCGCCACGCGCCGCTTCGATGGCCTGCAGCACCTGCTCATCGGAGACCAGATGCGGGTACCGCTCTGGCAGCAGCAGGAGCAACGATTGCCACTTGGCAAGCATGCCCGGCAGTTCGTTGAACAGCGTGATCACCTGATGCCAGAGCAACGGCAGCACCACGACGATAAACAGCATCAGCACGCCCATGAACAGCGCAAATACCAGCCCCACCGCCGCACCACCCGGCACCCGCAGTCGCTCGAGCGTCACCACCAGGCCCTGCATCAGATAAGCGAGCACCATCCCGGCCAACACCGGGGCCAGCATTCCGCCGAGGGTGAGCACAGCCGTGAAGGCGAGAATCAACAGCACCGCCAGCACCACCGCCTCTTCATCGGAAAAGTAGCGCTGAATCCAGTCGCGTAACACTTTGAACATCAATAATCCTCAGGGCTTTTACGCTGTCGGTTTCAGGCTTTCTTCAACCAGTAACGGTAAACACCGGCGTCGTCTTCTTCGCGCAGCAGCACATGACCGGCCAAGCGGGCGAAAGTGCGGAAATCGCGTTGCGAACCCGCATCCGTGGCGATCACCTTGAGCACCGCACCGCTCGGGAGCTTGTTGAGTTCCATTTTTGCCTTGAGTAACGGCAACGGACAATTAAGGCCACTGGCGTCCAGTTCCACGTCATGGGCTACAGCGTCAGTCATTGCGTCACTCCGGATCAGGTCATTCGAGCTGCCTAGAATATCTGGTCGCAAGCCCGGTGTCCGGCTACAGTAAGGTCTTTGTCTTCTAAGGCTTTGTGCATGACTTTTCTGCGCCCTACCCTGCTGACGCTCGCTTGCCTGCTCGCCTCACCGGGCTTTGCCGACGATCTGCCGTCACTTGGCGACGCCAGTTCTGCCATTGTCTCGCCGCAACAGGAATACCAGCTCGGTCGGGCCTGGCTGGCCATGCTGCGCAGCCAGGTTGCACAGCTCAACGATCCGCAGCTCAAGGACTACGTCGAATCCAGCGTCTACAAGCTGGTGGAAACCAGTCAGGTCACCGACCGCCGCCTTGAATTCATTCTGATCAACAGCCCGCAACTCAACGCCTTCGCGGCACCGGGCGGCGTGGTCGGGGTCAACGGCGGCCTGTTCCTCAATGCACAGACCGAAGGCGAATACGCTTCGGTACTGGCCCACGAACTGGCTCACTTGTCGCAACGTCACTTTGCCCGCGGCGTCGAGGCGTCCCAGCGGATGCAGGTGCCGATGATGGCAGCCCTGCTGGCCGGGATCGTCATCGCCGCAGCCGGCGGCGGTGACGCCGGCATCGCGACCATCGCCGGCACCCAGGCGGCGGCGATTCAGTCACAACGCACATTCTCCCGTCAGAACGAACAGGAAGCCGACCGCATCGGCATCCTCAATCTGGAAAAGGCAGGGTACGACCCGCGCTCGATGCCGACCATGTTCGAACGCCTGATGCGCCAGTATCGCTTCGACGCCAAGCCGCCGGAGTTCCTGCTGACTCACCCGGTCACTGAATCGCGTATCGCCGACACCCGCAACCGTGCCGAACAGGCCAAACCCGGCGGCATCGAAGACAGCCTGCGCTATCAACTGATCCGCGCGCGCGTGCAACTGATCTACGAAGAAACCCCGGGGCTGAGTGCCAAACGCTTCCGTGCACAACTGGATGAGAACCCGAAGAACAACGTCGCACGCTACGGTCTGGCAATCGCCCAGATCAAGGGCGGCCAGTTGAACGAGGCTCGGGAGAATCTCAAGCCACTGCTGGCAGCGGCGCCGAACGAAATCATCTACAACCTTGCACAGGTCGATCTGGACATCACCAATAATCGCTTGGCAGATGCGCAATCGCGGGTGGACCGGATGCTCACGCAGTATCCGGGCAACTATCCACTGAATCAGGTGCGCGTGGATCTACTGCTCAAGCAGAACCGCACAGCCGATGCCGAGAAGGCCCTGGAAGGCTTGCTCAAGTCGCGCCCGGATGATCCGGACGTCTGGTATCAGGTCGCTGAAACCCGGGGCTTGTCAGGCAACATCATCGGTTTGCATCAGGCGCGCGCCGAGTACTTCGCACTGGTCGGCGATTACCGTCAGGCGATCCAGCAACTGGATTTTGCCAAGCGCAAGGCAGGCAGCAACTTCCCGCTGTCATCGCGTATTGATGCCCGCCAGCGCGAGCTGATGGAGCAGGAGCGCATGATCAAGGACATGATGGGCTGATTCTGTCTTTCGGCAAAAAGCTTCCGGCATAAAAAACCGCCTCTTTCGAGGCGGTTTGTTTTTGCCTTCGGCGCTGAATTATTCAGCCAGCTTGAAGGTGATGAAGCTCGCGCGACCTTGACGCAGAACCCGCATCGACACCGAACGGTTCTTCGGCAGTGCCTTGGCGATGTCGGCGAACTCCTTGGTGGAGCCGATGGCCTGGTTGTTCAGGTGAGTGATCACGTCACCCGGCTGCAGACCGATCAGGGCCGCAGGACCATCCTGCACTTCCTTGATCACCACACCACCTTTAAGGTCGTAGGTTTTCTTCTGCTCGGCGGTCAGCTCGCCTACCGAAACACCAAGGCGATTGCTGGTGCTTTCAGTGCCCGACTTCGGCAGCGCGTCCAGCGCCTTGTCTTCGTCCGGAATCGCACCCACCGTCAGCTCGACGTTCTTGCGCTTGCCTTCACGAATCACTTCAAGATTGGCTTTCGCGCCCGCCTTCAGTGCGCCGACCAGATGCGGCAGGTCAGCGGACATGACAATCGGCTGGCCGTTCATGCTCAGAATCACGTCGCCGACTTGCAGACCGCCCTTGGCCGCCGGACCGTCATCCTGGATCTGTGCCACCAGCGCACCGGCCGGCTTTTCCAGACCGAACGACTCGGCCAGATCCTTGTTCACTTCCTGAATGACCACACCAAGCCAACCGCGGCTGACCTTGCCACCGCTCTTCAACTGGTTGGACACATCCATCGCCACGTCGATCGGAATGGCGAACGACACGCCCATGAAGCCACCGGAACGGGTGTAGATCTGCGAGTTGATCCCGACCACTTCACCATTCAGGTTGAACAGCGGACCACCGGAGTTACCCGGGTTGATCGGCACGTCGGTCTGGATGAACGGCACGTAGTTTTCGTTCGGCAGGCTACGGCCCACGGCGCTGACGATGCCTTGGGTCACAGTGTGGTCGAAGCCGAACGGCGAACCGATGGCAACGACCCACTGGCCGGCTTTCAGGTCCTGGGATTTGCCAAGCTTCAGCACTGGCAGATCCTTGCCTTCGATTTTCAGCAGCGCCACGTCGGAACGTGGGTCGGTGCCGATCAGTTTGGCTTTCATTTCACTGCGGTCGGCGAGACGGACGAGGATTTCGTCGGCATCGGCGATCACGTGGTTGTTGGTCAGAATGTAGCCATCCGGAGAGATGATGAAGCCCGAACCCAACGATTGCGCTTCACGCTGACGATCACCACGCGGCGAGCGCTGTTGAGGCGGCATGCCACGTTCGAAGAACTCGCGCAGCATCGGCGGCAAGCCTTCCAGGTCTGGCATCTGCTGGTTGACCTTGCGATCCGGCAGTTTCTGCGTGGTACTGATGTTCACCACGGCTGGCGAAGCTTGTTCGACCAATTGGGTGAAGTCAGGCAGATCGGCTGCTTGCGCAGCAGGTACGGCCTGACCGAGCAACAGCACGGTGGCGAAAATGGAGAGATAAGATTTCAAACTTGGTATCGACATACAGCTCCCGTTACGACGAGCAGGGTTAAGCGATATGGAGCAAGGAACACCGGAAACCACCGACCGGCATTTTTGTTCCGGGAACAACAAACAAGGCCAGAGCCGTGAGGCTCTGACCTATAAAAAATTTTCAGGTGTTTTGCAAATGAAAATGCTCAGCAAACATTTCTACGTCTCGGCGACGAAGTGGGAATGACTGGAATCAGCTCACTGCTTGCTGGTTGCAGCGCCATCATTGTTACGCATCGACAGCGCAATTCGTTCGGCTGTGCCAATAGGAATCTCGCCCACCACCGTCACCATCATTTCGCCTTGTGGCGTCGTCAGGCGGCGGGATACGGCAACGGTCGGGCCCAATTGCGTACGGGTATCGGTGACCGTAGCGCCATTCAAAGGCTCGAGGAAAACCGAGAAACGCGCCAGACCGTCGTCATACAGCAAGCTGTTGACCTGGGTCTTGGTTTCCGGATCCTTGTGCGACGTGCTGCTGGTCAGTTCGAAGCCCGGTGGCAACCAGTCGGAATGCCAGACCTGAGCGGTCTTCATGGCTGAAGCCTTGTCACTGTCCAGCGTGACTGACTTGCAGTCGGCGTCAGCCAGCAAATCCTTGTCCGAAGGAACTTCGTCGGTATTGAGGCTGGTGAACTGGAATCGCTCCAGCAACTGCCCCTTGTCGTTCAGCAGCAACGACTTGAGCGGCAGGCCGGTCTGTTTGTCCAGATGCAGTTCGAAGCCGTAGCGATGCTGATCGCGAGGCGTCAGCGATACGATCACTGCGTCCCGCCCGGCCACGCGCGATTTGCCAATGACGGCAAGGTCATACCAGTTTTTCAGCTTCTGGGGATCGAGAGAACGAGCAGTAGAGTTTGGAGAATCTCCCAACCCCGCAATCAGGGTGCCGCTGACGCATTGAGTATGTCCATCAATGCGCACGACTTCCTGTGCCGAACCGTCGAGCTGGAGCAAACGCTCGCGGACCTGGCCATTCTGGACACGATGCCAGATGTTGTGGGTAGAAAAACTACCGTTACGCTCGTAAACGAAGGTGCCGTGAAAGCTTTGCCGCTGCTCGGCCTGGCCCAGCCGGGTCAACCAGTCCTGGGCCTCATCAGCGTGGGCTGGAACAATGAACCAGCCACTGAGCAGAAGCGAAAGTAGAGGTATGGCGCGCATGATCCTCCTTAACGGTTTTCCAGGCTTGCGGCACGCGCATAAGGCAGTGCGCTTTCAGTACCTTTCAGTGCAGCCTGCTGAGCGTGCTGACGCAGATAGCCTGGCAGACGCTGGTCATGCCAGCCTGGCTGACCTTGCAATACGCCATTGGCCATTGGGCCAGTCGCTTCGGAACTCTCACTGTAGCCTGCCAGAACAGCCGGGCCTTTTACCTGTGGAGTGGCCAGGGTTGGCTGATTGGATTGCTGAGCCAGTTCGGCACCAGCGATTTCGTCCTGGTTGTACAGACGCACACCCGCCAGAACGGCAACGGTCACCGAGGCGGCAACAGCCAGACGACCAAGGCTGCGCCATGGGCTGCGGGATACTTTGGCCGGAGCCGTTTCGTCTTCCAGCGCAGCAGACACTGCCGCAGCGATATCCAGACGTGGAAGCAGCAAATCCTTGTGCATGGCTGCCCGAGCGATCTGGTAACGAGCCCAGGTCTCACGGGTATCCACATCATCCAGTGCATTGAGCACTCGACGCAATTCCAGTTCGTCCGCTTCGTTATCCATCACTGCGGACAGCGATTCCTGCAGGGCTTCACGACTCATGGCGTTCCTCTCTTGGCTGTCGCCGCTGTCTCAGTTTTCCTGCAACAACGGCTGCAGGGCTTTATCGATGGCCTCCCGAGCGCGGAAAATCCGGGAGCGCACGGTACCCACCGGGCATTGCATGACGCTCGCAATGTCCTCGTAACTCAGACCATCGAATTCACGTAAAGTTAAAGCCGTACGCAAATCCTCTGGCAGTTGCTGAATGGTTCGATGGACGGTGCCTTCGATCTCATCCCGCAGCAGTGCTCGTTCTGGTGATTCGAGATCCTTGAGGCCGTGATCGCCATCGTAGAACTCTGCATCTTCGGAACTGACATCGCTATCCGGCGGCCGGCGGCCGCGTGAAACCAGGTAATTCTTCGCCGTGTTAATGGCAATACGGTACAGCCACGTATAAAACGCACTGTCGCCGCGAAAGTTTCCAAGTGCTCGATACGCCTTGATAAAGGCTTCCTGAGCCACGTCCTGGGCTTCATGGGTGTCGTGCACGAAACGCACGATCAACCCGAGAATTTTGTGCTGATACTTCAGCACCAGCAGATCGAAAGCTCGCTTGTCGCCACGCTGAACGCGCTCGACCAGCTGCTGATCCTCTTCCTGGGTTAGCATGAACACTCCTCGATAAGCCCGGAGGAGGCTTGCACAACTAAACGACCAGACTTGCAAACATAGACTCGGGCTTTTCGCAAAAGTTCTCCCCCTCCAAGCAAGTTTCCTGCGGGCTCTGATTTGGCACGCACGAAAAACGCAGCTCGGGATAAACCGGCTGCGCGAATAATCTTGTCATCGGTTTCGCCGGCAGGAATCTAACTGCAGATTCCGCACTGAAGCCGACACGTCCCTTGTTTCTGGCACCGACTATTGATCTTGGGCCTTTGGCAAAAGTTCCAATTATTTATAGCCGGACCGATCCGACATTGGGCAACCCTGCGCTGAAAAATCCTGTTTCAACGCCGATACAGTCGTCTTTTCGCGAACCCGGCGAAAAAAACTTCCGACGAAGCACCCGGCTTTTTTCGTCACAGTAGTTTCACAATGCCATATCGGCGCGGCTATTGTGCCGCCCCACCCCTCTATATACTAGTGGGCTGTGTGGCTGCCTTGACTCGCCGACCCAGCTGTCTTGCGCCAACCCCGATCCGGGTCGCTTTGAGCGGAATCCTGAAATGAGCCAACAGTTCCAACACGATGTTCTGGTCATTGGCAGCGGTGCTGCCGGTTTGAGTCTCGCGCTGACCCTGCCGGGTCATTTGCGCATTGCCGTATTGAGCAAGGGCGATCTCGCCAACGGTTCAACCTATTGGGCCCAGGGCGGCGTCGCCGCCGTGCTCGACGATACCGATACTGTCGAATCCCACGTTGATGACACCCTCAATGCCGGCGGCGGTCTGTGCCATGAAGACGCCGTCCGGTTCACTGTCGAGCACAGCCGTGAAGCGATCCAGTGGCTGATCGACCAAGGCGTGCCGTTCACCCGCGATGAACAGTCCGGCACCGAAGACGGCGGATTCGAATTCCACCTGACCCGCGAAGGCGGCCACAGCCATCGGCGCATCATCCACGCGGCCGACGCGACCGGTGCAGCCATTTTCAAAACCCTGCTGGCCCAGGCGAGGGAACGTTCCAACATCGAATTGCTCGAGCAGCGGGTTGCCGTCGATCTGATCACCAAGCGCCGTCTGGGACTGGATGGCGACCGTTGCCTGGGTGCCTACGTGCTCAACCGGGCCACCGGCGAGGTCGATACCTACGGCGCCCGTTTCGTGATCCTCGCCTCGGGGGGCGCCGCCAAGGTCTACCTCTATACCAGCAACCCCGATGGCGCCTGCGGGGATGGCATTGCCATGGCCTGGCGTTCCGGCTGCCGGGTGGCGAACCTGGAATTCAACCAGTTCCACCCCACCTGCCTGTATCACCCGCAGGCCAAGAGTTTTCTGATCACCGAGGCCTTGCGTGGCGAAGGCGCGCATTTGAAATTACCGAACGGCGAGCGCTTCATGCACCGCTTCGACAAGCGTGCCGAGCTGGCTCCACGGGACATCGTCGCCCGGGCCATCGACCATGAAATGAAGCGCCTGGGTATCGACTGCGTCTACCTCGACATCAGCCACAAGCCCGAGGCCTTCATCAAGAGCCACTTCCCGACCGTCTACGAGCGCTGCCTCGGCTTCGGCATCGACATGACGAAGCAGCCGATCCCCGTCGTACCCGCCGCGCACTACACCTGCGGCGGGGTGATGGTCGACCAGAATGGCCGCACCGACGTAACGGGCCTGTACGCCATTGGCGAAACCAGCTTCACCGGTTTGCACGGCGCCAACCGCATGGCCAGCAACTCGCTGCTCGAATGTTTCGTGTATGCGCGCTCGGCTGCAGCCGACATCGTTGCGCAACTGGATGATGTCGCCGCGCCAAGCGCCCTGCCCGCGTGGGACGCCAGCCAGGTGACCGATTCGGATGAGGACGTGATCATCGCGCACAACTGGGACGAATTGCGGCGGTTCATGTGGGACTACGTCGGTATCGTGCGCACCAACAAGCGCCTGCAACGGGCTCAGCACCGTGTGCGCCTGCTGCTGGACGAAATCGACGAGTTCTACAGCAATTACAAAGTCAGCCGCGACCTGATCGAGCTGCGCAACCTGGCCCAGGTCGCCGAACTGATGATCAGCTCAGCGATGGAGCGCAAGGAAAGTCGCGGCCTGCATTACACCCTCGACTATCCCGACCTGCTGCCCGAGGCGCTCGACACTATTCTGGTGCCGCCCACCTACGTCGGCTGAACTTGAGCCGGACCCGCAGGCGTCGGTGCAAGTCCGCCGCCTGCGAGTCACGCGGTACGCAGACCGATCTGACCCGCCATTCCCCACGCAAACGAAAGCGCAGCACCACGATCAGTGGCAGCGCCAGGCTGTCCGGGCGCAGTTGGACAGCCTGCCAGCCATCGGCCTGATTCCACAGTTGCCAGCCATCGGCATCCCGACGCAACCCTCGAAACGCCCTTGGATGGCTCAGCAGAATCTGCCTTGGCAGTACCCGAAAAGCGTGCGCAAGACAGGCGAAAGCCCCGAGCACACTGGCCCAGAGCGGAATCGAAAGCAGAAACAAGGCACCCAGTGCGAACGCCTGGGCCAACAGATACACCGCCAGCAACTGCCTTGAGGCATGCCAGCGGCATTCGAACGAGTTACTTGGGCTGAACACGGTCCAGAATCATGCGAACCATGCGCTGCAGCTCAGGATCTTCAGACTCGCTGCGCTCCATGAACCAGCCGAACATGTCCTGATCCTCACACTCCAGCAGGCGAACGTACAATGCGCGATCGACCTCGTTCAGATCGGCATAAACCTCTTTCACGAACGGCACCAGCAACACGTCTAGCTCAAGCATGCCGCGGCGGCTGTGCCAAAAGAGGCGATTCAGTTCAACTTGTTCGACCATGGGGCCCTCCTCAAATTTGCCGGCAAGTATACAGGCCCGGCGCGGGCCGCACAGTCGGCTTTGGTCGGGCACCACCGATCCTTTATCAACTACCCATTTCAACAACGCGCCCTTATGATGTGCCCCAGTCTATTTACCCTGCGATGACCCATGGCCGATTCTGCTTTTTTCTGCACCCTGTCTCATGAAGGCGTTCTCGCGGTTCGCGGCGCGGATGCCGGAAAATTCCTGCAAGGCCAACTGACCTGCAATATCAATTACCTGAGCGACACCCGGGCCAGCCTCGGCGCCCGCTGCACGCAGAAAGGCCGGATGCAGTCGAGCTTCCGCATCCTGCTCGAAGGTGACGGCGTGGTGCTGGCGATGGCCAGCGAGCTGCTGGAGCCGCAACTGGCGGACCTGAAAAAGTACGCGGTGTTCTCCAAATCGAAACTCACCGACGAAAGCACGGCCTGGGTGCGCTTTGGCCTGGAGCATGGCGATACCGCCCTGACCAGCCTCGGCCTCGATCTGCCAGCCGAAACCGACAGCGTCGTGCGCAACGAAGGATTGATCGCCATTCGCGTCTCGCCGCAGCGCGCCGAACTCTGGGCGCCGGCCGATCAGGCCGATGCGAGCAAAGCCAGACTGGCCGCAGCCCTGCCCGAAGCCGGGCTGAATCAATGGCTGCTGGGCCAGATCCGCGCCGGTATCGGCCAGGTCATGTCGACCACCCGCGAGCTGTTCATCCCGCAAATGCTCAACCTGCAAGCCGTCGGCGGCGTAAGTTTCAAGAAAGGCTGCTACACCGGCCAGGAAATCGTCGCGCGCATGCAGTACCTGGGCAAACTCAAGCGCCGTCTGTATCGACTGAGCCTCGACACTGCCCAATTGCCAGAGCCTGGCACCCCGCTGTTCGCACCGAGCCACAACAGCTCCATCGGTGAAGTGGTGCTGGCTGCCCACGCCGGGCAAAACATTGAACTACTGGCGGTGCTGCAGGCCGAATCTGCCGAAGCGGGCGACCTGCATGTGGGCAGCCTCGAAGGGCCCGCCCTGCATTTGCTCGATTTGCCCTACGAACTGGATCGCGACCGCGAAATCCAGCGCTGATCGCAGCGTTTGGTTGCAACACCCTAGAGAGTCTAAATGAGCGAACTGGCGGAAAAGGTCCAACAGGATTTGGTTGAGGCCATCGATAACGATGACCTGGTTCTGCCAACGTTGCCGGAAGTGGCCCTGCAGATTCGCAAGGCCGCTGAAGACCCGGAAATCAGCGTCAGCGACCTGAGCAAAGTGATCGGCCGAGACACGGCGCTGTCGGCGCGCCTGATCAAAGTGGTCAACAGCCCCCTGCTGCGGGCCGCACAGGAAGTCACCGACCTGCACACCGCCATTACCCGCCTGGGTATCAACTACAGCAGCAACCTGGCAATCGGGCTGGTGATGGAGCAAATCTTCCACGCCCGCTCTGAGGTGGTTGAACAGAAGATGCGTGAAGTCTGGCGCAAGAGTCTGGAGATCGCCGGTGTCAGCTACGCGCTGTGTCGGCGCTACACCCAGCTCAAGCCCGATCAGGCCGCGTTGGGCGGGCTGGTGCATCAGATCGGCGTACTGCCGATTCTCACCTACGCCGAAGACCATTACGAACTGCTGTCAGATCCTGTCAGCCTCAACCATGTGATTGATCACATTCACCCGCTGCTGGGCGACAAGTTGCTGCGTGTCTGGGAGTTTCCGGAACGGCTGGTGGAATTGCCGGGGCGCTATCAGGACTTCAAACGCGATTCGACGACCATCGACTATGTCGATCTGGTGCAAGTGGCGAGCCTGTACTGCCACAAGGACACCGACCATCCGTTTGGGCGGATTGATCCGCTCAGCGTTCCGGCATTTCGCAAGTTGGGGATTGATCCGGAGAACGAGGCGCTGTGCGCGGATCTGGAAGAATCGCGGACGATGTTTTACTGATCCGCAACCGAGACGCCCCGTTCGCAAGCAAACCGCTCCCACAGGAGACAGCATTCGTCTGTGGGAGCCGGCTGGCTCGCGAAGAAGTCATGACAAACCACGGCAACTCAGCCGGCAATAAAACTGACCCGCACTTTAAGCCCCGCCTGTTCGCCATCATGCAACGTGATCTGCGCCAGGTGCGCGCGACAGATTTCCCCGACAATCGCCAGCCCCAGCCCTGAACCGGCCACCTGCTGATTGCGCCGGTAGAAGCGCTCGAACACTCGATCGCGCTCCTGCAGCGGGATCCCCGGTCCGTCATCCTCGACCTCAAGCACCGCTGGCGCCGTCACCCGCAAAATCACATTACCGCCCGGCGGCGTGTGGGCCAGTGCGTTGTCCACCAGATTGCTCAGCAATTCATTAAGCAGCGTCGGCTCACCGCGCAGCCACACCGGTTCATCCGCTTCCAGCGCCAGCGCCACCCCGCGTTTGTGCGCCAGCGGTGCCATGGCCATGCCCAACTCGCGGGCCAACTGGCTCAGATCGAGCAACTGCGCACCGCCCTCGGCAATCGCCCGCGCGCCGTTTTCGACCCGCGCCAGCGACAGCAATTGATTGGCCAGATGGGTCAGACGGTCAGTGCTTTGCGCTGACGACTCCAGCGTGCTGTGCCAGGTTTGCGGATCACTCGAGCGCAGGCCCAGTTCCAGCCGCGCCTTCAACGCCGCCAGCGGCGTGCGCAATTCGTGGGCGGCATCGGCGATAAACTGCGCCTGCCGTTCGAACTGGCCCCGCAGGCGCTCGGTGAAATGATTGAGGCCGCGCACCAGCGGCCACAGTTCATGCTGCACTTCCACCAATGGCAGCGGACGCAAATCGTCGGGTTGGCGCTCCTCCACCGCGGTGCGCAAACGCTCCAGTGGACGCAACGCGGCACTGACCGCAAACCACACCAACAGCAACGCACCGATCGCCAGCATGCCCAGGCGCAACAAAGTGTCGGCCGCCAGACTGCGGGCCATGCTGACCCGGGCTTCGTCGGTTTCGGCCACGCGGATTTCCGCCATGCCGTTCATGTTCGGCTCGGTGACCGCTTTCAACAGGCTGACCACACGCACGTTCTGTCCGCGGTAGGTCGCGTTGTAGAAGCGCGCCAGAGCCGGATAATCATCGGTTCTGGGGGTGCCGGGCGGCGGGCCTGGCAGGTTTTCATAACCGGAAATCAGCTTCTGATGGATGTCATTGACCTGGTAGTAAATCCGCCCGGCGCTGTCGTAAGCAAACGTGTCGAGCGCCACGTAAGGCACATCGGCACTCAGGGTGCCGTCGCGTTGCGACAAGCCCGCCGCGATAGTGCGCGCCGAAGCCAGCAATGTGCGGTCATACGCTGTGTCGGCGGCTTCGCGACCATTCCAGTAAGCACTCAAGCCGCTGGCGAGCATCAGCACCACCAGCAGCAACGCAAGGTTCCACAGTAACCGCCAGCGCAGGCTGCTGGGCTTATGCATCGCGGCTTTCCAGCAAGTAGCCAAGGCCACGGAAGGTCACGATAGCCACCGGTTGGCCGTCGAGTTTCTTGCGCAACCGGTGCACGTAGATTTCGATGGCATCGGGGCTGGCCTCTTCATCAAGGCCAAACACCTGCGCGGCCAATTGTTCCTTGCTCATCACCCTGCCCGGCCGGGCGATCAGGGCCTCCAGCACGGCCTGCTCGCGGGAGGTCAGCGTGAGCAACTCCTCGCCGAGGGTGAACCGCCGGGTGTCGAGGTCATAGGCCAGCACACCGCAGCGCTGTTGCCGCTCGCCGCCGAGCACACTGCGCCGCAACAGGGCTTTGACCCGCGCTTCCAGTTCCGTCAGTTCGAACGGTTTGGCCAGGTAATCGTCAGCGCCTAGATTCAACCCGTGCACGCGATCCTTCACATCGCTGCGCGCCGTCAGCATCAGCACCGGCAGATTTTTCCCGCGTGCCCGCAAACGCGCCAGCACTTCAAAACCATCCATGCGTGGCAGGCCGACATCAAGGATCGCGACCGCGTATTCCTCGCTGCCCAGCGCCAGATCGGCGGCCACGCCATCGTGCAACACATCCACGGTCAGACCGGTGCTCTTGAGCGCCTGAGCGACACTTTCGGCCAGTTGCAGATGGTCTTCGACGAGCAGAACACGCATGGTTTTTTACCTCGTTCAGGGATGGCCGACGCCACGCTTTGCCGCGGAGTTTACAGCCGCCACCGCAGCTGTGAAGCCCGAAAACCGTGAAAGCCAGCTGAAAGGTTAGTGAAAGGTTAGCCCGTTAGAGTCGTGCTACGGACAGTCCCGACTGCCGTCGCTGATGCCACACAGCGCAAAGAAAAACGCCTCGAAGCGTTTTCGACCAATAAGAACAATAAACGGAGTACACCCGCATGCAGTCCGTGCAGCCTCAGGCGTCCACGCCTGTTCGCCCTTCCCGCTTCAGCCACGCCACCCTCGCCAGTGCCGCCGCCCTCGCCGGTTTTTCGCCGCTGAGCTACGCCGACTTTATCGAAGACAGTTCCGCCACTTTCGAAACCCGCAACATGTACTTCAACCGCGACTTTCGCGACGGCACCAGTGCCCAGCAAAGCAAGCGGGATGAATGGGCACAAGGGTTCATGCTCAACCTGCAGTCGGGTTACACCGACGGCACTGTGGGGTTCGGTGTCGATGCGTTGGGCATGCTGGGCGTCAAACTCGATTCGAGCCCTGACCGCACCGGCACCGGCCTGCTGCCGACCCACGATGACGGGCGCGCCGCCAACGAATACTCCAAGGTCGGCCTGACCGGGAAAATGAAAATCTCTGCCACTGAACTGAAAGTCGGCAGCCTGATTCCTGAGCTGCCGATCCTCAAGCCGAACGACGGGCGCATCCTGCCGCAGACCTTTGAAGGCGGCCTGCTGACCTCTAAAGAAATCAAGAACCTGACGTTCACCGGTGGCCGCCTGGAAAAAGCCAAGGACCGTGACAGCACCGACTTCGAGGACATTGCCCTCAACAACAAGAACAGCCGCTTCGCCGGCACTGCGGTCGGCAAGCATTTCGATTTTGGCGGCGTCGATTACAAGTTCACCGACAAGATCACCGGCAGTTACCACTTCGCCCAACTCGACGAAGTCTACAACCAGCACTTCTTCGGCCTGGTCGCCTCGCGTCCGATGGGCCCCGGTACGTTTGCCACCGACCTGCGCTTTGCGGTCAGCGATGATCAGGGCGCGGCCCGTGGCGGCAAGATCGACAACCGCTCGCTCAACGGTCTGGTCAGCTACGCCCTGAGTGGCCACAAATTCAGCGCCGGCTACCAGCACATGTCCGGCGACAGCGCTTTCCCGTATGTCGATGGCAGCGACCCGTACCTGGTCAACTTCGTGCAGATCAACGACTTCGCCGGCGCTGAAGAACGCTCCTGGCAAGCGCGCTACGACTTTGACTTCGCCAAACTCGGCATTCCTGGCCTGAGTTTCATGAGTCGTTACCTGAGCGGTGACAACATCAAGCTCAAGAACGGCGAAGAAGGCAAAGAGTGGGAGCGCAATACCGAGATCAAATACGTTGTACAAAGCGGCGCCTTGAAGGATGTCGCCGTGCGTTTGAGGAATGCCACCTACCGCTCCAACTACTCCGCTCGCGATGCAGACGAAGTGCGTTTGCTGGTGAGCTATAGCGTTGCCCTTTGGTAATTCAGTACGTCCATAACAACAACTCCCAAGGAGACATAGATGAACTTATCACTGCGTAAAGTTGCTCTAGCCGCTGGCGTCATGCTGTTCGCCGGCCAACTCATGGCCGAACCGAAACGTCCGGAATGCATCGCCCCGGCCTCCCCCGGCGGTGGTTTCGACCTGACCTGCAAACTGGCGCAAAGCGCGCTGGTCAACGAAAAACTGCTGACCAAACCGATGCGCGTGACCTACATGCCCGGCGGTGTCGGCGCGGTGGCGTACAACGCTGTGGTCGCCCAGCGTCCGGCCGACGCCGGCACACTGGTGGCGTGGTCCAGCGGCTCGTTGCTCAACCTGGCGCAGGGCAAGTTCGGTCGTTTCGATGAAACCAACGTGCGCTGGCTGGCAGCAGTCGGCACCAGCTACGGCGCCATCGCGGTCAAAAGCGATTCGCCCTACAAGACCCTCGACGATCTCGTTCAGGCCCTGAAGAAAGATCCAAGCTCGGTGGTGATCGGTTCCGGCGGCACCGTCGGCAGCCAGGACTGGATGCAAACCGCACTGATCGCCAAGGCTGCCGGGATCAACCCGCGCGACCTGCGTTACGTGGCCCTCGAAGGCGGCGGCGAAATCGCCACCGCCCTGCTCGGCGGCCACATTCAAGTCGGCAGTACCGACATCTCCGACTCCATGCCGCACATCCAGAGTGGCGACATGCGCCTGCTCGCGGTGTTTGCCGACAAGCGCCTCGACGAGCCGGAAATGAAAGACATTCCGACCGCTCGCGAGCAAGGCTACGACATCGTCTGGCCAGTGGTGCGCGGTTTCTACCTCGGGCCGAAAGTCAGCGACGAAGACTACGCCTGGTGGAAAGACGCGTTCGACAAACTGCTGGCCTCCGAGGATTTCGCCAAGCTGCGCGATCAGCGTGAACTGTTCCCGTTCGCCATGACCGGCCCGGAACTGGACACCTACGTGAAGAAGCAGGTCGCGGACTACAAAGTGCTGGCCAAAGAGTTCGGCCTGATCCAGTGATCGCCTCTGTCTAGCGGCTGCGTTCCCGGTTGCGGGGACGCGGCACAGGAGCTCCCATGCTTATTCAACGCATTTTCGCCTCGGTGCTGTTGCTGGTCTGTGCCGGCCTGGCCCTGATGGCGTGGCCGTACCAGGCGGCCTTTTCCTACGAACCGGTGGGCCCGCGCGCCTTCCCTCTGCTGATGCTCGGCCTGATGGGATTGGCGCTGCTGTACATGGTGTTCCGCCCGGCACCGATCAAACACAGCGAAGACGAGCCGCCTCTGGATCGCGAAACCCTGACCAAGATCGCGATCTGCGTCGTCCTGCTGCTGGTGTTCGCCGGCACGTTCGAACCGCTGGGTTTCATCATCGCCAGCATCATCACCGGTGTTCCGATGGCTCGCCTGTACGGCGGCCGCTGGGTACCGAGCGTGGTGATCATCAGCCTGATGGCCATCGGTCTTTACTTGCTGTTCGACCGTTTGATGGACGTTCCGCTGCCCCTTGGCCTGCTCAGCGTTCTGGAGAACTGATATGGATACTCTTGGCTATTTGGGTCAGGGTTTCGGCGTCGCGCTGAGCCCATACAACCTGGTGACCGCGCTGTGCGGCACGCTGATCGGCACCGTCGTCGGCCTGTTGCCGGGCCTGGGCCCGATCAACGGCGTGGCGTTGCTGATCCCGATCGCATTTGCCCTCGGCCTGCCACCGGAATCGGCACTGATCCTGCTGGCGGCGGTGTACCTGGGCTGCGAATACGGCGGCCGGATCAGTTCGATCCTGCTGAACATTCCGGGCGAAGCCTCCACCGTGATGACCACCCTCGACGGCTACCCGATGGCCCGCAAAGGCCTGGCCGGTGTGGCGCTGTCACTGTCGGCGTGGAGTTCGTTCATTGGCGCGTTCATCGCCACCTGCGGCATGGTCCTCTTCGCACCGTTGCTGGCGAAATGGGCGATTGCTTTTGGCCCGGCGGAATATTTTGTGCTGATGGTGTTCGCGATCGTCTGTCTCGGCGGCATGGCCGGTGACCGTCCGCTGAAAACATTCATTGCGGCGTTGATCGGTCTGTTCCTGTCAACGGTCGGCATTGATGCCAACAGCGGCGTGTACCGCTTTACCGGCGACAACATTCACCTGACCGACGGCATTCAGTTCGTGGTGCTGGTGCTGGGCCTGTTCTCGATCAGCGAAATTCTCCTGCTGCTGGAAAAAACCCACCACGGCCAGGAAGCGGTGAAAGCCACCGGCCGGATGATGTTCAACTTCAAGGAAGCGGCGTCGGTGTTCGCAGTCAACGTCCGTTGCGGCGTGCTGGGTTTCATCATGGGCGTGTTGCCGGGTGCCGGCGCGACCCTCGCCAGTGCCGTGGCCTATATGACCGAGAAACGTCTGGCCGGCGCCAGCGGCAAGTTCGGTGAAGGGGATGCCCGTGGCCTCGCCGCGCCGGAAACCGCGATCGGCGGCGCAGCCTGCGGTGCGCTGGTGCCGATGCTGACCCTCGGCGTTCCCGGCTCAGGTACCACGGCGGTGATGATCGGCGCCCTGTCGCTGTACAACATCACCCCGGGCCCGCTGCTGTTCCAGCAACAACCGGACATCGTCTGGGGCCTGATCGCGTCGCTGTTCATTGCCAACATCATGCTGGTGATCCTCAACATCCCGATGATCCGCATCTTCACCCGCATTCTCGCCGTGCCGAACTGGGCACTGGTGCCGGTCATCGCGATCATCACCGGGATCGGCGTCTACGCGGTGCACGCCACCACGTTCGACCTGTTCCTGATGATCGGTATCGGCATCTTCGGCTACATCCTGCGCAAGCTGGACTTCCCGCTGTCGCCGCTGCTGCTGGGGTTCATCCTTGGCGAACTGATGGAGCAGAACCTGCGTCGCGCCCTGTCGATCTCCAACGGTGCGCTGGAAATCCTCTGGTCGAGCCCGATCACCGTCGGTTGCTGGGTGTTGACGGGGATCATGCTGTTGATGCCGATCATCCGTATCTGGCGCAAGCGTGCGGCTGCGCAACGCGCCATTGCCGATGTTTGATCGCTCCGCGCTCAAATCCTGGTGGGGCACCCCGCTGGTCGGTCTGCTCGGCGGTTATCTCGCCAGTCAGATCGGCTGGCCGCTACCGTGGATGGTCGGCTCGTTGCTGGCGATCATCCTGGTGCGCTGCCTGACGCCCTGGCAGCTCACGGAAATCCCTGGCGGCCGCAAGTGCGGCCAGTGGATCGTCGGCATCGGTATCGGCCTGCACTTCACCCCGGTGGTGATGGAGCAGGTACTCAGTCATTTCGGTTTGATCTTCTTCGGCGCGCTGGTCACGAGTCTGTCGGCGGTGGTCGGCGTCTGGCTGATGCGCCGCACCGGCGAAGATCGCGCCACGGCATTCTTCTCCAGCATGCCCGGCGGTTCCGGGGAGATGGTCAACCTCGGCGCGCGCAATGGCGCGATGCTCAGCCATGTCGCGGCGGGGCAGAGTCTGCGGGTACTGGTGGTGGTGCTGTGTGTGCCGGCCGCGTTCAAGTACCTGCTCGGCGATGGCACGCCGATCGCTCACGCCGGCAGCGTCGACTGGCGCTGGCTGGCGATTCTGTTCCCGGCAGGCGCCCTGCTCGCGTGGCTCTGGCAACGTCTGCGTCAACCCAACCCGTGGCTGTTCGGGCCGTTGCTGGTGAGTGCGGCGGTGAGTATTGGCTGGGACCTGCACATCGGTTTGCCCAATGGCGGCAGTCAGATTGGCCAGTGGCTGATCGGCAGCGGTCTGGGTTGCCACTTCAACCGGCAGTTCTTCCGCCGTGCACCGTCGTTCATGGGCCGTACCTTGATCGGCACGGCACTGACCATGTTGATCGCCACGTTGGCCGCATTGGGCTTGAGTGCGCTGACCCACCTGGATCTGCGCTCGCTGACCCTGGGCATGATGCCCGGCGGCATTGCCGAAATGAGCCTGACGGCGGAAACCCTGCAACTGTCGGTGCCGCTGGTGACGGCGATGCAGGTGATGCGGCTGTTGTTTGTGCTGTTTCTGGCGGAGCCGTTGTTCAAGTACTGGAACCGTAATCCCGAGTAGCACCGAGTCGACTTCATCGCTGGCAAGCCAACTCCCACAGGTTCTTGTGGCTGCCACAGACTATGGGCACCCCCCAAAAACCTGTGGGAGCTGGCTTGCCAGCGATGGGGCCCTTCAGACCGCCATCAGATCGGAGGAAGCCGCCACTCGATCGGCGTCTCGCCATTCTGCTCAAGAAACTTGTTGGTCCGGCTGAAGTGCCCGCAGCCCAGGAAGCCACGATACGCCGACAACGGCGACGGATGCACCGACGTCAGTACCAGATGTTTGGTTGCATCAATCAGCTTCTGCTTGCTCTGCGCATGGGCGCCCCAGAGCATGAACACCAGATGCGGCTGGCGCTCGCTGACCAGTTCAATGATCCGGTCGGTGAAAAACTGCCAGCCCCTGTCCTTGTGCGCATTGGCGTTGGCACGCTCGACGGTCATGGTGGTATTGAGCATCAACACGCCCTGATCGGCCCAGCTCTGCAGGTAACCGTGGTTGGGGATGTCGATGTTCAGGTCGCGTTTCAACTCTTTATAGATGTTGACCAGCGACGGTGGCGCCGGCACGCCCGGTTGCACCGAGAAGCACAAGCCGTGGGCCTGACCCGGGCCGTGATACGGGTCCTGGCCGAGGATCACCACTTTGACTTTATCCAGCGGCGTCGAATTCAGCGCATTGAAAATCAGCGGTCCCGGCGGATAGATCTCCTTGCCGGCCGCCCGCTCCTGCTGCAGAAAGTTGCGCAACTCTGCCATGTAAGGCTGGTCGAATTCAGCACGCAGTGCCTCCTTCCAGCTCGGTTCGAGTTTGATACGGTCGTCAGCAGTCATGGTCATACCCGGCAAAAACAATGGGGCGAACCCTAGGAAAGCCGACCACGCTTGTCAATTGATCTGACGCAGATCCGGCACTTTCCCACGCAACGATCATACTGATCGTTCAAATTCCCGATCGAGGTCACGATGAATCTGCACTTCGAAGAACTCACCGGCACCGACGGTGCCCGCCTCGGTATCGCCAGCCTGGATGCTGAAAAATCCCTGAACGCGCTGTCGCTGCCGATGATCAACGCCCTGAGCGACAAATTGAACGCCTGGGCCAAGGATCCGCAAATCGTCTGCGTACTGCTGCGCGGCAATGGCGCAAAGGCGTTCTGCGCCGGCGGCGAGGTGCGCAGTCTGGTCGAAGCCTGTCGCGCCCACCCTGGCGAAGTACCGCCGCTGGCCGCACAGTTTTTCGCGGCGGAATACCGCCTGGATTACAGCCTGCACACCTACCCGAAACCGTTGATCGGCTGGGGCCACGGTTACGTGCTGGGCGGCGGCATGGGCCTGCTGCAAGGCGCGAGCACGCGGATCGTCACGCCGAGCAGCCGTTTGGCGATGCCGGAAATCACCATCGGTCTGTATCCGGATGTCGGCGCCAGTTGGTTTCTCGCGCGCCTGCCGGGCAAGCTCGGTTTGTTCCTCGGCCTGACCGGCGCGCACATGAACGGCCGCGATGCGATTGACCTGGATCTGGCCGACCGGTTCCTGCTCGACGAACAGCAACCGGAGCTGATCGAAGGCTTGCTGCAACTGAATTGGCAGGAACAGACCGACATGCAGCTCAACAGTCTGCTCAAGGCCTTGCAGCAGGAAGCCGTGGCGCAAATGCCTGAAGCACAGTGGTTGCCGCGTCGGCAGCAGATTGATGAGTTACTGGACGTGAGCGACGTAACCTGCGCCTGGAAAGCCATCAGCCTGCAACGCGACAGCCACGATCCGCTGATCGCCCGAGCGGCGAAAACCCTGAGCGAAGGTTCACCGCTGACCGCGCATCTGGTCTGGGAGCAGATCCGCCGCGCCCGGCACCTGTCGCTGGCGGAAGTCTTTCAGATGGAATACACCCTGAGCCTCAATTGCTGCCGGCATCCGGAATTCAGCGAAGGCGTCAGGGCGCGGTTGATCGACAAGGATCAGAAGCCGCACTGGCATTGGCCGGACGTCAGCAGCGTGCCGGATGCGGTGGTCGAGGCGCACTTTCACAAGGTCTGGGAGGGGCGCCATCCGTTGGCGGATCTGACGCAGTATTGAACTGACGCGATGCTCGCGATGACGACAGGATTCCCATCGCGAGCTGGCTCAATCGGTCGCCATAGAACTCAGACATTCAGCTCGTAAAACTGAATGATCTCCGTCATCGCCTGCTGCGCTTCTTCGTCGCCCTTTATCAAAATGTCTTCGACATCCCTCAATGGCGGAAGAGGATGCAGACGTTCAGCAATCTGCATCTCACTGTAGTCTTGAGTCGCTGTTCCTTCGCTGACTCTTATGAAGCCGATAGCGCTTTCGACTGCGGCAAAATGATTGGAAACCCGGATTTTCGGTGCCATGCCGTAATCCACCACGATCACCAGATCATCGCGCTCACGGTGAAACTTCAAGTTGTCGATCGTCAGCCTGCGCTCGGAAAAGTCGATTCCGTCAAGGCCGTCTCCCCGATTGATGATCACGTCCCTGCCGAGGCCATCGTATCGGTAGATATCATTTCCGGCGCCGCCGGTTAGCGTGTCATTGCCCGGCCCACCCAACAGCAGATCATCACCGGGGCTGCCCGTGAGCACGTCATCCCCTTCCATGCCTCGGATTTCCCCCGCGCCGCTTATCGTGTCGTTGCCTCGACCACCGACTAACGGCAACGCCCGTCCGTCTCGCAGAGACGTAAAACGCATTGAATTGTTAACGGTTACCCCCGTATGAAAAGTCTCGGGCGCGGGGCCCAGCTGACTTGACTCCAAGAGTTGTTTCAAACTCACGACCGACCCATCGGAGAAATTCAAGAGCTCAATCCCGGCCCCCTCAAGTTCACCATTGAGGGGCAAGACGATGCGAACTTTCTGTATCCCACCCCAATTGATATCGAGTGTCGGATGGAGCATTTTCGCTCTTGGCGGATTGCGGTGTGCCCCGCGACCTGGGTTGGGTTCCAGCTCGACATGCGTGGTTTCTATCAGCGCAGCACCCCAGCTCAATTGCAGTGCATCGCGCTGCGCATCTGCTGGAAGGACGACAGTGTCCTGATCGATCAATCCGTACTCGTCTTTCCACCCCGCTGCGCCAACTTCTGCTCGGTGGAAAACAGGGTTCGGCACATCCGCAATCGTGGTAGTTGCTCCGGCGTGCGCTTGCACGATGTAGGTGTCGGCACCGTCTTCACCGTAAAGCCAATCATCCCCTGCCCCGCTGACCAGATAGTCGGCGCCCTCGGAGCCCAGCAAGGTGTCGTCACCTGCACCTGCGGATAAAAACGCGCCCGGCGTTCTGTCGCCGACAGTGCCGTAGTCAAGTGGGGAGCCTGCATAAGCGACAATCAGATCGTCTCCCGCGCCGCCGTGGAAAACGTTTTCCACTTCGACGTTGACTCGCCCGCCGGCATCGTCGCCAGGGACGATTTTGCGTTTGATCGTTTCAGTTGTGACATCCCAGCGAAACGCCTTGGGCACCGTTTCCCCCGAACCGAAGCTTGCTGCCGGATAGATGTACCAGCCCTCAAGCGCGCCGGATTCCTTACGGTCTTCAACCAATACATCTCCCGTATTGAATGAAAAGCCGTTGGCCGAGCCGGATCGATAATAGCGAGGCGCCTGACTTGAAGAGGCTATCGTCCCATCGGCTTTCACCTGTTTATGTTCGACACGAGTTGTGGTTTTCGACTGCCTTTCACTGACCACGGCATGCCCTGCATCAACCTTCATCCATGGCGGCGTTTCAGACAGTGTTCCCGCTTCAACGCCGTCATCGCTCAGCTCGGTGTGAGTGATGAAACCGGTGTCGCTAGTCGTGATATGACTGCGAACCCAGACGCCTTGATCACTCAAGGTGAAACCTGTGGCGTGTTTGCGGGCGTAGCGCTTGGATTTGATTTGCGCGAGGAATTTTTCAGTCCAGTCAACGGGGTGATCAGATGCCACAGGGCGTTGCGCCGCGATGGTTACATCGTCTGGCTGAACCGGGTCTTCAACTTTGCTTTGCTGGATTCCTGTGGCGGTTACAACTTCCGGTACAGGTGACTCGGGCACCTTTATCGGCGGCAATGTTTTGCGCAGGACATCCTCATAACCAAGTACAACGCCATCGCTGAAACAGAATGTGGAATCCTTCCACTGCTCGTGACTCTTGATGAGTATCGCGTCGCCCGCGCCATTGGCCAGCCGCAATACTGTGCCGACGGCAACTTCGATAATGTCGGCTTTCAAACTTTCCGCAGAGAACCCGGCACCGAACTTGATGACATTGCTGCCACCTGAATCGGTGATAACGTCAAGACCATCACCCACCCCGAAATAGTAAACATCAGCGCCGTCATGGCCCTCCATCACGTCGTTACCGGCCCCGCCATCAAAAACGTTATTGCCGGAATCCCCACGAAGGTGGTCTACACCCTCCCCGCCCAATAACGTGTCATTGCCACCACCGCCCAGCAAGGTATCGTTGCCTGAACCACCGTCCAGATAATCTGCGCCATGTTCGGCTTCGGCTGTCTGCGCGTAGTCGCCGGATAAAATGTCATCATCTGCGCCGCCATAAAGCGTGTCGGCGCCCAAGCCTCCTAGAAGGGTATCGTTTCCTTCATCGCCTTGAAGGTAATCATTGTTAATTCCACCTGACTGCAGGTTGGACACATCACCATCCAGCGCGTCAGCTCCTGCTCCACCGATCAGGGTGTCGGAGCCCCCCATTCCCTGAAGTGTGTCATCGCCCGCTCCACCATCAAGTAAATCATTGCCGTGGTACCGAATTGGGTGCTCGGCATAATCCCCGGCCAGCGCGTCGTTACCCTCACCTCCGAACAGCAGATCATCCGCCCCACCGCCCCAGAGTGTGTCGTCTCCTGCACCACCGTCCAGCAGGTCGCTTCCAAAAAAGTGGGCAGCGTCACCGGCAACGCCGTTCAGTACATCGTCATCGCCCTTGAGAGTGTCATTGCCTGGACCACCATAAATCGCATCGTTTCCACCGTTACCAGCGAGCCAATCATCGCCACTGCCACCGTCCAATACATCGTTGCCATGGTGTTTGCTTTGCAGGCCACCGCCCCAATCAAGGTTGTCTCCCATTATCGTGTCGTTACCACTTCCTCCGGCCAGCGTGTCATCCCCCCCATCCCCTCCAAGAAGATCATCTTCAGTTCCGCCATCAAGCAGATCCTCGCCCCATCCGCCATTGAGAACATCGCTGCCGCCCTGGCCGTAGAGAACATCGTTATCGCCCTGCGTCGAACTGTTAAAGGAGGCCTTTGACAAGACAGTTCGGTGACTGGTGACACCACCGTCTATAAGAACGTCGACGCGTTTGAATCCCCATTTCTGCTCCAGCGCGCCGGTCGTTTCATCCCCTGATAAAACGTCGTCTCCCGCACCTCCAATCAGCGTATCCCGATCGTTACCGCCCAGAAGCACGTCCTGGGACGCCGTACCGATGAGCAAATCGTGACCTGCCCCGCCATCAAGCCAATCGCCTCGAGCGGCTTTCCCTTTAGAGTCACCAGCGGCCATGGCTTTTTCGAGCGTCGTCTGTTTATCCCCAAACAACTGATCGTTTCCGTCCTTGCCGAACAATCGGTCTGATCCACCAAGTCCGAGAATGATGTCGTCTTTTGCAGAGCCGTAGAGCACATCGGCCTTGTTTCTCTGTTTTACGTTGGGCAATAGCAAGGCGTTGCCCAGCTCATCGTATGAGAACTGATCACCGGGAACATTGGGGTCGATATCTTTCGCTTTCCAGTCGCCCTGGAGAACCAGGTCGGGAGCAGACACCGTATGGTCTTGGTGTTCAGGAAGTCGGATGCCAAGCATCCCGGGGCGGAAGTTCTTGATAACGACGAGGTCGTTCAGGCCATATTTGATGTTGAGGGTGGGTTCAGTGAGTTCTTCGATGAGGGTCAGGGTGATGGCCTGATCCTCGGTCGACCAGATATTGCTCAAAGGGGCGCGACGTTTGAGTGAAGGAATCGGCGAGCCGTTGATCCATAACTGCCCATTTACGTTGGCGTCGAAGATCTCATCGATGCCATCACCGCTGGAAAACTCATAGCGGTCGCTGCCCTCGCCACCGATCAAAGAGTCGTTACCCTTTCCTCCGACCAGAACATCATCACCGGCCATTCCGTACAGCGCATCATTGCCGTCGCCTCCGCCAAGCAAGTCGTTGCCGCGTCCACCCTCGATGACATCGTGACCTGCCAGTCCGTTGATCGTGTCATTGCCCGCGCCGCCATACAGATGATCAGTGTTCGCACCGCCCACGAAAGACCGCGCACCGTCATCACCGAACATCACCAGCGGGTTCAACACACCGGTGGTCATCGGCACCTGTTTGGCTGAGGCGAGATCGGAGTAGGAAAACTTCTGCAGCGAGTGTTCTCCAAACGAACCCTGGGTTCGGGCAATCAACCGGGCCAACATCTGCGCACGATCGGCAAGCCATTGCGCGGTGATGAAACCTTCGCCGGTCAGCGGATCGTAGAGTTCCAGTCCGCGTCCGGAGTAACCGTCATCGCGTTCGATGACGATTTCACTGAGTTGCTTCAGGGAATTGCGCAACGACAGGCCGATGGGTGTCGACTCGCCAGCCAGTTTTGCCCATGAATTCGCGTTTCCGTATTCGCCTATCGAACGGGTGACGATGCTTTGAGACTGCTCTGGTGAAAATGCCGAGAAGAATGCGTAGGCGTTAGTGGCGAAGGTTTCATCGGTGGTAGGTGGCGCTGCTGAATCGCCGTCGTAGGTGCGCTTGAACATGTCCAGGAATTCGTTCTGGCCATAGCGCAATATCAGGTCGACCACGACGGAAACCGGCGTGCCTTTCACTACATGCTGAATCAGCGGATTGAGGCTGCCACTGGCAAGCGCGATATTGATTTGCTCTGGCACGACGGAAAGCAGACTTTGCAATGGATTGACGCCGAAATTGCTGATCGCCGCTCGCAGGCCGACACTGTAGGAATCGATGGCGAACAGAATATTTTTATAGTCATCGAGCCTGTTGGCTTTTGTTTGAGTCGGCGGGCCGCCATCTTCCCCTTGCGAATCACCCGCGGAGATCAATCTCCAGGTTTCATAGGGCGGCGCTCCACCCAACAGGCTGAATCCGACTGTCCCTGACCAGCCGGCGTTATGGCTCACGGCGGTATCCGTCTCTCCGCAATCCTCACTAAACAGTGCCTTGCCGATCGCACTGGCATCAATCTCTGCAATCTGGCTGATGGATGGAACCGTCCAGGGTGCCAGCCGACCAGCGAGGGATCCGTCGATCAAGGTATTGATGAAATTGGCGGCGACCTGATTCGATGACAGCTGCATCAGTTCTTCACTGAAGATTTTATTCAATCTCAGTTCACCTTGCCGCGAGGTATAACCGCGAATCAGGGCGGAGTAGGCACCGTTTCCCCCGTTGGCATCAATGGCCACGGCAAGCCAGAGCCTGGCGCTTTTCAGAATTTTCCCCGTTTCATTATCGACAACGGTAACCTCAGAAACTCTGAGGCCAATAATATCGAATAGCTTTTGATACAGGGGAGCGCAGCTAGCCCCTGTTAATTTCAGCGCAAGATATTCGGTATCTTCAGAATCGAACATCAGTCCCTTGCAAACATTTGCTGCATTTAAAATCTCTGACTTTTCCAGATCGCTAAAAACATAACTCATCGTTACTTCCTTGTAATAACAGAGCGTGAAAGATACTCACTGAGAAACTTGAGCATCTCAGGTGCTTCGCGTAATGACGACAGTCCAAGACTTACCCGACCGTGCCCCCCGGCAAAGTCAAAACTGTGCAACTCCACAGTGCAAAAAAAGCTCAGCCTACCAAAATCCAGATTTTCCAATTCAGCTCTGCTGAACTTTGACAGTTTCTCGTCAGTCAATTCTTCCTCTGCAGCCGGGCGAATCAAGCCGTTACAGCTTATCAAGCGAGGGGTGCCATCACGCCGCGGCCAGTCAGCAATGACAAACTTTCGAACGGAAGCCTCATTCTTGAAATGCGGCGGAGGTGCATTCAGCCAAAGTTCCAGTCCCGGATAATTTTTCAACTTCACAATCAACTCATCCGGCCAGTTGACGTGCCGATAACCCCGCTCATGGGGCTCGGTAGTCTCTTTTCTTGTATAAAGCCCGGCGTTCAGTTTATAAAGACGCCAACTTTCAGGGATCGACCCCAAGCTCTGATCCTGGTACCGGCGCAAGCCCGTCCCGGTCCACCAGAAATGCCCCTTGAGCGTATTGGCAAGGCAGGCTTTTTTATTCGCCAATTCAGGCATGCCCACATAAAACTCCGGGACCAGAGTCTTATCCACATAGCTGCCGCCCAGTATGGGCACCTGCTTCATGCTCGCCAGCTTCTTTTGGCAGGCCTCCTGATCCGCGTAATAGATTGCCATCGCCGCGGCGACTTCTTCTTCACGGATATAAAAATCCACCACGCAATAACAGGCATAAATAAACAAGCCGTATTTCAACAACTTCTTAAACCATTTAATCAATTGCTTATACGACATCCGGAGCATTTCAAACCTCCCTGCCAAACTGAGGAGCAGGCTGTTTCTTGAGATACCCGGATGTCGCGTTCTCAAACACCTCAAAGTATTGTTTCGTGCCGTACTCCACATTAAATCTGCTCGCCGTCAACTTCGCAGCGCTGCGAAGGCGGTCGTACTCACCAGCGGATTCAAGAACCCTGGCAATACGTTTGGCAATAGCGTGATGATCGAAGAAGTCCACCAGCAACCCATTGTGACCATCAACGATCACTTCCCTTACCGGAGCCGTGTCCGACGCTATTACCGCACACCCAACTGCCATCGCCTCCAGCAACGACCACGACAAAACAAACGGATACGTCAAATAAACATGAACCTTTGAACAGTCCAGGACTGCCCGGTAAGTCCGATAAGGAAGCTTCCCTGTGAAATGCACCCTGGAGTCATCGAAACATATCTCAGCCTCCATTTTGCTGCGCCAATTTGCATATCCAACCGGCTTACACCCGTAACTGACTTCATCACCGCCCACTATGATTATCTGCGCATCGGGACACTCAGCCTGAATATGCGGGATCGCTCGCATAAAACTGTGAAACCCGCGATAAGGCTCAAGATTCCTCGCGACATAAGTAACGATCGGCTGCCCGGCTCTCAGTTCGACGCCATTGGGCAACCTGACGTCCCCAACTTTCGCCAAACAGGAACTTTGAATGACGCCCTCGTGAATAACCCGAATGGCCGACTGATAAGCGGCCGGAAACAGACTGCGCTGCCACCGCGTGGGCGCAATGGCAATGTCACATTGCTCAAGATTCAAAAGATGCAGCGAATTAAGCACTCGCAGCCTTGATGACTCTCTTGTGGCTCGCGGGAATTCAGGGTCGAACCCGGAATCTGCGCCCCGCGCCCGATAGTAATATTCGCAATAGTGAATAAGCGGCGCGTCAGGATAGACATCCTTGACGAAGAGCGTTTCCCCCCATCCGGGATGAGCGAGAATCACGTCCGGCCGATAACCCGAATGTTTCAGCCAGCTCAGAATCTCAAAAACCTTCTGTCCATCAGTCACCGCTTGTTCGTAACGGGTCAGGTAGGGGTGAATACCGCCTGGTGCTCGGCTGGCAGCGCGGTATCGATATATTTTCACTCCTGCGATACCCGGCGCCGTATCCCGACCTATCGCTAAAATCTCATAACGCCTGTCAATCGCCGCCAGCACCACATGACGGAACTGGCCCGGAAAGTTTTGGTGAATCACAAGAAGCTTCATAGCGGCATCGTCCTTTTATTCGCCGCTGTTGAACTGAGTTTTGCTCACCTCGATCGGCACGAACAGACGCTAACAAATGCAAGGAAATGAAACTGTAGGAAGCGTCTGGGAATGCCCTGGGAGATGGCTAATGGGACGACTTTTCGACGGGCATAAAAAAGCGGCGCTAATTGCGCCGCTTTCATTTGCGGATGATTACCAGCGATTGCCACGTCCGTTGTGGTCACCGCGTCCACTGTGTCGGTCATAGTTGCCACGACCGCGGTGATCGTTATCCCAACCGCCGCGACGGTGGCCATCCCAGCGCCCGCGATCATTGTCGTGCCAGCGACGACTTTCGTAATAACGTGGTGCCGGTTGGTAGTAGCGCGGCGCCGATTGGTAATAACGCGGTTGCTGGTAATACCGCGGAGCTGGCTGGTAGTAGCGAGGCTGCGCGTAATACGTGCTGCCACCGCGGTAATAGGTGCCGCCCGTGTTGTAGTAGGCCGGTGCGGGTGACGTGTAGACCTCTGAGCTGTAATACGAGTCCGCGTAAGAGTACGGGACGCAACCGGCAACGGAAAACATCAACGCAGCAAGCAGAAGAATTCGTCTATACATGGCGGCCTCCTGGACCGCGGGTAGCCTCGCCAGCGACGCTGGCAGGCGTCAGTCGTTTATTCGGTGACTGACGAGAAATCAGACAGCGTTTTCGGCATCTGGTGCGTTCCTGCAACAAGTTGAAACAAGTGATTGATGAAATCCTGTTCATTTGGAAAACGCTGTCATTCAGCGACTGATCAATGGTGACCACCGTGGTACCCACCGCCGTGATAACCCCGTCCATAGCCGCCCCGATAGCCGTGGCCACCGTAGTAGTAGCGCCCGCCGCCGTAGTAGCGCGGACCGTAATAGCCGCCGTAGTAATAAGGCGAGTAATAGCCCGGAGAGTAGTAAGTAGAAGGGTAAGCATCGTAAGGGCCGGCGTAGTAATAACAGCCGGATAAGCCCAGACCGAGCACCGCTCCCAGCAGCACCCGACGCAACGTTTTCTGAATAAGCATGGCGGCCTCCTGAAAGACCTGCGACAGCAGTCGGCACAGACCGGCTGACATCTGGTTTGACTGACAAATCAGGGCCGAGTGCCAACGGTGCATCAGCATCAGATCAGCGGCAGACACGCTGCATCACGGTGCAGTCGCGCACCAACACAAAGCGTCGCTCCGCTGCGCATCAGCGATGATCCACCCCGTGAGCCCGCGCCAGAGCGCCTGACGCGACTTGGCACGCCTCTCGCTTTAGCGAACCCGTGCAGGAGTCATCACAGGTTCGCGGCACCACAATTTGCAATGGCTGACTAGGGTTCCGGCTCGCACTCGCGAGTGGCTGGTCCGAGAGTTGGCGACCTCCAGTTGAGGTTACACGGCGGGACAAAAGCCCGGGAGACAAGCCACCGTTCGCGGTGCCGCGTTGCCTTCCTGTCCGCCCTTGATCAACTGGAGAACCCACCATGTCCCGACTACGTTTGCCCGCCCTGCTCGCCGCTGCGTTCGCCGCGCTCATCAGCACGCAATCCCCCGCCGCCCAGAAAGACCACTTCAGCGTGTGCTGGACGATCTACGCCGGCTGGATGCCGTGGGAATACGCCGGCAGCCAAGGCATCGTCGACAAATGGGCGAAGAAATACGGAATCAAGATCGACGTCGTGCAACTCAATGACTACGTCGAATCGATCAACCAGTACACCGCCGGCCAGTTCGACGGCTGCACCATGACCAACATGGATGCGTTGACCATTCCCGCCGCCGGCGGCGTCGACAGCACCGCACTGATCGTCAGCGACTTCTCCAACGGCAATGACGGCATCGTCCTCAAAGGTGAAGGCAAGACAGTCGCCGACCTCAAGGGCATGGACGTCAATCTGGTCGAACTGTCAGTCTCGCACTACCTGCTGGCCCGGGCACTGGACTCGGTCGACCTGACCGAGCAAGACCTGAAAGTGGTCAACACGTCCGACGCCGATATCTCGGCTGCCTTCAACACCGCGCAAGTCAAAGCCGTGACCACCTGGAACCCGATGCTCTCGGACATCAAGGCCAAACCGGGGGTGACCGAAGTGTTCAACTCCAGCCAGATTCCCGGCGAGATCATGGACATGATGGTGGTCAACAGCGCCACCCTCAAAGACAACCCGGCGCTGGGCAAAGCGCTGACCGGTGCGTGGTTCGAAGTGGTCGAGCTGATGAACGCGAAGAACGCCGCGAGCAAAAGCGCGCTGGAGCACATGGCCAAGGCCTCGGGCACTGATCTGGGCGGATTCCAGGCACAACTGGACACCACCCGACTGTTCGCCACACCGAAGGAAGCCCTGAGCTTCGCCACCAGCAAACAACTGCCGGAAACCATGCGCAAGGTCGCCGAGTTCTCGTTCCAGCACGGCTTGCTTGGCGAAGGCGCGAAAGACACCAGCGCGGTCGGCATGGCCTTCGCCAACGGCGTGACCAGCGGCGACACCGGCAACCTCAAGCTGCGTTTCGATCCGACCTACGTGCAAATGGCTGCCGACGCCAAGCTGTAAACCACGGAGGATTTGGCCATGCGCCTGATCAATCACCACCCGGATCGCCCGAGTCGCCTGCTGTTGGTGATCCTGCCGTTCGCCCTGGTGCTGTTCGCCTACTTCATGGGCTCGGCCGAGCGCCTGGCCGACAACCCCAACGACAAACTGCTGCCTAGCGCGGTACAGATGAGCGACGCGGTAAAGCGACTGGCCTTCAATGCCGACAGCCGCACCGGTGATTACCTGTTGTGGCAGGACACGGCCTCCAGCCTGCGGCGTCTGGCCATCGGCCTCGGCATCGCTGCGCTGGCCGGGCTGTGCCTGGGCATAGCTGCCGGCACCTTGCCGTTGTTCGGCGCACCGTTGTCGCCGTTGCTGACGGTGCTGTCGATGGTGCCGCCGCTGGCGATCCTGCCGATCCTGTTCATCGTTTTCGGTCTGGGTGAGTTGTCGAAAGTCATGCTGATCGTGATCGGCATCACTCCGGCCCTCGCCCGGGATCTGGAACAGCGCGCCCGGGAAATCCCCGTCGAACTGCTGATCAAGGCGCAGACCCTCGGCGCCTCGACCTGGACGCTGATGCTGCGCGTGGTCCTGCCGCAACTGCTGCCGCGTTTGCTGATCTCGCTGCGGCTGATGCTCGGCTCGGCGTGGCTGTTCCTGATTGCCGCCGAGGCGATCGCTTCCACCGACGGTCTCGGCTACCGGATCTTTCTGGTCCGGCGTTATCTGGCGATGGACGTGATCCTGCCGTACGTGGTGTGGATCACCCTCCTCGCCTGGCTGATGGATTGGGGCCTGAAATACCTGACCCGCCGCGCATTCCCTTGGTATGAGGGGGCGGCCAAATGAGCTTCATCACAGTCAAAAACGTCTGGCAGCAATACGCCGATCAGGTCGTGCTCGAAGGCTTGAACCTGAGCGTCAACGAGGGTGAATTCTGCACCCTGGTCGGCGCCTCCGGTTGCGGCAAATCGACCTTCCTGCGCCTGCTGCTGGGGCAGGAAACCGCCAGTCGCGGCACGATCCTGCTCGACGGCCGGCCACTGGCCAACGAACCGGATGCCAGCCGTGGCGTGGTGTTCCAGCGCTACTCGGTGTTCCCGCATTTGAGCGTGCTCGACAACGTCGCCCTCGGCCTTGAACTGCCTTGCTCGCCGTTGTTCGGTCGGTTGTTCGGCAGCGCCAAACGTGAGGCGCGCGAACAGGCCGCGGCATTGCTCGACAAAGTCGGCCTCGGCCATGCGCTCGACAAATACCCGGCGCAGCTGTCCGGCGGCATGCAGCAACGGCTGGCAATTGCCCAGGCGCTGATCATGAAACCGCGGGTGCTGCTGCTCGACGAACCGTTTGGCGCGCTCGATCCGGGCATCCGCAAGGACATGCACGCCTTGCTGCTGGAGCTGTGGCGCGAGACGAAACTGACGGTGTTCATGGTCACCCATGACCTGTCCGAAGGTTTCAGTCTCGGCACCCGGCTGCTGGTGTTCGACAAGGTTCGCCTCGACCCGCACGCCCCCGGCGCCTATGGCGCGCGCATCACCTACGACATCCCTTTGAACAGCGACCGCTGCGCCCAACGCGCCGCCGTCGACGCCCTGCCGTTGCCACTGGCAGGCGCCCTTCACACCGCTTGAGAGGATTGCTCCAATGACCGATTCGACCCAACTGTTCCCACCGTTTGCCGAAGAAATGCTTCCCGGCGGCGGCCATCGCTCTTTCGTGTTGAAGCGCGGCCAATTGCTGCGCCTGACTGATCTGCGCGGCGGCGCCAACGTCAGCCTGACCCTGCTCAATGCCAATGAAAAAACCGAACGGCTGAACCTGCCCGACAGCCTCAAATGCCAACACACCGCCAAGCTCACCAGCGGCCATTGCCTGTATTCGGACATGGGCCGCGTACTGGCCGCGATCACCGCCGACACCTGCGGCTGGAGCGACAGCCTCGGCGGCGTGCTCTGCGCCGAGGAAGTGGCCGAGAAATACGGCCAGGGCCGTTACCAGGAACTGCGCAACGGCTTCTTCCGCAACGGCACCGACAACCTGCTGGTGGAACTGGGCAAGTGGGGGCTGGGCCTGTCCGACCTGCTGATGACCCTCAACCTGTTCAGCCGCGTGAACGTCGATGACGCCGGACGCTTCCACTTCGTCGAGGGCAACTCCAGGGCCGGCGACTACATCGAGTTGTACGCGCCGATGGACACGCTGGTGGTGCTCACCGCCCTGCAACACCCGATGGATCCGGCACCGGAATACGCGCCAAAACCCTTGAAGCTGAGCTGGATGAACGCCGACGCGAGCGTCGCCGAACACTGCCGCACCTCGCGCCCGGAAAACGAGCGCGGCTTTATCAACACCGACCGTTTGTTCGCCTGAGGATCGCTGCCATGTCCGTTGCTATCGCCACTTCGCAAAAACAACCCGACACAGCGGTGTACCGCGCCACGATCCCGGCCGGTGAACCCTGGCTGATGGAGGTCAAGGCCGGCCAGACCCTGCGCATCCTCGACCTGGAAGGCAATCAGGCCATCGACACCTTGTTCTACAGCCTCGCCAATCCCAAGGAGCGCTACGACGTGCAACGCACCTTGCGTCGGCAAAACAGCGTCTACCTGAGCACCGGCAGCGTGCTGTATTCCAATCTCGGCCACGCGATGCTGACCATCGTCGCCGACACCTGCGGGCGCCACGACACCCTCGGTGGCGCCTGCGCACAAGAGAGCAATACCGTGCGCTACGCCCTGGAAAAACGCTACATGCACAGCTGCCGCGACAACTACCTGCGCGCCTGCGTCCACGACGGGCGGCTGGGCAAAGGCGACATCGGGCCGAACATCAATTTCTTCATGAATGTGCCGGTGACGGCGGATGGCGGGCTGACCTTCGAGGACGGGATTTCGGCACCGGGCAAGTACGTCGATTTGCGTGCGGAGATGGATGTGATCGTGCTGATTTCCAACTGCCCGCAATTGAACAACCCGTGCAACGCATACAACCCGACACCTGCGCAGTTGCTGGTATGGAACTGACCATGAGCCGATTGCGCCGTTGGTTTTTCGCACTGTGCCAGGCGCGTTCCGGGCAGTGCCTGAAATCTCCCAGACACCCCTAAACCTTGTGGGAGCTGGCTTGCCAGCGATAGCGGTGTGTCAGTCACCATTGATGTTGGTAGTGCCGGCGTCATCGCTGGCAAGCCAGCTCCCACAGGGACCTGTAGTGATTTGAAGTAAATGTTTTTTTCATCCGGGACGGCCCGGATGTCTGTCGAAAAACGGCGGGACGGCCCGCTTCCCCTTCAGGGGTTATGCCATGTTCGAAAAAATCCTCATCGCCAACCGGGGCGCCATCGCCTGCCGCATCCTGCGCACGCTGCGTGACTTGCAAGTGCAAGGCGTCGCCGTGTATTCCGAAGCCGATGCCGCCAGCCTGCATATCCTGCACGCCGCTGAAGCCCACAGCCTCGGTGAAGGGGCCGCCGCCGGCACTTATCTGGCCGTCGACAAAATCCTCGCCATTGCCACGGCCAGCGGCGCGACTGCCATTCATCCCGGTTACGGTTTCCTGTCCGAGAACGCCGCCTTCGCCGAGGCCTGCGAAGCGCACGGCATCGCGTTCATCGGCCCTACAGCCGAACAACTGCGGGTGTTCGGTCTCAAGCACACCGCGCGCGCGCTGGCCAAACAGCATGGTGTGCCGATGCTCGAAGGCACCGAGCTGCTCGACAGCCTCGACGCCGCGCTGATCGCCGGCGAACAGGTGGGCTATCCGGTGATGCTGAAAAGCACCGCCGGCGGTGGCGGCATCGGCATGCGTGTGTGTCGCAATGCCAGCGAACTGAGCGAGTCGTTCGAAGCGGTGAAACGCCTCGGCCAGAACAATTTCAGCGACGCCGGAGTGTTCATCGAGAAGTACATCCAGCGCGCCCGGCACTTGGAGGTACAGGTGTTCGGCGACGGTCGCGGTGAGGTCATCGCCCTCGGCGTACGCGACTGCTCGGTGCAACGGCGCAACCAGAAAGTCCTTGAAGAAACCCCGGCACCGAACCTGCCGGACGGCATGGCCGAAGCGCTGTGCGCGGCGGCGATCAAACTGGCGCAAGCGGTGAACTACCGCAGCGCCGGCACCGTGGAATTCGTCTTCGACAGCGAGGCGCAGCGCTTCTATTTTCTCGAAGTGAACACACGGCTGCAGGTGGAGCATGGCGTCACCGAACAGGTCTGGGGCGTCGACCTGGTACGCTGGATGATCGAACTGGCGGCCGGTGATCTGCCGCCGCTGAGCACGTTGTATGGCGCACTGAAACCCGAAGGCCATGCGATTCAGGCGCGACTGTATGCGGAAGATCCGGGGCGCGATTTCCAGCCGAGTCCGGGCTTGCTGACGGCCGTGGAATTCCCGCCGGCCAACGGCATTCAACTGCGCATTGATACCTGGGTCGAAGCCGGCTGCGAGATCCCGCCCTACTTCGATCCGATGCTTGCCAAAGTCATCACCTGGGCGCCGACCCTCGAACAGGCGCGTGCCGAGCTGCATCAAGCATTGGGCGACAGTCTGTTGTACGGCGTGGAAACCAACCGTGATTATCTGCGGCAGATTCTCCTTGATACGCCGTTCGCCAGCGGTGAGCCGTGGACCCGCTGCCTGGAGCATCTGGTCTACCGCGCCAACACTTTCGAAGTGCTCGGCGCCGGCACGCAAACCAGCGTGCAGGACTACCCCGGTCGCCTCGGTTACTGGGCCGTCGGTGTGCCGCCGTCCGGGCCGATGGACAGTCGCGCCCTGCGCCTGGGCAATCGCCTGCTCGGCAACGCTGAAGGCGCAGCTGCACTGGAAATCACCATGAGCGGGCCGCTGCTGCGCTTCAACTGTGAAGCGGTGATCGCGGTGACCGGTGCGCCGATTGGCCTGACGCTTGAGGGGGAAAGCGCGCCAATGAATACCGCCCTGCTGATCCCGGCGGGCGCGACACTGCATCTGGGCAGCATCAGCGGCGCCGGGGCACGCAGTTATCTGTGCCTGCGCGGTGGCTTGCAGGTGCCGGATTATCTGGGCAGTAAAAGCACCTTCACCCTTGGCCAGTTTGGTGGCCATGGTGGTCGGGCATTGCGTGCCGGGGATGTGTTGCATATCCCTGCGCTGACTGACCGCTGTACTGGTCAGCAGCTGGCCGAACAGCACATCACCGCGTTGCCAGCGGTGCGGCAGATCCGGGTGATCTACGGCCCGCACGGCGCGCCGGAATACTTCACCGAAAACTACATCAACACGTTCTTCACCACCTTGTGGGAAGTGCATTTCAATTCCAGCCGCACCGGCGTGCGCCTGATCGGGCCGAAGCCGGAGTGGGTGCGCGCCGATGGCGGTGAAGCCGGGTTGCATCCATCGAACATTCACGACAATCCGTATGCAATCGGTGCAGTGGACTTTACCGGTGACATGCCGGTGATCCTCGGCCCGGACGGCCCGAGCCTTGGCGGTTTTGTCTGCCCGGTGACGGTGATCGAGGCGGACCTTTGGCAACTGGGGCAGCTCAAGGCGGGCGATAAAATCCAGTTCATCCCTGTCTCTCTCTCAAACGCCCGCAACCTGGCCTGCCAGTGGGATACCTGTGGGAGCTGGCTTGCCAGCGATGGGGCCCGTCCAGACACCGCATCAACTTCATCGCTGGCAAGCCAGCTCCCACAGGGAATTGTGTCGCCTGTGGTGCTGACGTTGGGGCAGGGTGACAGGCGGCTTGTCGGGCGGGTTTCTGGCGACACTCATTTACTCCTGGAAATCGGCGAGCCTGAACTCAATCTCGTCCTGCGCTTCCGCGCCCACGCGCTCATGCAAGCGCTGGAAAGCAAAACCCTGCACGGCGTGATCGACCTCACGCCCGGCATTCGCTCGCTGCAAATCCACTACCAGCCCGAGCAACTGCCACTCGCCGATCTGCTCGGCATCATCGCCGGCGAATGGGACGCGGTGTGTGCGGCCAACGATCTGCAAGTGCCGTCGCGCATCGTGCATTTGCCGCTGTCCTGGGACGATCCGGCCTGCCAACTGGCCATCGAAAAATACATGACCACCGTGCGCAAGGACGCGCCGTGGTGCCCGAGCAATCTGGAGCTCATCCGCCGCATCAACGACCTGCCGAACCTCGACGACGTGCAGCGCACAGTGTTCGACGCAAGCTATCTGGTGATGGGCCTTGGCGACGTTTACCTCGGCGCCCCGGTGGCGACCCCGCTGGACCCGCGCCATCGTCTGGTGACCACCAAATACAACCCGGCACGCACCTGGACTGCGGAGAATTCGGTGGGCATCGGCGGCGCCTACCTGTGCGTGTACGGCATGGAGGGCCCCGGCGGTTATCAGTTTGTCGGGCGCACGTTGCAGATGTGGAATCGCTATCGCGAAGTCGCCGCGTTCGATGGCAAACCGTGGCTGCTGCGCTTCTTCGACCAGATCCGGTTCTACCCGGTCAGCGCCGACGAGCTGCTGCGTATCCGCCGGGATTTTCCGCTCGGGCGCTTCGAACTCAACATCGAACACAGCCAGCTCAACCTTGCCGATTATCAGGCGTTTCTCAACCGTGAAGCCGAGAGCATCAGCGCGTTTCGGGCTCAGCAACAGGGCGCCTTCAATGCCGAGCGCGAACGCTGGATCACCAGTGGCCAGGCACATTTCGACAGCGAAGAAGCCCTGGCGCCGTGCAGCGAGGATTCGCCGTTGGTCGACGGTGAACACAGCGTCGACAGCCACATTGCCGGCAACCTCTGGCAGGTGCAGGTCGAGGCCGGCAGCCGTGTCGCGGCGGGCGATGTGCTGGTGATTCTCGAGTCGATGAAGATGGAAATCCCGGTACTCGCGCCGATGGCCGGGGTGGTGCGCGAGATTCGCGTGCAGCCCGGTTCGGCGGTGCGCGCCGGGCAACGGCTCGTGGTACTCGAACTCGACTGAAGCCAATTGGATAAGGATCAACTCATGAATCTGCAACTCGATGTTCTGCGCCAGGCCTATCGCTCCGGCGCCACCACACCGCGTCAGCTGCTGCCGAAGCTGCGGGAAAAAGCCGCCGCGCTGAACCCGGATTATCACCTGTTCATTCATCTGCTCAGCGCCGAAGAACTGGAGCCGTACCTCGCCGCCTTCGACGGTCGTGACCTCGACAGTCTGCCGCTGTACGGCGTGCCCTTCGCGATCAAGGACAACATTGATCTGGCCGGCATTCCCACCACCGCCGCATGCCCGGACTTTTCTTACGTGCCAGAGCGCTCGGCGACCATCGTCGAGCAATTGCTGGCGCTGGGGGCGATTCCGCTGGGCAAGACCAATCTCGATCAGTTCGCCACCGGCCTCAATGGCAGTCGCTCGCCTTTTGGCGCATGCCCCAACAGCGTGTTGGCGGAGTATCCGTCCGGCGGTTCCAGCGCCGGTTCGTCGCTGGCGGTGGCATTGGGCGTGGCGAGTTTTGCCCTGGGCACCGACACCGCAGGCTCCGGTCGGGTGCCGGCGGCGCTGAACAATCTGGTCGGGTTGAAGGCGAGCAAAGGGCTGATCTCCACGGCCGGCGTGCTGCCGGCTTGCCGCACGCTGGATTGCGTGACTACGTTCACCGCCACTGCGCGTGAGGCCAGTCAATTGCTGGCGCTGACCGCCAAACTTGATCCGCGTGATGAGTACAGCCGCCGCAATCCATCATGGAATGACGGCTCGGCGTTTGGTGCGCCACGGGCGTTTCGTTTCGGTGTGCCGCGCGCGCAGGACCTTGAGTTTTTCGGCTGCGTCGAAAGCCCGCTGCTGTTCGGCGATGCCATCGACCGGCTCAAGGCTTTGGGTGGCGAAGCGGTTGAACTGGATCTGTCGCCGTTCCTCGAAGCCGCACGCTTGCTCTACGAAGGGCCGTGGGTCGCCGAGCGCTACAGCGTCGCCGGTGAACTGATGGAGCAGAATCCCGCAGCGGTGTTGCCGGTGATCCGCGCCGTGCTGGCCAAAGCGCCAGCGGTGACCGGCGTGCAGACCTTCCGCGCGCAGTATCGCTTGCAAGCCCTGAAAGCCCTGTGCGACCAGGCACTCGAAGGGCTCGACTGCGTACTGACCCCGACCATCGGCCGCCCGGTGACACTGGCCGAACTGGACGCAGAACCGGTGCTGCGCAACTCCGAACTGGGTTACTACACCAACTTCATGAACCTGCTCGACTACGCCGCCGTCGCCGTGCCGAGCGCGTTCATGGCCAACGGTTTGCCGTGGGGCGTGACGTTGTTTGGCCGGGTGTTTACCGATCAATACCTGCTGAGCGTGGCCGATGCATTGCAGCGTCAGTTGGATTGCGACCTGCCGACACCGGCGAACGCAGCTCGCCATGATCGCGCACGCATCGTGGTGTGTGGCGCGCATCTGCAGGGGTTGGCGTTGAACTGGCAACTGACCCAGCGGGTTGGGCGCTTGCTGGAGACAACGTTCAGTTCGCCGGACTATCAACTGTATGCGTTGGCCGGCGGCCCACCACTGCGTCCGGGGATGGTACGAGTCAAGCATGGCGGCGTGGCGATTGCGGTGGAAGTGTGGGAGTTGCCGAGCAGCGAATTGGGCTCGTTCCTGACCGGAATTCCGGCGCCGCTTGGACTGGGCAAGGTGCAGTTGGCGGATGGGCGTTGGGAGAGCGGATTTATCTGCGAACCGTATGGTCTGGAAGGTGCGCTGGACATCAGCCATTTGGGCGGGTGGCGGACGTATCTTGAAACTCGGAGCTGATCCAAAAACCAACCCTCACCCTAGCCCTCTCCCGGAGGGAGAGGGGACTGACCGAGGTATCTGTAAGAGGGTTGTCATTCAGTGATACTCCGTCGAACTCAAGTTTTGAACTCAGCAAAATTTAGCCCCCTCTCAGGAGGGCAAGGGGACTGACCGAGGTGGTTGCCAGGTGGTTGCCATGCGGTGATACCGAGCCGAACACAATTTTTGAAATCACCACAATTTAGCCCCTCTCCCTCCCGGGGAGAGAGGAGACTGACCGAGGTGTTTGCCAGGTGGTTGCCATTCGGTGATATCGAGCCGAACACAACTTTTGAAATCACCACAATTTAGCCCCCTCTCCCTCCGGGAGAGGGTTGGGGTGAGGGGAGCGATCCTCCTGGCACACCCTCTGCGCCATATCCCCTGCCATTTCAGGCATAAATCCCGCAGTCTTTTCCCGGCCATCCCACTAGAATGCATGCCATCGGGCAACTGCCAACGGAACCGCCATGCCGCTTCGTTCTCCCCTGTACTCGCAACGCTCGCTGGTCCTGACGCTGATCGCCCTCCTCGGCGCCGGGTTCCTCGCCACGTCACTGCTGAGCTACTACGCCTCCCGCGCATCGATCCGCGACAGCATCGTCAACACCGAACTGCCGCTGACCTCCGACACGGTCTACTCGGAAATCCAGAAAGACCTGGTCCGGCCGATCCTGATTTCTTCGATGATGTCCCGCGATACTTTCATGCGCGACTGGGTGGTCAACGGTGAACAGAACCCCGAGCAGATGACCCGCTACCTCGACGAGGTCATGACCCATTACGGCGCCTACACGGCGTTTTTCGTGTCCGACAGCACCCACACCTATTACCACGCCAAAGGCGTGCTCAAGCAGGTCAAGGTCGATGAGCCGCGCGACACCTGGTACTTCCGCGTGCGCGACATGAAAGACCCGTACGAAATCAACGTCGACCCGGATCTGGCCAACAAGGACAACCTGACGTTCTTCATCAACTACAAGGTCTACGACTACCACAACCGCTTCATCGGCGCGGCGGGCGTCGGCCTGACCGTGGACGCGGTGATCAAGCTGATCGACAAGTATCAACAGCGCTATCAACGCAGCGTGTATTTCGTCGATACCTTCGGCCGGCTGGTGTTGACCGGTGCCGACGGCGGCCCGGAAGGTGCGCACATCGGCCAGCGTCTCGGTGAACTCGAAAGCCTGAAAGGCCTGGTCAGTCAATTGCCCAAACCGCACAGCGGCAGCTATGAATATGCCACCCATGGTCAGGGGCATTTTCTCAACGTGCGATTTATTCCGGAGTTGAACTGGTACCTGTTCGTCGATAAACGCGAGGACGGCGCGCTGAGTGAAATCCGGCAGTCGCTGTACTTGAATCTGCTGATCTGCCTGTTGGTGACGCTGATTGTCCTGGCGTTGCTCAACCGTGTGATCAAACGTTTCCAGCGCAAAATCCACGCCCAGGCCACCCTCGACAGCCTCACCGAACTGCCCAACCGCCGAGGCTTCGACATTCTCGCCGCACAGGCTCTGCACGAAGCGCAACGCGAGACCAAACCACTGACCGCGTTGCTGCTCGACCTCGATCACTTCAAAGTGTTGAACGACACCTACGGACACATGGCCGGCGATCAGGTGTTGATCGGTTTTGCCCGCGATCTGCAAAGCTGCCTGCGCCACGCCGACATTGTCTGCCGCTGGGGTGGTGAGGAATTTATCGTTTTGCTGAAGGACACCGACGGCGACACCGCTCAGAAAATTGCCGAGAAGATCCGCCAACATGTCGAACAGCATGAATATGCCTACAACGGCCACAGCCTCAATCTGACGGTGAGCATCGGTGTCACCACCCTGCAACGCGATGACACCTTGCACAGCCTGCTGTCGCGGGCCGATCATGCGATGTACCGGGCCAAACAAACCGGCCGCAACCGAATCTGCGTGGAAATGCCTCACTCGACTTATGCCTGAATCTGACGTTAAACCCGACCATTGCCCGGCCTGCGGCGCCCGCAACGACTGCAGCCTCGCCGACCCGCGCACCGCCGACCGCGAATGCTGGTGCTATGGCGTGACTATCGACCCGGCCGTGCTCCAAGCGCTGCCGCCAGAACTGCGCAACCAATCCTGCCTGTGCCCGCGTTGCGCGCAGGTCGAGGCGCAACTGCAAGCGACCCGGCCGTCGATCCCGTAAGATGCGCGGCCTTTCACCCTGCGAATTCTGAACATGCGTGTCAACCGTTTCCTCAGCAACCTGCCCCGCTACAACCGTCAGCAGGTTCGTCTGTTGCTGGTGGAAAAGCGCGTGCGGATTGACGGAAAAGTCGTCAGCGATCCCCACAGCGAAGTACTCGACTTCAGCCGAGTCGAAGTCGACGACGAGGTGTTGCAGGTCGGTAAACCGGCGCGCTACTTCATGCTGCACAAACCACCGGGCTGCGTCAGTGCCACCCGTGACCCGCAGCACCCGACCGTGCTCGACCTGATCGACGAACCCGACAAGGACGATCTGCACATCGCCGGGCGTCTGGACTTCAACACCACCGGTCTGATGCTGATCACCAACGACGGCGCGTGGTCGCGCCGTCTGACCCAGCCACAGACCAAGCTGCCGAAGGTCTATTACGTCGAAACCGAAGAGGCGATCGGGCCGGAATACGCGATCACCTTCGCCGAGGGCATCTACTTCGCCTTCGAGGACCTGACCACACAACCGGCGCATCTGGAACGGCTCGGCCCACGCTCGGCGCGGTTAAGCATCGTCGAGGGTCGTTACCATCAGGTGAAGCGCATGTTTGGGTTCTTCAACAACAAAGTCCTGCGCCTGCACCGCGAATCCATGGGCCCGCTACTGCTCGATAACGCGCTAAAACCGGGCGAGTACCGTGCTTTGCGCACCGAAGAGATCCATTTGTTCTAAGCCTGTGACCGCTCAGCAGAAGTTGTCGAACAATTTACCAATGGCACTTGCGCGATCCCCATCCCCCTGCTTGAATCAGGACGTCGGCCAGATTGTGACCGATGAGTCACAACATACATCCAAGAAACTTTTTGCCGGTAGAGAGCCTTCAAGGCTCCGCCTCAGCCGGCAGACTGCCCGCCAATAACAATACCCGTCGACCGCAGTCATGGATCGACATGGGCCAAGCAAATTCCAGGCGTATGCCTACCTGTCACAAAGCTCGTGCAATCTCTATTTGCGCGCATACCCGCTTGCTTGCCAGGAGTCTTATGACATGAGGCCAGAAATCGCTGTGCTGGATATACAGGGTCAGTATCGGGTTTACACGGAGTTCTATCGCGCAGACGCCGCAGAAAAGACCATCATCCTGGTCAACGGCTCGATGGCCACGACTGCGTCGTTTGCACAGACTGTGAAAAACCTGCACCCGCAATTCAACGTGGTTTGCTACGACCAGCCCTACGCGGGCCGGTCAAAAGCCCACAACCGACACGAGAAACATCTGACGAAGGAAGTCGAAGGGCAGATCCTGCTCGAGCTGATCGACCACTTCGCCGCCGAACACGTGCTCTCTTTTTCCTGGGGCGGCGCAGCTACGCTGGTTGCCCTCGCGCAACAGCCACGGCGCATCGAACGAGCGGTGATCAGTTCGTTCTCGCCAGTGATCAACGCACACATGCTCGATTACCTTGAGCGCGGCGTCGATTACCTCGGGCAACGCGACGGCGATCGCGTCGGGCACCTGGTCAACAACACTATCGGCAAACATCTGCCGTCACTGTTCAAACGCTTCAACTATCGCCACGTCAGCAGCCTGGCGGAACACGAATACGGGCAGATGCACTTCCACATCAGCGACGTGCTGCACAGCGATCGGCAGTGCTATCTGAATGCAGCGAAAAAGATCAACGTGCCGGTGCTGTTTCTAAACGGCGAATGGGACGAATACACCGCCGCTGAAGACGCTCGCCTGTTCGGCAACCACGTGGCACACAGCACCTTCACTACGCTGCAAGCCACCGGGCACTTCCTCGACATGGAACACAAGGCCGCCTGCCGCGATAGCCAGAACGCCTTGCTCGGCTTTCTGAAACCGGCGCAGCAGGCCAGCCGAACGCGTTACTCGTTTGTTCAGGATCAACATGCACTGGCCATTTGAAAAAGCGTCGTCGCGAGCGAGGCTGCAGGGTTGGGATTTTGCTTTGCGCACCGCAGTGCTCGCCCGCGATTGACCGTTTTCAGCGATTTAAAGCGTTCATGAGTAAAAGAAAAACTTCAAATCCGTGGCCGAGTCTGGTACAAAGTCAGCCGCTCTGAGCGGGTATAGTTTAATGGTAGAACAGTAGCTTCCCAAGCTTCCGACGAGGGTTCGATTCCCTCTACCCGCTCCACTCGAATTTTGGTCTCACGTTGTGTTTTTTGACGGGGGGTGCAGGAATAGAAAAAACCGGCCTACAGGGCCGGTTTTTTTGTGGCTGGGATTTGAGGTTGGCCGCTTCGACAGCGCAGAACCATTCAGCAACACACCGTAGATTGCAGATTCGCCAGTCCCCCCTCTCCGCTTCGGTTTCTCTAATGACAACAAGTGCAGTCTGCTCAAGGGAATGATCCGCACCCAGGGGCTTTGACCACCCTATCCCCGAGAAGCAAGACACGACCTGATGACCATGCTTGGGATCAATGACGAAGCAACCCAATGAAATTCAGATCCACAAAGGACTCCAGGAGTCCATTCGCAGACTTCATTCGAAATGCGAAATCGGAAGAAAAGAAGCGCGTTTACAGTGAAGTGCTGACCGAAGCTACCAAGAAACAGAATGAAGTGATGTTGGCGGCGCGCGAAAAGCAGGCCTGAGTACGATATTGAATTTCAAAAACGCCCGACCGATTGCCGGGCTATTTCATTCCATCGAAAACCCCATCTCTCATCTGCCGATTATCGTATTCCACTGGTTACCATTCGCGAACGGCAGCGTTCGGCCCAGAGTGTGTAAAAACGCTTCGCCAAAATTGGAGTGTGCGCGTTTACGTCGAATCTGAAATTTATCGGCACATCAGCAGGTGCGGATTTTACGTAGAAGCGCGATTCTCAGTCCGGGCTTGAGTACCTGTCGCGCTGAAAAACGTTTTTACACAGCCTCGGCCGATAGCAGCCGTTGATGAACGACCCCTTCTGGTTTAAGCCGTTAGCCACTGAGGCATCGCTTGATGCCCCTAGCTAGTTTGATCTCGATGTAGCCCTGCCCTCCGTTCGAAGGCAGACAAAAATGCATTACTCGCAAATGGATTGGATGCCAGAAATCATCCCTCTACCCGCTTCACTCAAACATTGGTCTCACGTCGTGATTTTTTGACGGGGAATGAAGGCACAGCAAAAACGCGCATAAAGAACCGATTTTTTGTGTCCGGGGATTGAGGTTGGCGCTTCACATTACAGATCCACAACACTCCACCGGTTTTCACCTCCCGCCCAACCGACTAGCATTTCTCCATCACCCACCACCCTCCCCCTGCGCGGCCATCGACGAATACGCGCCATCACTTTCGAGGGATTCCAATCGCGGCCACTTTGCCGCTGACGATCGAACTCAAAAGAGCACTTCACCATGACGCAAAACATTTACGACGATCCCGAATTCTTTCAGGGCTATAGCCAGATGAATCGCTCCATCGGCGGCCTCGACGCGGCGCCGGAGTGGCCGGTGCTCAAGGCATTGCTGCTTTCCATGCATGGTTTGAACGTGGTGGATCTGGGCTGCGGCTATGGCTGGTTCAGCCGTTGGGCGGTCGAGCATGGCGCGGCCAGTGTGTTGGCGCTGGATGTTTCGGAGAAGATGCTGGAGCGCGCGCGTGCGACCACGACGGCGGCGAACATTCGCTATGAGCGCGCCGATCTGGAACAGCTCGACTTGCCCGCCTGCAGTTTCGATCTGGCTTACAGCTCACTGGCGCTGCATTACATCAAGGATTTGCCGGGGCTGTTTGCGCATCTATACGCGGCACTGAAACCGGGTTCGCATTTTGTGTTTTCCATTGAGCATCCAATCTTTATGGCACCGCGTAATCCGGGCTGGTTGATTGATGCTGAAGGTAACAAGCGTTGGCCGCTGGACAGCTATCAGATGGAAGGAGAACGGGTGACAAACTGGTTGGCCGAGGGAGTGATCAAGCAGCATAGGACGGTAGGAACGCTGCTGAATTCGTTGATCGATGCAGGGTTCGCCATTCGCCATGTCAATGAATGGGGCCCGAGCGATGCAGAGGTGGCGGCGCAACCGGCGCTGGCGGAAGAGCGGGAGCGGCCGATGATGATGCTGGTGGCGGTGCAGCGCTGAGCGGGTTTACAACTTGAGAAGCCCCCTCACCCTAACCCTCTCCCAAAGGGAGAGGGGACTGACCGCGGTGCCAGTACGAGCTACGCCGACGTGCGAAATCGAGGCGAACTCAGGTTTTGGAAACAACACCACTCGGCTCCCTCTCCCTCGGGAGAGGGCTGGGGTGAGGGGCCTGTCCGAAAGTGCAGCCAAAATCTCAAGCCGGACAACAGTCCGAATTGATTTTATCGGGTCGCGACGATAAACAACCTGGGAAACGGCAACAACACCGAGCCATCCGCCAACGCCGGATAAGCCCGCTCAACCTCCGCCAGATACTGCTCCAGGTACTGCGTCTTTTCCTCTTCGGTCAGCGGACTCAAAAACGGAATCAAGCCGCTGCCCTTGAACCACTCCACCACCCCCGCCGCCCCGCCAGACAGCTGATGGTGATAGGTCGTGCGCCACACATCGACCCGCGCACAGTGCGGTCGCAGCATGGAGAAGTAATCGCTCGCACTCGCCATGTCGGTGCGTTGCCCCGCTGCGCCGCTGAGCTTGCTCGCCCACGGGCCATTCGCAGCGACTTCACGCATCAAGCGGTGGGACGGCTCGTTGAGGTTGTCCGGCATCTGGATCGCCAGACTGCCACCGGCCGACAACTTGCCGGCGAGTGCCGGTAACAATGTTGCGTGATCCGGCAGCCACTGCAGCACGGCGTTGGCAAAGATCACATCGTAAGGGCCGACATCGGCCCATTTATCAATGTGCGCGACGTCGAACTGCAACTGCGGCAAGCGCTTGCGCGCGGCCTCGATCATGTCGGAGGAACTGTCCAGGCCGCTGACCGTGGCTTGCGCAAAACGCTGCACCAGCAGTTCTGTCGAGTTACCGGGACCGCAGCCGATATCGACCACCGTTCGTGCCTGTGCCGTTGGAATCGCCGCCAGCAGATCGCGGGCCGGGCGGGTGCGTTCGTCTTCGAAAGCGACGTATTGTCTGGCGGACCAACTCATTGCGTTCTCCTGTCGGGGGCATGGCAGCGGTTCGTCACGATACAGGCAGCGCAGCGGGCAGTTCCACAGCGACTGATTGCAAACGATGTCAGATCACCGCACCGGCTTATCGCCGACCGATTGGTCGTTATGAATGCTGCGACCGTCCGTCGAGTCGCATAAAAGCGATTTTGACAGCTAAAAAAACAAACCTATAGTCAAGTGGCGGCAATCGGAAGGAACCCGATCAGACGATTTCGTGCAAGGAGCACGGCCTGCTCATCTCTCGTGACCGGTGGGTTCCCCCCAGTAGTGTGCTCGCAAACGCCATACGGCAAGCAAGCGTCGTCGTGCCTGGACTGCGGGCCGGCGTTCACTATGAAAAAGGAGCATTACCATGTCTCGAGTGACAGATATTCTGGTTTCCATCGACACCGAAACCATTCTGAAAAAGTATCCAAACATCAGCAAGGACCCGAAAAATCCGACGCTGATCGATTGGAAACATGTGTACATGGTTACCAATCAGGACAACGTCGTCAGCGGTCAGGCCGGTGGCGAACTGGATCTCAAGGCGCAGGTCGGCGACCTGATCCGCTGGCGTGAAACCAGTCTGTCGCAGAGCTTCGAACAGGCGGTGATCTTCTACAAATTCATTGGCAACGCCGGCGCCGACCTGATCTCCCCACCCTCGCCACGCAAGGCCAGCGCCTGTGTGGCGGTGCCGAACACCAGCAATCCATCCGTGCCGAGCTGCCAGAAAGTCGATAACCATTACTGGTCATCCGAGACCCTGGACTGCGGTCGCGTGACCTATCACTTCCACTTCCTGATCGTTGACCGCAACTGCCAGATCATCGGCTGCTGCTCGTGGGACCCATTCATCTCGATCCACAACTGATGATGCGTCGAGCCCCTTGGCAACGAGGGGCTTTACCGATCCGTCGCCGCCCCGGCCGGAACAGGATGCGTTGCCTTGACCGAAGCGGCTGTCGCCTTGAGCCACCATCATGAAAGGAATCCATGATGACCAGCGAACCGATCCGTTCCCCCTCATCCGGCGCCACCAGCGCACAAAATGTGCTGCTGATCGTCGATGCCGAATCCGTGCTTTCCCGGTATCCGAATCCCAGTCTGGACGCTGCTGCGCCGACAAGCATTGCCGACGGCTTCATCTTTTTCGCCACGGGTGATAACTCGAAAAAAATAGTCACAAATGACAGTAAATTAACGATTACGGTGGACATTGATCGTGACCTGCATGTGCGCGCAAGATCCGTCAGCCTGATCGCTGAACACAGCATTGTCATGTACGCCCTGACCGCTGATGGCGACGCCTTGTCCGATCCGCGGCTGGAGGTCCACACCAACCTGACGGTGCCCGCCCCCAATCCGGACAACCCGGCTGAACCGGGCAGCAAGAACGCCGATGATCACCTCTGGATCTGCACACCGAAAAACAGCGGCACTGCCCACTGCCACTTGAGCTTCATGCTGGTCAATCAACAGTGTGAGGCCGTGGGGTATTTCGATTGGTCGACGAAAATAGAAATCACAAAATGACCTATAAAAAAACCGGCCTCCTGGGCCGGTTCTCTCAATCAATCGTAAAAGCCGACTGTCTTCTTCAAATGCTCTGAATACTCATAAATGTCGTCAACCGAACTAATCGGGTGTCGCGTTTCGTTCTTTTCTTCATCAAAGATACCAATATATTTCTGAGAGCGATTGAAGTGTAAGCGACAGATCGGCTTACGATTATTGTCATCCAGCAAGATGCCAAAATAACTTTGAGTATCACGTTGAACAATTCGCTTGGCGTCAACCACTGATCTGACTAGGGCACGGACAATGTGATAACCCTCAAGCTCTTCCAGCGTTGTCAGCACCTTATCGTCTGATTCGTCTCGTGGATCAACTGGGTCAGTTCCAGTTGAAGCCGATGGCAAGGACGCCAACGCGGGCTGGATTGCACCACTCATTGCAGATTTTAGGCGATCGTTTATCTGATCGTTCAAAAACTGCACTACGGCTTTCCTCGTCAACTCATGAAACTGTTCACGTACCTTTTGCGTAATCACGCCGTCGTACACACGAGAAGCGAAAACCTTGACGAAGTCATCGTCCGGCTTGCTGACCTGCGCCGCGATCACCTTCTTTATCTGGCTGACATATTTCAATTCGCCAGCCGCGTTGATGATTGAGTCAACATCAAAAGCCGACTTCGTCAATTTGACCAACTCGGGCACCGAGTATTCATCAATATCTAGAAGGTCCAACTCCAGGAATGGCTTTTCATCCATTTTGTTAGGCGCATCCAAGTCCGTAAAAAACTTGTAGACCTGACCATTGGTAAGGATGGAGATGCGGGCACTGGTCACGTGAAAGTAGCGAAACAGCTGAGAGGCATGATTGATATGCAGTGGCTCACCGATCTTTTTGCACTCGATCAGAATCTGAACCTCTCCTTCCTTCATGATGGCGTAATCAATTTTTTCGCCTTTCTTCGTACCAATGTCACAGACAAACTCGGGGGTCACCTCAGTCGGGTCAAAAACGTCGTAGCCCAGAACAGTGCTGATAAAAGGCATGACAAAAGCATTTTTCGTTGCTTCTTCCGTCTGGATGGCAGCGCTTTGCAACCGGACTTTGGCGGCTAGGCTGGCTAACTTTTCGAAGAATTCCATGAGTGGCCTCTTGCGTTGTTGTCTATCCGTGTTGTGCGCTAATGGCAGTTTGATTGCCACTTGATACTAGACACAAACCAGCACAATGAAAGTTTCGCCTCCATGCGCAGCGAAACGCTGACGAACTCACAACGTTTATCTCAGAGCTAAGGCTGCAAGTAGAATTTTCATCCCGCCGTCACTGTCTGAATTTCAGGCATTCCTTATGAGGAACACGGCAATGAAATTCGCGAAAATCTCCCAGAAGCTCGCCCTGTGGGCCGGTAGCCCCAAGACGTTTATGGGGGCGCTGATCCTGATTGGACTGTGGGGCTTGAGTGGGCCGATTTTTCATTACAACGACACCTGGCAACTGATCATCAATACCTCGACGACCATCATCACCTTTCTGATGGTGTTCCTGATCCAGAACACCCAAAACCGCGACACCGACATCCTGCATTTGAAGATCGACGAATTGCTGTTGGTGACCAAAGAGGCGCAGAACGCGATGCTCGGGCTGGAGGCGCTGGATTTGAAGCAACTGGAAGCGCTGCGCAGGCATTACCGTGCGTTGGGCGAAGGGGAAGTGTTCAATCTTGAGGGGCTGGGCGAGAAGAGCAAGTCGAAACAGGATCTGAATGAGTGTTGATGGTCAGATAAAAGCAAAAAATCGCAGCCTTCGGCAGCTCCAGCAGAAAGAGTGCCGGAGCTGCCGAGTGCTGCGATCTTTATATCTTGATCAACGGCTGGCCTGTAATTGGCGAGCCATTTGCAAATGGCTTTGCAGCTTGGGTAACGTTTCATCCGCGAAGGCTTTGATTTCCGGCACGTCAGTGTTTTGTGCCTCCTGCTGAATCTGCTCGATGGCCTCTTCAGTGGCTTTGACCTGGCTGGCGGCATAGGCCTGATCGAAAGAAGGGCCGTCGGTCACCTGCGGCATCAATTCCTTGGCCTTGTCTGCGAGTTCTTCACGGGGCGCCACCGGCAGATCAAGCTTCTTGGCGATTTTCGCCAGGTGCTGATTGGCCGTGGTGCGATCGTTGATCACGACGATGGTGTAGTCCTTGACCTCTTTCGATTCGGCCTTGCTGTGGGCCAGACGGCTGGCCTCGATGTCGGCCATGCCTTTGGCGGAGGCATCGTTGATGAAATCGGTGGGCGACTGGGCAAAAACGCCAGTGGCACACACGCTCAACAGCAGGCCCGACACAGGTGCAAAAACAGCGTTACGTATACGGGTGGCCATCCGGCTCATGGTCGCGCCCTCCTTCATTCGAAATTCAAGCGGGAGCTTACGCCCCCGCCTCTCAATCAAAACAACCTTCACTTACTTCGATTTTTGAGCGGGTTTGCGGCCCATTTCGGTTTTCGCAGGCTCTTTATCGACGGTCGTGGTGGTGGTTTTCCCACCTTTGCGACCGGCTTCAGACGCCTTCGTTCGATCGTTAGCGAAGTTTCCCGAGTTCGAGTTTCTTGAATTAGGCATGATTCTCTACCTCTTGGTATTGATCGTCGCGAGCAACTGCCCACCTGAATTGAGAATTTTCTGGGCGGCAAAGGTTTAGAAAAGTTGCCGATGTCGCGACGAACGGCGCGCCGCCGATCAGATATCCAGCGCCCGATGGTTCAAGCGTTTCGCCGTGTACATGGCCTGATCGGCGTGGCGAAACAGTTGTTGTTCTTCACTGCCGTGTTCCGGGTAACGGGCGACACCGATGCTCGGTTCGATGTGCAGGTTGTGACCGTCCAGACGCATCGGTTGTACCAGCACCTGGCGGATTTTTTGCGCCACGCTGTCGGCATCTTCCGCGACGTGAACGCTGTGCAGCAGCACGATGAACTCATCGCCACCGATGCGCGCGACGGTATCAGTCTCGCGCACGCACCCCTTCAACCGGTTGGCCACGGTTTGCAACAGCATGTCGCCAACGGCGTGACCAAAGGTGTCATTGACCTGCTTGAAGCGATCCAGATCGACATACAGCAGCGCCATGTTGCCCGACGCTTCCCGTGCGCTGGTCAGCGCAGATTTGAGGCGATCCCGGAGCAATTCGCGATTGGGCAACTGCGTCAGTTGGTCGTACTGCGCCATGCGTTTGAGCCGTGCATGCAATTGCTGGCGCTCGATGGCAGTCGCGACCTGGGCACAGACGTATTGCAGCAGTTCCTTGTCCTGTTCGGTGTAGCGCTCGCCGCCGGGCAGGCTCTTTACGATCAGTGCGCCGATGGTGCCGTTTTTCGAGTGCAACGGCACGCCGAGCCAGCAGGGTGAATCCTGCCCGGCCACCAGCGCGGCGAATTCGGGAGAGGCATCGGGACTGTCCGGTGTCAGCAGGATCGGTTGACCGCTGCGGATCACTTGCGTGCACAGACGTCCGGTGACCGTGCCCGGTTGCTCGGGCTGCAATTCGTGGTCATCGACGTGGTAAGGGAAATTCAGCTTGGCGCAATGTTCGTCGTACAGCGCCACGGAGAAGTTCAGCGCCGGTAGCCATTCGCCAATGATCAGGTGAATGCGCTTGAACAGCGCCAGCAAATCCTCTGCCACGTGCGCCGCCTCCGAGATCGCATACAACGCCGCCTGCCGGGATTCGGCCTGCTTGCGTTCGGTGATGTCGCGGGCCACGGCAATGCGCAGTTGATCGACTTCCGACCAGCGTGCCGACCAGAGGATATGGGCGATGCTGCCATCCTTGCGCACGTAGCGGTTTTCGAAGTTGTGTTTGGGGTCGCCACCCATGATTTCATGGGCGGCGGCCAGGGTGCGCTGACGGTCGGCCGGGTGCACTAGTTCGATCATTTGCCGGCCGATCAGCTCTTCAGGTGTGTAACCGAAGATCCGCTCGCAAGCAGCACTGACAAAAACGAAACGGCCCTGCTTGTCGACCGCGCAAACGGCATCCAGCAATAAATCAATAAAACTCGCCAACGGCGCGGAATTTCGGCTTTCCATGGTTCAGCGTGGGTGTCCGGGTAATGCAGCACTGATCAACCATCCGTGACCTCTTGATTGCGCATCCCTGCACACACCTTCAAGCCTTGTTCGGCATCAGCCCCGGCAGCGCATGCATCAGCGCGTTGATGGCGAAACCGATGAACATCACGCCACACAACCGCGTGATCAGCAATTCGTGACGCTGATACAGCCTCCGCACGCGCTGCGCGCCGACCACGCCAATCAGGATCGCGTAGGCCAGCAGTCCGCCGAGGAAGCTCAGGGCGATCAGCGTCGGCAGCATCGACCAGCTCAGCAATTCAGCGCGGCTCGACAGCAGCGCGGTGAACGTCGCGACTGCCACTGGGTACGCCTTGGGATTGGTCAGACCGAACACAATACCGTGCCAGAACGGCTGGCGCGCCGCGCCTTGCGGTTCGTCACCGCTGCGACGCTGAGCACGCACTGCACGCCAGCCAAGCCAGAACAGGTACAAACCGCTGAGCACGCCGAGCACATCGAACGCAGTGCTGCCGATTTCCCGGGCGCCGACAATGGCGATCAGCGCGGTGCTGCACCAGACCACATCGCCGAGCAGATGCCCGCAGAGAAAACCGGCCCCGGCCCGCCGTCCGTGGGCCGCGCCAATACCGAACACCGCCAGCACGCCAGGACCCGGCGTGATGCCATAGATGAAACCCGAGGCCAGCACGGCCAGTAACAACGATGGAGTCATGGAAAACCTGCACGGGGCCATTACACGTGGTGGCCAGTCTATAACAGACAAATGTGTCTGATCATGACTCGTCGTAAAAACGCATGCCGGTGTACGGTTTGAACCGACACGCTGCCAGTCGCGAGGCCAGATCACCGACGTGGACTTCGAGCTTGTGGCCATCAGGATCGAGAAAGTAGAACGATGCACCTTCGCTGCGGTTGTCCCGCCATTGCTGCACGTTGGCCGCTTTTAGCCGCTGGACGAAGTGCGGAAAATCCACCTCGCCGAGGCTGAACGCGTAATGGGTGTAATCGACGGCGGGCGCGGACAGGCGCTGCGGATCGAGTGACAGACACAACCACAGCCCCGGCAGCGACAGGTAGGCACCGGCGTCCCATGTCGCTTCGACGCGCAGTTGCAGCAGCTCGTGATAAAACGCCAGGCTGCGATCCACATCGCTGACCGCCAGGGTCAGGTGGTTGAGGCCGGTGAGCATCGGTTCAGTAACCTCTGAGGTCTTCGGGGACGATGTATTGCTGGCCGTCGTAGGTCAGGGTGATCTGTTGGCTTTTCAGGTGGGTGGTTTTCGACACGCACTGGCTGGCGGATCGGGTGTTCTTCATTTTTGTGCCACGGGTGGTGACGATCAGGTCGGCGAAACCATGATGACTCGACGGGCCGACCTCGAGCGTCCTGCGGATTTCCCGGGTATAGCCTTCGCAGTCGTTGGTGAATTCACCGTTGTTCTTGTACACGACGAGGCCTTCGAGTACCGGACGCAATTCATCCCCCTCACGCACATACAACGCCAGATCGGTTTTCTCATAGGGAATGGCATGGGAACTGTGCACGAACTTGGCGCGCAGGCCAAAGGCCCGAACCTCCGGCGCCAGGCGATAGCGAGCGGTGTCGATGCGCAGATCATCAAAGCGCACCGCATCGGAGTTGAAGGCCCCCGGTTTGCGATAAGTGGCGATGGGCTTGGCGTTACTGGCATTGACGATCGACAGGTCCAGGTCGAATACCCCGGCATCATCGCCGCCGGAATCGGCAAGGTAGGTGGATTTCACCGAGATCGCCTGACTCGGGAAGGCCGGCCAGACGTTGCAGCGCGACATGGATGTGCCGTCGAAACTCTGGGTGGTGCAGGCGGCGTTGACCTGAGTACTAACGGCCAGAAAACTGAAGGCAATAAGAAGTCTGGTGGGTGTCAGCATGGTTCTTCCTTGAAAAGAGAGGGGTTGCGGGCGCGTCAGATGCCCTTGAAATCTGCAGGTATGACGTAAGCCTTGCCGTCATAGCGAAGCGTGGTCAGCACCGGCTTGTTGGTCGTCGTTTTCAGCTCGCAGGTTTCGGCGGTTCCCTCGCCAGCCACGCCCGTTGTGACGGACTTGACGATGAGGTCGGCATAGCCGTGAGAGCTGGTTTTAGCCATTTCGAGGGTGCGAACCGTGGTTGCACGCTCGCCGGCGCAGTTGCCGTCCCACTCACCACTGAAACCGTAAACCACCAACCGATCCAGCACCGGGCGCAGATGCCTGCCCTCTTTGACATAGAGGGTCAGCCACGTTTCATCCATAGGATTGACGCGCGAAGAACCTTTGAAACTGACCCGCACACCAAACGCCCGAAGCTCAGGGCTGAGTTTGTAGCGCGCCGTGTCGAGTTCCAGCCCCTGCAAGGCAATGGCATCGGAGACAAAAGCAGATCGCTTGTAGTAATCGGCCAGCATCTCGTTATCTGTACTCGACCTGATCGAGACCACAAGATCGTAAGTCCCGCTGGTATCGTCATTTCCGGCGGTGCCATCCGACTCAAGCTTCGTCGCGGCGTTCAGGGTCTGGCCTGGATACGCCGGCCATTCCTTACAGACCGAATACCCTGCAACATCCCCTTGCTGCGGAGGCAGACATTCCGCCAACGCAGCTTCCGTGATCAACCCTCCACACAGCGCTAAGCAGCCGATCCATCCAGACTTCACTGGCACTTCCCGCTCCTTGATAATGTTTCAGCCGCGCACTATCCCCTCCTCAATCCTGCGATTCAAGCCGTTCAACGCTTGTGCCACGTCAGCACGAACGTGAACGACGATATCTCCAACGGCGACGGCACCACGATCCATGCCCGCCGCTCGCTCTCACGCACGCGTGCCACACGTGTTGGAGACGTTGCTCCACTGGAGGGGGGGGGGTGTTGATTCAGATTGGCGGGGGCGAGAGGAATGTGGTGGCTGTTGGCCGATGTGAGAATCCTTGATTTTGTGGTGTTGGCGAAGCCGTCTTCACGAGCAAGCCCACTTCCCGGGGGATTTGCAAACAACACAGATCCAATGCGGGAGCGGGCTTGCTCGCGAAGGGGGCAGTCAGGTCAGCTCATCAAGATCGGCACGCTACCGACTCAAAACGCGTTGCGGAAAATTTCCTCGATCTGCCGCTGATCCGCCGCCCGCGGGTTGGTCAGGCCACATGCGTCTTTCAAGGCATTGGTGGCAAGCACCGGAATGTCGTTGAGTTTGGCGCCGAGCTCACGCAGGCCACCTGGAATATCGACATCTCTGGCCAGGCAACGGATCGCGTTGATCGCCGCTTGCGCGCCCTCCTCCGGGCTGAAGCCGCGAATGTCCGCGCCCATGGCATGGGCAACATCGGTCAGACGATCGGCACACACCAGCGCATTGAACGTCTGCACGTGGGGCAGCAGCACGGCGTTGCACACACCGTGAGGCAAGTCGTAGAAACCGCCCAATTGATGCGCCATCGCGTGCACATAGCCGAGGGACGCATTGTTGAAGGCCATGCCGGCAAGGAACTGTGCATACGCCATGTTCTCCCGCGCGGCGAGGTCACTGCCGTCGCGCACGGCCAGGCGCAGATTGTTGCTGATCAGGGTCATGGCCTTCAGCGCGCAGGCGTCGGTGATCGGGTTGGCGGCGGTCGACACGTAGGCTTCGATGGCGTGGGTCAAGGCGTCCATGCCGGTGGCGGCAGTCAGGCCTTTGGGCATGGCGACCATCAGTTCAGGGTCGTTGACCGACAGCAGCGGTGTGACGTTACGGTCGACGATGGCCATTTTCACGTGACGCGATTCGTCAGTGATGATGCAAAAGCGGGTCATCTCACTGGCCGTGCCGGCGGTGGTGTTGATGGCGATCAGCGGCAGTTGCGGCTTGCTCGATTGGTCGACGCCTTCGTAGTCGCGGATCTGCCCGCCGTTGGTCGCACACAGGGCGATGCCCTTGGCGCAGTCGTGCGGCGAACCGCCGCCCAGCGATACAACGAAATCGCAGCGACTTTCCTTGAGCAGCGCCAGCCCGGACTCGACGTTAGCGATGCTCGGGTTCGGTTTGGCGCCGTCGAAGATCACCGAGTCGATGTCCTGCATCGCCAGTTTTTCGGCGACCATCGTCGCCACACCGGCCTTGGCCAGCCCCGCGTCAGTGACGATCAGCGCCTTGCGGAAACCGTAATTGCGAATCGCAATCATGGCCTCGTCGAGGCATCCGTTGCCCATGATGTTTACGGCCGGAATGAAAAATGTGCTGCTCATGCGCGTCTCCTGACTGAGGCCGAATCGACTGCTCCGATACGGCGGATGTGCACAGGATCGACCGATCGGTCACGGCCGATGTTGATCTGGCTCAATGCCCGCTCGTGATAAAGTCGCCGCCCATCAGCCCCTAAGTTTTGAGATGTGCCAAGCAATGAGCGATTTTCTGGATGTCGACGCGACCCTCGAAGACTGGAACGCCCTGCGCGCCACCAACGACTTCACAGGCTTGCTGGTGGGCAACGGTGCCAGCCGCGCGGTGTGGGACGACTTCGGCTACGACTCGCTGTTCGAAAACGCCCGCAGCGTGGAAGAGAAACCGCTGAGCCCGTCGGAACTGAGCGTGTTCGACGCGATGCAGACGCGCAGCTTCGAGCAGGTACTCGGCGCGCTGAAAACCACCAGCCGGGTGAACAAGGCGCTGGCCGTCAGCTCGGCGGCACCGCGCAACCGCTACTACGCGATCAAGGAAGCGCTGATCAATACCGTGCACGCGGTGCACATTCCGTGGCGGCTGGTGCAGGCCTCAACCCTGGCGACGCTCAACGAAGAACTGGCGCGTTATCGCACGGTGTTCACCACCAACTACGACTTGCTCAATTACTGGGCGCTGCAACACAACAATGAGGCCATAGACGACCTGTTCAACGGCCCCGATGCCAGTTTCGACCTGAGCGAAAGCAGCAGTGAAAAGCCGCGCCTGCTGTACCTGCACGGCGGTCTGCACCTGGTGCGTAATCAGGACGGCACTGCGCGCAAACTGACCTCGACCGAAGGCACCCTGCTCGGCAGTTTTGCGATCAACAACACGATCAAGACGCTGGACGACGTGCCGCTGTTCGTCAACGAAGGGCCGAGCGCGGACAAGCTCAAGACCATCCGCAGTTCGGATTATCTGTCGTTCTGCTATGAGCAGTTGCTGGGGCATGGCGACAGTCTGTGCATCTTTGGCCATGCCCTGGGTGAACAGGACGCCCACATCGTGCGCGCCTTGCGGTTGGCGAAACCGAAGACCGTGGCGATCTCGATTTATCCGCGCAGTGTGGCGTTCATTCAGCATCAGAAGCGGCATTACGCGAAGGTGTTCGAGGGCACGGGCGTTGAGTTGCGTTTTTTTGATGCCAAGAGCCATGCACTCGGCAGCCCGAAACTGTCGGTGCCAGTCGAAGTTTAGTGGCGAGGCTACCGACGCCATCGCGAGCAGGCTCACTTCTACAAGGGATCGCATTTCAACTGTAGGAGTGAGCCAGCTCGCGATAGCTTTAGCCCAATCAACTCATTCTTCGGTGCTGTGCACCACCACCAGCAACTGCGCCTGCACCTCGCCCACCGAGCGGATCCGGTGTGGCTTCTGTGCATTGAAGTGCAGCGCATCGCCACGCTCGAGCAGCACCTTCTCGTTCATGAAATCGACTTCCACCTGCCCTTCGTGGACGAACAGAAACTCCTCGCCCACATGCTCCTTGAAGGTCTTGTCGGTGAATTCCTTCGCCGGGTAAATGATGAACGGCAGCAGGTTGCGTTCGCTGACCTGATGCGCCAGCACCGCATACCCGGGGCTCTGATCGTTGGCCGCGAGGGACTGGCGTTCGTGGCTGCGCACCAGGCTGTAGCTGTCGAGGCTGACGCTGTCCTCGGAGAACAATTCCTCGACCTTCACGTTCAGCGCTTTCGCCAGTTTCAGCGCGGCAGCGATCGACGGCGTGTTCAACCCGCGCTCGACTTTTGACAGGTAACTCTTGGTCATGCCGGATTTTTCGGCCAGCGCCTCAAGTGTCACCCCAAGTTTTTTTCTCAATAATTTCAAACGGATAGACATGCGCAGCGGTTATTCCAGCAAGGAAGCGACGATTTATACTTGCCAATGACACTTTGTGTCATATAGCCTCTTTCGTGTCATTTGCTCTCACCCAAAGGACACACACATGGCCAAGACATTAGCACTACCCAAAGAACAACTGGTCAAGCAAGCGCTGACCCAGATGCAAAAAAGCCTGGCTGATAATACGTGGACTGACCGGCAAAAGCTGGCACTGACCTGCCGGATTCTATTCGAGAATGGCCACGACTCCGGTCTGGCCGGACAAATCACCGCCCGTGGTCCACAGCCCGGCACCTATTACACTCAGCAACTGGGCCTGGGGTTCGATGAAATCACCGCGAGCAATCTGCTGCTGGTCAATGAAGACCTGGAAGTCCTCGAAGGGCACGGCATGGCCAACCCGGCCAACCGTTTCCACAGCTGGGTGTACCGCGCCCGGCCAGACGTGAACTGCATCATCCACACCCACCCGGCGCACATTGCCGCGCTGTCGATGCTGGAAGTGCCGCTGCAGATTTCCCACATGGACCTGTGCCCGCTGTACGACGACTGCGCGTTTCTCGAAAGTTGGCCGGGCGTGCCGGTGGGCAATGAAGAAGGTGAGCTGATTGCCGGCGCGCTGGGCGACAAGCGCGCGATTCTGCTTTCGCACCACGGCCAGTTGTCGACCGGCACCACGATCGAAGAAGCCTGTGTCATCGCCCAACTGATCGAACGCGCCGCCAGGCTGCAACTGCTGGCGATGGCGGCCGGCACCATCAAACCGATCATTCCGGCGCTGGGCCGCGAGGCCCATGACTGGGTGTCGAAACCCAAACGCCACGCCGCCGCTTTCAACTATTACGCCCGGCAGAACCTGCGCCAGCACGCCGATTGCCTGAACTGATTTCAGCTTTTTCCGGAGACTCATCATGTCCAACATTCACGGCATCATCGGCTACACCATCACCCCGTTCGGCGCCAACGGTGAAGGCCTCGACCTGCCGGCGCTCGGCCAGTCTATCAATCGCCTGATCGACAGCGGCGTCCACGCCATCGCCCCGCTGGGCAGCACCGGCGAAGGCGCCTACCTGAGCGACGCCGAGTGGGATCAGGTTGCCGAGTTCAGCATCAAACACGTGGCCAAACGGCTGCCGACCATCGTCAGCGTGTCCGACCTGACCACCGCCAAAGCCATACGCCGTGCACGCTTCGCCGAAGCCCACGGCGCCGACGTGGTGATGGTGCTGCCAGCCTCGTACTGGAAGCTCAGCGAAGCGGAAATCCTTGCGCACTACCGCGCCATCGGCGACAGCATCGGCGTGCCGATCATGCTCTACAACAACCCGGCCACCAGCGGCACCGACATGTCGGTGGAACTGATTCTGCGCATCGTCAACGAGGTGGAAAACGTGACCATGGTCAAGGAGAGCACCGGCGACATCCAGCGCATGCATAAGCTGCAACTGCTCGGCGACGCTCAGGTGCCCTTCTACAACGGCTGCAATCCGCTGGCGCTGGAAGCGTTTGCCGCTGGAGCCAAGGGTTGGTGCACCGCCGCACCGAACCTGATCCCCCAGCTCAATCTGGATTTATACGCGGCGTCGCTGGCCGGTGATCTGGAACGGGCACGCGAGTTGTTCTACCGCCAGTTGCCGCTGCTGGACTTCATCTTGAAGGGTGGTTTACCGGCGACGATCAAGGCCGGGTTGCGCGAGACAGGGCTGGAGGTTGGCGATCCGCGCTTGCCAGTGTTTGCGTTGAGCGAGGCGGGGCGAGGTCAGCTGCAAGCGATCCTCGAGACCCTGCGTTGATCTCACACACACAATTACCTGTGGGAGCGGGCTTGCCAGCGATAGCGGTGTATCAGTCAACATCAATGCTGAATGATAGGCCCTCATCGCGGGCAAGCCCGCTCCCACAGGAGCTGTGTGAAATTTGAGAGCGAATTCAGAGCACTGGCAAGGTCTTGTCCTTGACCGTTTTGCTCGGCCCGTTGGCCTTGACGCTGGCGATGCCTTTGGCGCACGCAGCGTCATTGGTGTACGACTCGCTGCTGCCAATGATCTGATGGTTGGCAGCCTTGAGGTTGAAGTACGGATGGCCATCCCTGGTGGTCTTTTTCTCGTAGCGCTCGTCCAGCGGACTGTTGGTCTGCACCGCAGCAATGCCGTTATCGGCGGCCGCACGGGTGGTGTAGAGCTCGCTGGTGAGAATGGTTTCGGCGTTGGCGGCCTTCAGCACAAACCTGAACTGACCGTTGCTGCTTTTGCTCACTTCGTACCATCCGGACATGCTCGATTCTCCTTGGCGGTTGAGAGGTTCCGCGCTTCGAAGTAAAGACCAGCCTCAGACTTCTGTCGCCTGAAGCGGCGCCTTCGCGAGCAAGCTCGCTCCCACAAGGTTCTTCAGCGAACACAAAATTTGTGAGCACCAGAGAAAACTGTGGGGGTTTGCCCGCGATGGGGTCAACTCGGTCAGGGCTATTTCACCAGCGCCCGCACCACCGACAACTCCGGCGCACTCACCCGCCGCTGACTCAGATACCGCGTACAACTCACCCGCAGGAACGAGGCGAAATTCACCACTTCGCCGCGATAGTCCATCACCTCTTCATACAGCTTGGCGATCAGTTGATTGGTGGTCATGCCGTCAACTTCGGCGATTTCGCTGAGGATGTCCCAGAACTGGTTTTCCAGGCGCAGCGTCGTCACCACGCCGCGGATGCGCAGCGAGCGCGAGCGGGATTCGTAGAGAATCGGATCGGCCTTGACGTAGAGCTCGCACATGGACGAATCCTCGTTACAGGGTAATTTTGGTGCCAAGCAAGCCGAGGAAACCGGCCAGCCAGTTCGGATGCGCCGGCCAGGCCGGTGCAGTGGCCAGATTGCCTTGAACGTGGCCGTCCGTCACCGGGATGTCGATGTACGTACCACCGGCCAGGCGCACTTCCGGGGCACAGGCCGGATAGGCGCTGCACTCGCGCCCTTCGAGAACGCCCGCCGCCGCCAGCAATTGCGCACCGTGGCAGACCGCCGCAATCGGCTTGCCGGCCTTGTCGAAGGCGCGCACCAGTTCGAGGACTTTTTCGTTCAGGCGCAGGTATTCCGGCGCACGACCGCCGGGGATCAGCAGGGCGTCGTAGTCGGCTTCGGCGACCTTGGCAAAGTCGAAGTTGAGGGCGAACAGGTGACCGGGTTTCTCGCTGTAGGTCTGATCGCCTTCGAAGTCATGGATCGCGGTGCGCACGGTCTTGCCGGCGGCTTTGTCCGGGCACACGGCGTGCACGGTATGCCCGACCATTTGCAGGGCCTGGAACGGCACCATCACTTCGTAGTCTTCGACGTAATCGCCGACCAGCATCAGAATTTTTTTCGCGGCCATGGGGAGGACTCCTCTGGGAAATGCCTGGGAGTATTCAAGGTAGACCTTATCCGTTCGGGCGGGTAACAACCGGCTACTACCGAGTTGACTTCATCGCTGGCAAGCCAGCTCCCACAGGTTCTGTGTCGATCACCCATTTGGCGCTCAACTCGGACACTGTGGGAGCTGGCTTGCCAGCGATGGCAAACTCGAACTGTACGCCTAAGTCTGTGCCTAGCTGTAACAGCCAGAAGTCCACGGTTTATGGCTTTATGAGGGGCGTTCCCTGCCACCCTCAATTTCGGTCTTCCTATGTCTTCGCGCGAAAACACCGGCATGGCCCTCGGCCTGCTCGGGGTTGTGATTTTCAGCCTCACCCTGCCCTTCACCCGGATCGTGGTGCAGGAACTGCATCCATTGCTCAATGGCCTGGGGCGGGCGTTGTTCGCGGCAATCCCGGCAGCGTTGCTGTTGTTGTGGCGCCGGGAAAAATGGCCGACCTGGCAGCAGATCAAAGGCCTGAGCCTGGTGATCGCCGGGGTGATCCTCGGCTTCCCGGTGTTGTCGGCGTGGGCCATGCAGACCTTGCCGGCGTCCCATGGCGCACTGGTCAATGGTTTGCAGCCGCTGTGCGTGGCGCTGTATGCGGCGTGGCTGTCCCATGAACGGCCGTCGAAAGCCTTCTGGGCCTGCGCCGCGCTGGGCAGTGCGCTGGTGCTCGGTTACGCGCTGTACACCGGTGCCGGCAGCATTCAGGCCGGGGACCTGTTGATGCTCGGCGCAATTGCCGTGGGTGGCCTGGGGTATGCCGAGGGTGGGCGACTGGCGAAGGAGATGGGCGGCTGGCAGGTGATCTGCTGGGCGCTGGTGCTGTCGACGCCGCTGCTGATCGGGCCGGTGCTGTACCTGGCGCTGCAACATCACGGCGCAGTGTCGGCCAGGACCTGGTGGGCTTTTGGCTACGTCGCGCTGTTCTCGCAGTTTCTCGGGTTCTTCGCCTGGTACGCCGGGCTGGCGATGGGCGGGATTGCGCGGGTCAGTCAGATCCAGTTGCTGCAGATTTTCTTCACCATCGCGTTTTCAGCGTTGTTCTTTGGCGAACAGGTGGAGCCGATCACCTGGGTATTTGCCTGCGGGGTAATTGCGACGGTGATGCTCGGTCGCAAGACCGTCATCAAGCCCCATGTGGGAGCGAGCGCGCTCGCGAAGGCCGACTGACCATCACAATGATGTCGCGAGCAGGCTTGCTTCCACAGGATCCAGGTCAGGCCAGGTAACCGTCTGCGCGCAGCAAGGTTTCCAGGCAGTGCTCGCTGATGTTGTAGAAGTCTTTCAACGCCTGAATCTTCACCAACAACTGAGCCGGGTCCAGCGGCTCGGCGCGTTTCACCGCCAGAATCATCTTGTTCTTGTTGGTGTGTTCCAGCGAGATGAACTCGAACACCTTGGTCTCGTAACCACAGGCTTCGAGGAACAGCGCGCGCAAGCTGTCAGTGACCATTTCCGCCTGCTGTCCGAGGTGCAGACCGTATTGCAGCATCGGTTTGAGCAGTGCCGGGCTCTGGATCTGCAGACGAATCTGCTTGTGGCAGCACGGCGAGCACATGATGATCGAGGCACCCGAGCGGATGCCGGTGTGGATCGCGTAATCGGTGGCGATGTCGCAGGCATGCAGGGCGATCATCACGTCCAGCTCGCTCGGCGCCACGCTGCGCACGTCACCGCACTTGAACACCAGCCCCGGGTGTTCCAGCTTCACAGCGGCGGCGTTGCACAGGTTGACCATTTCCTCGCGCAATTCGACGCCGGTGACTTCGCCTTCGGCCTTGAGCGTGTTGCGCAGGTAATCGTGGATGGCAAACGTCAGGTAACCCTTGCCCGAACCGAAGTCCGCCACCCGCACCGGTTTGTCCAGCGCCAGCGGTGACGAGGTCAGGGCGTGGCTGAACACTTCGATGAACTTGTTGATCTGCTTCCACTTGCGCGACATCGCCGGGATCAGCTCATGTTGCGCGTTGGTCACGCCGAGGTCCTTGAGGAACGGTCGACTGAGCTCCAGAAAACGGTTTTTCTCGCGGTTGTGCTCGGCGGACGGCGCTTCACGCAATTGCTGAGGTTTGCTCTTGAACAGCGAAGACTTGCCCTTTTTGCTGTATTCGAGCTGGGCTTCGTCGGTCACGGTCAGCAAATGCGCATTTTTGAACGCGGCCGGCAGCAGCTCGGCAATCACCGCCACGCCTTCGCTCAGCGCCAGATTCTTGGTGATGTCACGGGTCTTGTAGCGATAGACGAACGACAGGTTCGGCTGGGCCTTGACCGTCACCGCTTTGATGATGATCCGCTGCAGATCTGCCTCTTCGCCCACGTACTTGGCCAGCACCAGTTTGATGAAGCCGTTCTGTTCGAGGCTGGTTTGCAGCAGTTCGATGAACTGGGCGTGGTGATCGGGCGCAGGCTTGATGGACGGGGCGGTAACGGACATGAAAAAGCGGCCTCGGACGGGCGAAATCGGGAATGGCAGGTATTTTAGGGGGGATGGGGATTGGGGACACGCTCTTATTTGCCGAACGGTTGGTTAAAGCGGCCCTCACCCTAGCCCTCTCCCAGAGGTAGAGGGGACTGATTGGGGGATATTGACGAGATACACCGACTTGAACGATTTGCCTTGAATCCATAATCCACACGGTTTTTCAGGTCGATGTCGAGCGCAAGACACCTCGGTCGGCCCCCTCTCCCTCCGGGAGAGGGCTGGGGTGAGGGTTTGTCTCACCCCAGCACAATCAACCGATTCGGCAACTCATTCCTCACCTGCGTCACCGGCACATGCACTTTCAGCAATTCCCCACACGCTTCGATACAGGTGACAAACCCCTCCAGCGTGCGCCCTTGCCTGACCTGCTCGGTAAACGCCGCAACAATCAAATCCCAGCTCTTGTTGTCCAGCCGCCGGGAAATGCCCTCGTCCACCAGAATCTCCACGTAACGCTCGGCCTCGCAGACAAAGATCAGCATCCCGGTGCTGCCGACGGTGTGGTGCAGGTTCTGTTCGAGAAATTGCCGCCGCGCCAGGTTCGATGCACGCCAGTGGCGCACGCGGCGCGGGACTAGGTGAGTGGTGACTTTCGGCAGGCGAAACAGCAGGCACAGGACAATGAACAGCCCCCACTGCACCAGTAACAGACTGCGCATGGTCAACCAGCCCGTCAGGTAGTGGACGATGCCTGGCACCAGCAACGCCAGCAGACTGGCCCACAGCAACGGGATGTACGCATAGTCGTCGGCGCGGGCTGCCAGCACCGTCACCAGTTCGGCGTCAGTGTCGCGTTCGACCCGGGCGATCGCCTCGGCGACTTTGCGCTGTTCGTGTTCAGTCAGTAATGCCATGTCGAAAGTGCCTGCTCATTATTCTTTTAATGTCACCAGCCGCCGGACGAACCGCCGCCGCCGAAACTGCCCCCGCCGCCGCTGAAGCCCCCGCCTCCGCCGCCGCCACCAAATCCACCGCCGCCGAAGCCGCCCCCGCCACCGGAGCCGCCACGGCCGGCGGGAAGGATACCGAGCATCTGGCAGACAAACACCGTCAGGATGAACAACATCACCAGAAAAACGAACAACAGCGGATGGCGCGAGACAAAATCGTTTTGCGGATCACCGCTCGACTCATACACCGTCGACGGCTCGTCCAGCGGATTACCGCCGAGCACCACCAGCATCGCCGCCACGCCGTCGCTGATGCCCTTGCTGAAATTGCCGGCCTTGAACGCCGGAGTGATGACCTGGTGGATGATCACCGATGTCTGGGCGTCCGTCAGGCGATCCTCCAGCCCGTAACCGACTTCGATGCGCAACTTGCGCTCGTCCCGGGCGACGATCAGCAGCGCGCCGTTGTTCTTGTCCTTCTGGCCGATGCCCCAGTGCCGGCCCAGTTGCACGCCGTAATCCTCGATGGTGGTGCCTTGCAGGTCCGGCACCGTGACCACCACCAGTTGCTCGCCGGTCGTCTGCTCGTGCGCCTGCAATTGCTGGCTCAGTTGCGCACGCACCGACGGCTCGATCATTTGCGCTTCGTCGACCACGCGTCCGCTCAGCGCCGGGAACGTCAACTCGGCCCGGGCGCTGACGGCGAACAGCCACAGGATCAGCACCAGGCCTATCTTCAACACACGCATGAATAACCTCGGGTCAGAACTTCACTTCCGGGGCCTTTTCCGCACCGGGGGTCGTGGCTTCGAAGGTTTCGCGAATCGGCAGATCGCTGTACATCACGCTGTGCCAGAGGCGACCGGGAAACGTGCGGATCTCGGTGTTGTACTTCTGCACCGCCAGAATGAAATCGCGCCGCGCCACGGCAATACGGTTTTCCGTGCCTTCGAGTTGCGATTGCAAGGCGAGGAAGTTCTGGTTGGCTTTCAGGTCCGGATAACGCTCGGAGACCACCATCAAGCGACTCAACGCGCCGCTCAGTTGATCCTGCGCCTGCTGGTACTGCTTGAGTTTCTCAGGATTGTCGAGGGTGCTGGCATCGACCTGGATCGACGTCGCCTTGGCCCGGGCTTCGACGACCGCTGTCAGGGTTGCCTCTTCATGCTTGGCGTAACCCTTCACGGTTTCCACCAGGTTGGGAATCAGGTCCGCGCGACGCTGATACTGGTTCTGCACCTGGCCCCAGGCGGCCTTGGCCTGTTCGTCGAGGGTCGGAATATTGTTGATGCCGCACGCAGTCAGCAGCGTTGCCAATATCAGTAACGTGACAACTTGCAAACGCGAACGGTAGATCGGACTGACATTCATCAAAATGATGCTCCCTGGCACATTTCATTTAAAACCGAGCGCGAAACATTCTCGCCGGCTGTTGGGGCATAATCGGCCGCGCCACTGGATTGCGACGGGCCAATGGGCTAAAAAGTGCCCTGCGCGCTCACGCTGCCAACCGTCGGCTGCCGTTTTCCGGCTCTGACTTTTCGAGCCTGCACCCGAACAACAATAGTCGCTCCCTAAATTTTGGCTGGCCGGCATTGCATTGCCGTTTGGGCCCTAGAGAAAAACATTCATGAAGAAGCTGTGTTTGCTGGGTCTGTTCGTCAGCCTGGCCAGTCATCAAGTATTGGCCGCCACGACCCCGGTACCCCTGGAAAACAAGGACGCGTTCATCAGCAACCTGATGAAGCAAATGACCCTCGACGAGAAGATCGGCCAGTTACGCCTGATCAGCATCGGCCCGGAGATGCCTCGCGAGCTGATCCGCAAAGAGATCGCCGCCGGCAACATCGGCGGTACGTTCAACTCGATCACCCGCCCGGAAAACCGTCCGATGCAGGACGCGGCGATGCGCAGTCGCCTGAAGATTCCGATGTTTTTTGCGTACGACGTGATCCACGGCCACCGTACGATTTTCCCGATTCCACTGGCCCTCGCCTCGAGCTGGGACATGGACGCCATCGGCCAGTCCGGGCGCGTTGCCGCCAGGGAAGCTGCGTCCGACAGCCTCGACATCACCTTCGCGCCGATGGTCGATATCTCCCGTGACCCACGTTGGGGCCGCAGCTCCGAAGGTTTCGGTGAAGACACTTACCTGACCTCGCGCATCGCCAAAGTCATGGTCAAGGCCTATCAGGGCGACACCCCGAGCGCCGCCGACAGCATCATGGCCAGCGTCAAGCACTTCGCCCTGTACGGTGCGGTCGAGGGTGGTCGCGACTACAACACCGTCGACATGAGCCCGGTGAAGATGTACCAGGACTACCTGCCACCGTACCGCGCCGCGATTGATGCCGGCGCTGGCGGTGTGATGGTGGCGCTGAACTCGATCAACGGCATCCCGGCCACGGCCAACACCTGGCTGATGAACGATCTGCTGCGCAAGGACTGGGGCTTCAAGGGCCTGGCGGTCAGCGACCACGGCGCGATCTTCGAACTGATCAAGCACGGCGTGGCACGCGACGGTCGTGAAGCGGCGAAGCTGGCGATCAAGGCCGGCATCGACATGAGCATGAACGACACCCTGTACGGCAAAGAGCTGCCGGGGCTGCTCAAGTCTGGCGACATCGAACAGAAAGACATCGACAACGCGGTGCGCGAAGTGCTCGCCGCCAAGTACGACATGGGCCTGTTCAAAGACCCGTACCTGCGCATCGGCAAGGCTGAAGATGATCCGGCCGACACCTACGCCGACAGCCGCCTGCACCGCGCCGAGGCCCGTGACGTGGCGCGCCGCAGTCTGGTGCTGCTGAAGAACCAGAACGACACCCTGCCGCTGAAGAAAGACGCGAAAGTCGCCCTGGTCGGCCCGCTGGCCAAGGCGCCGATCGACATGATGGGCAGTTGGGCTGCCGCCGGGCGCCCTGCGCAGTCGGTGACCCTGTTCGACGGCATGAGTTCGGTGATCGGCGACAAGGCGAACCTGATCTACGCCCGTGGCGCCAACATCACCAGCGACAAGAAGGTCCTGGACTACCTGAACTTCCTCAACTTCGACGCGCCGGAAGTGGTCGATGACCCGCGTCCGGCCAACGTACTGATCGACGAAGCGGTGAAAGCCGCCAAGGACGCTGACGTGATCGTCGCAGCGGTGGGCGAGTCCCGTGGCATGTCCCACGAATCCTCGAGCCGTACCGACCTGAACATCCCGCAGAACCAGCGCGAGCTGATCCGCGCACTGAAAGCCACCGGCAAGCCGCTGGTGCTGGTATTGATGAACGGCCGGCCGCTGACCATCCTCGAAGAGAACCAGTCGGCTGACGCGATTCTGGAAACCTGGTTCAGTGGCACCGAGGGCGGCAACGCCATCGCTGACGTGCTGTTCGGCGACTACAACCCGTCGGGCAAACTGCCGGTGACCTTCCCGCGCTCCGTAGGCCAGATTCCGACCTATTACAACCACCTGAGCATTGGCCGGCCATTCACACCGGGCAAACCGGGCAACTACACCTCGCAGTATTTCGATGACACCACAGGTCCGCTGTTCCCGTTCGGTTACGGGCTGAGCTACACCAGCTTCGCCCTGAGCGACATGGCGCTGTCGTCGACAACCCTGAACGCCACCGGCAAGCTCGACGCCAGCGTCACGCTGAAGAACACCGGCAAACGTGACGGCGAAACCGTGGTGCAGCTGTACATTCAGGACGTCACCGGTTCGATGATCCGCCCGGTGAAAGAACTGAAGAACTTCCAGAAAATCATGCTCAAGGCCGGCGAACAGAAAGTCGTGCACTTCACCATCACCGAGGATGACCTGAAGTTTTACAACGCCCAGCTCAAATACGCGGCCGAGCCTGGCAAGTTCAACGTGCAGATCGGCCTGGATTCCCAGGACGTGACGCAGCAGAGCTTCGAATTGCTGTAAGAACTGAAGCTACACACAAAACCTGTGGGAGCTGGCTTGCCAGCTCCCACAGTGTTTTGGGGTGTTGCAACTAGCCGCGTCTATCGAGGATATTGACCACCACCCGATCCACCCATCCCCACACCCGCTGCTTCACCCGCCGCCACAACGGTCGGCGCTGCCATTCTTCCAGACTCACCTGCTGGCTCAGCCCGAAGTCCTTCACGAAACTCGCCTGCACTGCTGCCGTCAACGCCGGATCCAGCGCTTCCAGGTTCGCCTCCAGATTGAAGCGTAAATTCCAGTGATCGAAGTTGCATGAGCCGATGCTCACCCAATCGTCCACCAGCACCATTTTCAAATGCAGAAAGCACGGCTGGTATTCAAAGATCTGCACCCCGGCCTTGAGCAGTCGCGGGTAGTAGCGATGCCCGGCGTAGCGCACCGAGGGGTGATCGGTGCGCGGGCCGGTCAGCAGCAGGCGCACATCGACGCCACGCGCGGCCGCTTTGCGCAGGGAGCGGCGAATTTTCCAGGTGGGCAGGAAGTACGGCGTGGCCATCCAGATGCGTTGCTGTCCGCTGTTCAAGGCGCGGAACAGTGATTGCAGAATGTCGCGATGCTGGCGGGCGTCGGCATACGCTACGCGGCCCATGCCCTCGCCCTTGTCCGGTACTCGTGGCAAACGCGGCAGACCGAAATGCGCGGCCGGTCGCCAGGCGCGGCGATAGCGGTTGGCGATCCATTGGCGGTCGAACAGTAATTGCCAGTCAATCACCAGCGGGCCGCTGATTTCCACCATCACCTCATGCCATTCACTGGTGGCGTGGCCCGGCGTCCAGAATTCATCGGTGACACCGGTCCCCCCCACCACTGCCAGACGCTGATCGACCAGCAACAGCTTGCGATGATCGCGGTAGAAATTGCCGACCCAGCGCCGCCAGTTCAGGCGATTGTAGAAACGCAGCTCGACGCCGGCCTGGATCAGGCGCTGACGCAGATGCAGGGTAAACGCGAGGCTGCCGTAATCATCGAACAGGCACCGCACGCGCACCCCGCGCTCGGCCGCCAGCACCAGGGCTTGCACGATGGTTTCGGCACAGGCGCCGGCCTCGACCAGATACAACTCAAGCTCGATCTGCTCCTGAGCGCCGGCAATCTGCTCGAGCATGCGCGGGAAAAATTGCGGGCCGTCGATCAACAACTCGAACCGGTTGCCGTCACGCCACGGAAACACCCCACCGCGCATGTCAGCGCGCCGTGAAGATCAGCACCGCACCCACCGGCACTGACAGACTGATGGCTGACAGGTCGGCCAGTTTGCGCAAGGACTCCAGCCCCGGCGCCAGATCGAAATCCTCGGCGTTGATCACCAAGGGCTCCAGCGTGACCACTTGAAACCGGCGGTCATCGAGACGCGTTGCCAGCAGTTCGGCGGGATATTCGTGTTGTTTGCCGTGCAGGTTGACGGTCAGCGGCAAGCGCAACTCCAGCTGCGCGCCGGGGGCCAGATCGTTGATCGGCCGCAGGTCGATCTGGGTGGTGATGGTCGCTTCGGGGAATTGCTCAATCTGGAACAACTCTTTGCGCATGCGTTCATCACGCAGCGGGACGCCGCTGTTGATCGAGTCCAGCTCGACTTCGACTTCGGCGCGGCCATCCGGATCGACCTTGCCGTGCAACACCAGAAAGCGCTGCACTTCGGAGACGTTGGCGTTTTTCGTGCTGACGAACGAGAGCCGCGACGACTCGCCATCCAGGTACCAATTGGCCTGCGCCGGCAACGCGGCGGCGGCCAGCAACAGGCTGGACACGGTTGCAATGAGGGGGCGGTTGAACATTGAAGACTCGTGGGGGCAATAAACCTGCACGAACCTTAACCGCCCACGCAGTTATTGCAAACTGATCGCAGCAAATCTAACGATTGGTGAAAATCCCTGTGGGAGCTGGCTTGCCAGCGATAGCGCCAGGGCAGGCTATATCTCTGTTGACTGAAACACCGTCATCGCTGGCAAGCCTGCTCCCACAGGGTTATCTACTGTCTGGCGGATCGAGGGTTTCAGGGATCGAGGCGACAGCCCTGGCGCTCGCCCTGCCAGCGGGCGCTGTTGCTGCGACCCAGGCCGCTGACGGTGATGGTTTTGCTGGCGGCGTCATCGGTAAAGTGGCGGGTCGGCAGCCACTGTTTCACATAGCCACGGCAATACCCGACGTCGTTGTTCATCACATAACGGCACGAACAATATTCCTTGGCGGTGTAGGCGCTGATGATGTCCGGGAACGCCCATAGATTTTCACGCTCGTAGCCGATCCACCCAAGCAACACGATCAGCAGCACCACAAACAAGCGCTTCATGGCTGCACCGCCTTCAACACATGTTTGAGCAATTCGTTGTGGCGGTAACTGCCATCACGATCATCGCCATAGCGCACGATCACCAGTTTTTCACTGGGAATCACGTACAGCGCCTGGCCCCAGTGGCCGAGGGCGGCAAAGGTGTCGGGAGGGGCGTCGGGCCACGGCGAGGCGGCGCCATCGGCCGGGCGATTGAGCCACCATTGGCCCCCGGGAACGGCTTCGTCCTGATGGGCCTTGTAACCGCTGAAGGGTTGACGGTTGAAGGCCACCCAATCCTTGGGCAGCAATTGCCGATCCTTCCAGCGTCCATCGCGGGCCATCAACAGACCGACCCGCGCCAGATCGCGCGCCGTCAGATAAGCGTAGGACGACGCGACAAACGTGCCGGCGGCATCGGTTTCCCACACGGCGTGGCGGATATCCAGGGGTTCGAACAACGCCGTCCACGGGTAGTCCGGATAACGTTGCGCGCCGACGATGTTTTTCAAGGCGGCGGCGAGCAGGTTGCTGTCGCCGCTGGAGTAACGGAACGCCTGCCCCGGTTCGGCATAGGCTGCGTGATCGGCGCTGAACGCCGCCATGTCTTGATGACCACGGGTGTAGAGCATCGCCACCACCGAGGATTTCAGCGGTGCGTACTCGTAGTCTTCCTGCCAGTCGATGCCTGAGGCCCAGTGCAGCAGGTCGGCGATTTTGATCGTCGGGTGTTTTTCCAGCGGTGGGTAAAACTGCACGGCCGGGTTTTCGAGTTTGAACAGGCCTTCGCCGTACGCCACGCCGAGGACGGTGGCCATCAGGCTTTTGCTGATCGACCAGGTCAGATGCGGGGTTTGTTCGGTGGTCGGGCCGGCGTAGCGTTCGTAGATGATCTGGCCATCGCGGACGATCAGCAGGGCATCGGTGCGGACGCCCTGGCGGGTGCTGTCATCGCGGGACGGGAAGGCGTAACGCTCCAAGGCCTCGACAGCCGCGCCGGTGATCTTCGGGCCGATTGGCCATTCTTCGCCGGGCCATGGTTCGGCTTGAACGGTGAAGCAGATCAGCAGCAGAAACAGCGACAGGCCTTTGCACATGACGAGGGCTCTTGGGGAGAACCTGCTGAGACTAGTCGGGGCTCATGACAAATTTGAGATTTTGCTGTCCATGAGATCGCCATCGCTGGCAAGCCAGCTCCCACAGGGTTCTTTCGTGAATACAAATTTTGTGAACACCTGTGAAACCTGTGGGAGCTGGCTTGCCAGCGATGGGGCCAGTCAGGACACCGCCAAAGCCTTGGCCAAGCGCTTGGCCCGAGCCCCCGCCGCCAATTGCATCACCCCCTGATCGCGCTGCCACATCTGCGCCCACTCCGGATTGCCCTCGGCCAACGCCTGATCAATCTCGGGTTTGAACGCATCAAACTGCGCAAACAACCCGCCCAGCAACACATGCCCGGCGGGATTGTTCGGCGGCTGCCGACTCGCTTCGGCACACCCGGCCAACAGCGCCAGCAAGCGCAATTGCAGGGTCTGCGGCCAGTCGCTGTCCTGGCCGACGCCGTACAGCCACGCGGTCATCGCGCTCAGGACATAGACATCTTCAAGGGTACGAAACGGTTTGACGTAAGCATCCCAGCCATCACCCGCGAGCAACTCGCACAACGCACCATCCAGCTGCAAACGGCCATGACTGATGTCGGGCATCAACGGTAGCGCCGGCAGTTTTTCCACGCTCACGCCGGGTTCACCGGGATAGACCACGGCCAGACTCAGACGCGGCGTTTCACCGGGTTCCTCACTGCGTGCCGCGATCAACAACCAGTCGGCAGCATCGCCGGCCGTGACGAAATCCTTGCGCCCGCTCAGGCGCAAATCCGTCAGCCGGGTCTGCATGTCTGCCGGGCGCAGGCTGCGCTGTTCGGTCGCACACAATGCACCGAGGCTCAGTGGCGCGCTCGGCCACAACATCCTCAGCGCCGCCTGATATCCGACCAGAAACGCCAGCCCCGGCGTCGCCATCCGGCTTGCGCCGGCCACCGCCAATTCAAACGGTGTGACGTTGCCCAGTTGATGCAACAACGTCGCAAAACCCTCCGCAAGGTCAGGGGCGGCGGGCAACCGTTCACGGTTTTGCAGCAGAGCGGGCCAGGGCATAAGAGGCTCCTTGTGGGCTGTCATATAAGCATCACCGAACGTTCATGGCGATGACACCGGGGCTACATAGCCTGACTTTGCACAACACGGCTGCATAAAGAAAGTCGATCGGCTGCAACCCACGACGGGTTAAAGGCCCGTACGGAGATTCACAATGACTCAGATCGCCCGCATCAGCGACACCGGCAATGAACGCCGCCTGCAAGCCGAACGCCTGATCGGCGCCGAGGCTCTGCAGCAAGCCCAGGCCTTGCGTTTCAACGTTTTCAGCGGCGAGTTCAACGCCAAACTGAAAGGCGCGGAACTGGGTCTGGACATGGATGACTATGATGTTCACTGCAGCCACATCGGTGTGCGTGACTTGAACACCGGCCGTTTGGTCGCGACCACCCGCCTGCTTGATCACACCGCCGCCAGCAGCCTGGGCAAGTTCTACAGCGAAGAAGAATTCAGCCTGCATGGCCTGGCGCATCTGCAAGGCCCGATTCTGGAAATCGGCCGCACCTGCGTCGACCCGGCCTACCGCAACGGCGGCACCATCGCCGTGCTCTGGGGTGAACTGGCGGAAGTGTTGAATCAGGGCGGTTACAGCTATTTGATGGGTTGCGCGAGCATTCCGATGCAGGACGGCGGTATCCAGGCCCACGCGATCATGCAGCGCCTGCGCGAACGTTATCTGTGCACCGAAAACCTGCGCGCCGAGCCGAAAAATCCGCTGCCAACGCTGGACATCCCGTCCAACGTGATCGCCGAAATGCCGCCCCTGCTCAAGGCTTACATGCGTCTGGGCGCGAAGATCTGCGGCGAGCCGTGCTGGGACGAAGACTTCCAGGTCGCCGACGTGTTCATCCTGCTCAAGCGCGACGAACTCTGCCCGCGCTACGCCAAGCACTTCAAGGCGGCGGTGTGATGAGCCGGCTGCGGGTGTACGCGCGAATCGCGCGAGTGTTGCTGGTGGTGGCACTGGGTTTGACCATGGCCAGCGTCTTTGGTGTGTTCGAACGGATTGGCCTGGCGCATTCAATGGAGCGTCGCCAGCGCTGGTCGCGCTTTTTCATGGCGCGTCTGAGCAATGCCCTGCCCTTTCGCGTGACCGTGCACGGCGAGCTGCCAAAGCAGCCGATGCTGTGGGTCAGCAATCATGTGTCGTGGACCGATATTCCGCTGCTGGGCATGCTGACGCCGCTGTCGTTTCTGTCCAAGGCCGAAGTGCGCACCTGGCCGGTGGCCGGCTGGCTGGCGGCTAAGGCCGGCAGCCTGTTCATCCGTCGCGGTTCGGGCGACAGCCAGTTGATCCGCAAGCAGATGACCCGTCACCTGCAAACCGATCATGCGCTGCTGATGTTCCCGGAAGGCACCACCACCGACGGCCGTTCGCTGCGGACCTTCCATGGGCGCCTGTTGTCGGCGGCGATTGATTCGCAAGTGATGCTGCAACCGGTGGCGATCCGTTATCTGCGCGATGGCGAAATCGACGCGCTGGCGCCGTTCATTGGTGACGACGATTTGCTCTCGCACCTGATGCGCCTGTTCAGCCACGATTGCGGTGACGTAGAAGTGCATCTGCTCAAGCCGATTGCCTGCCAGGGTCGTGAGCGTGCGGCATTGGCGTTTGAAGCGCAGCAGGCAGTGCAGAAGGCGTTGTTTGGTGAGGTGGCGAAACCCGCTGAACCACGTCGTGCCGGCGAGCTGATCGCCGCCTGAAGCACACTTCTCCCCTGTGGGAGCGAGCTTGCTCGCGAAAGCGGTATGTCATTCAAAGTTGGTGTTGGCTGACACGACGCCTTCGCGAGCAAGCTCGCTCCCACATTGGTTTTATGTCATTGACGGGTTTTGGGCGAAGTCCTGAAGTTGCGGGTAGAACAACCGGAAGTCTTCGCTCAATGGCTCATACAACCGCCGCAATTCCTGCATCGCCCCCGCCAGTTCTTCCGGCCGAGTCAACCGCCGCGAGATCCCGCGCAATACCTGCTCCAGCACTTCAAATTCCTGATACGAACCCAGCCAGTCATTGGCGACCATGTGCGGGGCAATCTTCGCCAGTCGCTCGGGCAATTGCGGTTCACGGGACAGCACCCGATACACATCTGCGGTGAAGTGCTCCAGCGGCTGATCGGCATACAGCGTCCAGTCCCGCGCCAGGCAATGATCAAAAAACACATCGAGGACGATCCCGGCATAACGCCGGCGGGTCTGGGTAAAGCGCCCGAGGGCAGTGTCCACCAACGGATGACGATCGGTAAATACGTCAATCCGTCGATGCAGTTGAATGGCCGCCTCGACCTCCGGAGCGAACTGCCCTTGCAGCCGGCCTTTGACGAAGTCGCCATAGAGGCTGCCGAGTAATTGGCCGGGACGCTGGCCACCGAGGTGCAAATGTGCGAGATAGTTCATGGGCGCAGCTTAGCACTGCGTCCTGCAATCAACACCCCATGTATCGTTATAACCCGATATACCGATTTATGCTGAGTTCAGATCAAAATCATATTGGTGTATCGCGAACTAACGATTTAAAGTTCGCCTCATCGCGATATAGCGTTGTACACACACGAGCACCCTGCCATGAACCTTGACCTCGACGAAATAATAAAAGCCCTGGCGCACCCAGTACGGCGAGACATCCTCAACTGGCTGAAAGACCCGAAAGGCGAGTTCCCGGAACAGTTGCACAACCACGAGTACGGCATCTGCGCCGGGCAGATCGATCAGCGCTGCGGCCTGTCGCAATCGACTGTCTCGGCACACCTGGCAACGTTGCAACGCGCCGGTCTGATCAGCAGCCAGAAGGCCGGTCAATGGCACTTTTTCAAACGTAACGAGGACGTGATCCAGGCGTTCCTCAGCACCCTCAGTAAAGAGCTCTGACCCTTAACGTCAGCCAGCCGACAAGGAAACCTGCATGCCCCTCTCGCTACTCATACTCGCCTTGAGCGCCTTCGCCATCGGCACCACCGAGTTCGTCATCATGGGCCTGCTGCCCGATGTGGCGGCCGACCTCGGTGTGTCGATCCCCGGCGCCGGCTGGCTGGTGACCGGCTACGCCCTCGGCGTGGCCATCGGTGCACCGTTCATGGCCCTGGCCACGGCAAAACTGCCACGCAAGGCTGCACTGGTCGCGTTGATGGGCATCTTTATTGTCGGCAACCTGCTTTGCGCCATCGCCAGTGACTACAACGTGCTGATGTTTGCCCGCGTGATCACTGCGCTGTGCCACGGTGCCTTCTTCGGTATCGGTTCGGTGGTGGCGGCCAATCTGGTGCCGGCGAACAAACGCGCTTCGGCCGTGGCCCTGATGTTCACCGGCCTGACCCTGGCCAACGTCCTCGGCGTGCCGCTGGGCACCGCACTGGGTCAGGAAGCCGGCTGGCGTTCGACCTTCTGGGCCGTGACCGTCATCGGTGTGATCGCACTGATCGGCCTGATCCGCTTCCTGCCGGCCAAGCGTGACGAAGAAAAACTCGACATGCGCGCCGAACTCGCCGCCCTCAAAGGCGCCGGTATCTGGCTGTCGCTGAGCATGACCGCGCTGTTCGCCGCCTCGGTGTTCACCCTGTTCACTTACGTGGCGCCGCTGCTCGGCGAAGTCACCGGCGTGTCGCCCCGTGGCGTGACCTGGACGCTGATGCTGATCGGCCTGGGCCTGACGGTCGGCAACATCATCGGCGGCAAGCTGGCCGACAAAGGCATGGCCGCCACGCTGATCGGCGTATTCATCGCCATGGCCGTGGTCTCCACCGTGCTGACCTGGACCAGCGTCGCGCTGATCCCGACAGAAATCACCCTGTTCCTCTGGGCCACCGCCTGTTTCGCCGCCGTGCCGGCACTGCAAGTCAACGTGGTGACCTTCGGCAAAGCGGCACCGAACCTGGTTTCGACCCTGAACATCGGCGCGTTCAACGTCGGCAATGCCCTTGGCGCCTGGGTCGGCGGCACCGTCATCGCGCACGGCTACGGCCTGACCAGCGTGCCGCTCGCAGCCGCCGCGCTGGCAGTGCTCGCCCTGCTGGTGACCCTGATCACTTTCCGTCAGAACGGCAACGCCGATCTGGCCCCGGCAACCAACTGATTAACTTTTACTTATGAGGGTTGTAGACATGGCAACTATTTTTGATCCGATCAAACTCGGCGACGTCGAACTGGCCAACCGCATCATCATGGCCCCGCTGACTCGCTGCCGCGCCGACGAAGGCCGTGTGCCGAACGCGCTGATGGCCGAGTACTACGTACAACGCGCCTCTGCCGGCCTGATCCTGTCCGAAGCCACTTCGGTGACACCGATGGGCGTCGGTTACCCGGACACCCCGGGTATCTGGTCCAATGACCAGGTGCGTGGCTGGGCCAACGTGACCAAGGCCATTCACGCGGCCGGCGGCAAGATCTTCCTGCAACTGTGGCACGTTGGCCGTATCTCCCACGAGTCGTACCTGAACGGTGAAACCCCGGTTGCGCCGAGCGCGATCCAGCCTAAAGGTCACGTCAGCCTGGTGCGTCCAATGGCTGACTACCCAACCCCGCGCGCTCTGGAAACCGCTGAAATCGCCGACATCGTCGACGCTTACCGCACCGGTGCCGAAAACGCCAAGGCGGCTGGTTTCGACGGCGTGGAAATCCACGGCGCCAACGGTTACCTGCTCGACCAGTTCCTGCAAAGCAGCACCAACCAGCGTACCGACCTCTACGGCGGCTCCCTGGAAAACCGCGCCCGTCTGCTGCTGGAAGTGACTGACGCGGCGATCGAAGTCTGGGGCGCTGGCCGCGTCGGTGTGCACCTGGCACCGCGCGCCGATTCCCACGACATGGGCGATGACAACCTGGCGGAAACCTTCACCTACGTCGCCCGTGAGCTGGGCAAACGCGGTATCGCGTTCATCTGCTCCCGCGAGAAAGAAGGCGCCGACAGCCTCGGCCCACAACTGAAGGAAGCCTTCGGTGGCCCGTACATCGCCAACGAACGTTTCACCAAAGACAGCGCCAACGCCTGGCTGGCGGCTGGCAAGGCAGATGCCGTGGCCTTCGGCGTGCCGTTCATCGCCAACCCGGATCTGCCGGCACGCCTGAAGGCGGATGCGCCGTTGAACGAGGCGCGTCCAGAGCTGTTCTACGCCAAAGGCCCGATCGGCTACATCGACTACCCGACGCTGTAAGCCGTAACGTTGGAAGACAAAAGCCCCCGACTCGTGAGAGCCGGGGGCTTTTTTGTTCGCCTGGAGATTGATTGGGCGGCTGAGTACGTGGCCTCTCACCCCAGCCCTCTCCCAAGGGCGAGGGAGCCGATCTGTGTGCTTTTCAAATCTGGAGTTCGGCCCTGATATCTCAGGTCGGTGTAACTCGAATGAACAACACGGTCAGTCACCTCTCCCTCTGGGAGAGGGCAGCAGCCAACACTTGTTCACACAGAAGACACAAATTCCCTACAAAATGCGTAGCTCGCTACGTATAAACTCCCTGCCGCGAACGTATATAAAAGCCGGCCAATTGACATAAGCTGTGCCAATTACGCATTTTGTTTCATTTGCGCAGGCTGGGGCTCAGGCGCAGCATATCCAACCCTGTATCGACCCAACGCTCGGCCTCGGCATGCAGCTCAAAGCTGTCCGGCGCCAGAAGCCATCCATACAGGAGGCCATCAATATAGCCATGAATACTGATGGCCGCACGGGCGGTGTCGAGATCTTCCGGCAACTGGCCGCGATTGACCGCATTACGCAAGGTCAGCGCGATGCGCTCATTGCAATCGAGACTGACTTCCCGGCGCTGCTGACGCAGATCGCACATTTCATCGGTGAACTCGCACTTATGAAACAGAATTTCGTTGATACGCCGGGTTTTCGGGTCCAGCGCAACTTGATGAAACAAATGAATCAGCAATTGGCGCATGCAGCCCAGCGGATCCAGCTCATCCTCACTTTCACTGGCCCGAGCCAGCTCATCCAGCGGCTCCCGCAAGGAGTCGAGCATGGCCTGTACCAGATCGGCCTTGTTACTGAAATGCCAATAAATAGCACCGCGCGTGACGCCGGCCAACGCCGCGATATCCGCCAGGGTGGTGCGCGCAACGCCCCTTTCATAAAAAGCTTTCTCCGCCGCTTCCAGAATCTGGCTACGGGTTTCTTGAGCTTCCTCTTTGGTACGACGGACCATGGCAGTAAAACCTCAAACAGGATGTTTCAGGGATGGCTGAATATCCGCTGAATAAAGAGGGGGCGATCTCTCGTGAATCGGCTCCCCGGCCTACAATTTCAAACCTTGCGACGCGTTTTGTAACAGGGTGGGTACAACGCCAAGGTGTTTACAAACAACCATGAACGTAAGTATATTCCTTAGCAAGCTACTTATCCACCCGGAAGCCGTTTTTTACCCTTCCACACTTCTTGTGCGTTTTTCGCGCGCCTGACCCGAGGATCTTCATGCAATTCAAGCCAGCTGTTACCGCTCTGGTCACTGCCGTCGCCCTGGCATCGCTGCTCAGCGGATGTAAAAAGGAAGAAGCGGCTCCAGCCGCTCCGCCTCCTCAGGTCGGCGTCGTCACCCTGCAACCACAAGCGTTCACCCTCACGTCCGAACTGCCGGGGCGCACCAGTGCGTACCGCATCGCTGAAGTTCGACCGCAGGTCAACGGCATCATCCTCAAGCGTCTGTTCAAGGAAGGCGGCGACGTCAAAGCCGGCCAGCAGCTGTATCAGATTGACCCGGCGGTCTATGAAGCGACCCTGAAAAGCGCCGAAGCCAGCCTGCGTTCGACCAAGTCGATCTCCGACCGCTACAAGCAACTGGTCGATGAGCAGGCCGTGAGCCGTCAGGAATACGACACCGCCGTGTCCAACCGTATGGAATCGGAAGCGGCGTTGCAGAGCGCACAGATCAACGTGCGTTACACCAAGGTGTACGCGCCGATCTCCGGGCGTATCGGCCGCTCTTCGGTCACCGAAGGTGCCTTGGTGAGCAATGGTCAAACCGACGCCATGGCCGTGATCCAGCAATTGGACCCGATCTACGTTGACGTCACCCAGTCCTCGGTGGAGCTGCTGGAACTGCGCCGCGAACTGGAAAGCGGTCGTCTGCAAAAAGCTGGCGACAACGCCGCCGCCGTCAAACTGACCCTGGAAGACGGCAGCCAATACAAGCTCGACGGTAAGCTGGAATTCTCCGAAGTGTCGGTCGACCAGACCACCGGTTCGGTGACCCTGCGCGCCGTGTTCCCGAACCCGGATCACACCCTGTTGCCAGGCATGTTCGTCCACGCCCAATTGCAGGCAGGTGTGAACAGCGCAGCTATCCTCGCTCCGCAGCAAGGCGTGACCCGTGACCTCAAAGGCACGCCGACCGCACTGGTCGTCGGCCCGGACAACAAAGTCGAGTTGCGTCAGTTGAAGGCCAGCCGCACTGTCGGCAGCCAGTGGCTGATCGAAGACGGTTTGAAGGCCGGCGATCGCCTCATCACCGAAGGGCTGCAATTCGTCAAACCGGGCGTCGAGGTCAAACCGACCGAAGCGACCAACGTCGGCACCAAAAACCCGGCCCCCGCTCAGGCAGCTGACAAAGCCGCTGGCGGCAAAGGGGAGTAACTCATGTCGAAATTTTTTATCGACCGTCCGATTTTCGCCTGGGTAATTGCCCTGGTGATCATGCTGGTCGGGGCACTCTCGATCCTGAAACTGCCGATCAACCAGTACCCGAGCATTGCGCCTCCGGCCATCGCGATCTCCGTGACCTACCCGGGCGCTTCGGCGCAAACCGTGCAGGACACCGTGGTCCAGGTGATCGAGCAGCAGCTCAACGGTATCGACAACCTGCGTTATGTGTCCTCGGAAAGTAACTCCGACGGCAGCATGACCATCACCGCGACCTTCGAGCAAGGCACCAACTCCGACACCGCGCAGGTTCAGGTTCAGAACAAGCTGAACCTGGCCACCCCGCTGCTGCCGCAGGAAGTGCAGCAACAAGGTATCCGCGTCACCAAGGCAGTGAAAAACTTCCTCCTGGTGATCGGCGTGGTGTCGCGTGACGGCAGCATGACCAAGGACGACTTGTCCAACTACATCGTGTCGAACATGCAGGACCCGATCTCGCGAACCGCCGGTGTCGGTGACTTCCAGGTCTTCGGTGCCCAGTACGCGATGCGCATCTGGCTCGACCCGGCCAAGTTGAACAACTTCAACCTGACCCCGATCGACGTGAAGACTGCCATCGCGGCGCAGAACGTCCAGGTCTCGTCCGGCCAGCTCGGCGGCTTGCCTGCGGTGCAGGGTCAGCAACTGAACGCGACGATCATCGGCAAAACCCGTCTGCAAACCGCCGAGCAGTTCAAAGAGATTCTGCTCAAGGTCAACAAGGACGGCTCGCAGGTTCGCCTCAAAGACGTCGCCGACGTCGGCCTCGGTGGTGAGAACTACGCGATCAGCGCCCAGTTCAACGGCAGCCCGGCTTCCGGCCTGGCAGTCAAACTGGCCAACGGCGCCAACGCCCTCGACACCGCCAAAGCCCTGCGTAATACCATCGACAGCCTGAAGCCGTTCTTCCCGCCAGGCATGGAAGTGGTGTTCCCGTACGACACCACGCCAGTGGTGACCGAGTCGATCAAGGGTGTGGTTGAAACCCTGGTCGAAGCGATCGTGCTGGTGTTCCTGGTGATGTTCCTGTTCCTGCAAAACTTCCGCGCCACGGTCATCACCACGATGACCGTGCCGGTGGTACTGCTCGGTACGTTCGGCATCCTCGCCGCCGCCGGTTTCAGCATCAACACCCTGACCATGTTCGGCATGGTGCTGGCCATCGGCTTGCTGGTGGACGACGCCATCGTCGTGGTGGAAAACGTCGAACGGGTGATGAGCGAGGAAGGCCTGTCACCGAAGGAAGCGACCAAAAAATCCATGGGCCAGATCCAGGGAGCCCTGGTCGGTATCGCCCTGGTGCTGTCGGCGGTACTGCTGCCGATGGCGTTCTTCGGCGGCTCAACCGGGGTGATCTACAAGCAGTTCTCCATCACCATCGTTTCGGCCATGGCGTTGTCGGTACTGGTTGCCCTGATCTTTACCCCTGCGCTGTGCGCCACCATGCTCAAGCCGATTCCCCATGGCGAGCACGGCATACCGAAAAAAGGCTTCTTCGGCTGGTTCAACCGTGGATTCGACCGCAGCGTCAAAAGCTACGAACGAGGCGTGGGCAATATCCTGCGTCACAAGGCCCCGTACCTGCTGGCTTACGTGATCATCTTCGTAGGTATGATCTGGCTGTTCCTGCGCATACCGTCCTCCTTCCTGCCGGAAGAAGACCAAGGCGTACTGTTTGCCCAGGTGCAGACACCGGCCGGTTCCAGTGCCCAGCGCACGCAGGTGGTCGTGGATGAAATGCGTGAATTCCTGCTGCGTCCGAGCAAGGATGGCGGCGAAGGTGACGCGGTCTCGTCGGTGTTCACCGTCACCGGCTTCAACTTCGCCGGCCGTGGTCAGAGTTCGGGTATGGCGTTCATCATGCTCAAGCCGTGGCACGAGCGGAACGCCGACAACAGCGTGTTCAAACTCGCCGCCCGCGCCCAGCAGCACTTCTTCAGTTTCCGCGATGCAATGGTGTTTGCCTTCGCCCCGCCTGCGGTACTGGAACTGGGTAACGCCACCGGATTCGACGTGTTCCTGCAGGACCGTGCCGGTATCGGCCATGATCAACTGATGGCTGCTCGCAACCAGTTCCTCGGCATGGCAGCGCAAAGCAAAGTGCTGTCGCAGGTGCGTCCAAACGGTCTGAACGACGAGCCGCAGTTCCAGCTCGAAATCGATGACGAGAAGGCCAGTGCACTGGGTATCACCATCAGCGACATCAACAACACCCTGTCGATTGCGCTGGGCAGTAGCTACGTCAACGACTTCATCGACCGCGGTCGCGTGAAGAAGGTGTATGTCCAGGGCCAGCCGGATTCGCGGATGAGCCCGGAAGACCTGAAGAAGTGGTACGTGCGCAATGCCTCCGGCACCATGGTTCCGTTCTCGGCGTTTGCCAAGGGCGAGTGGATCTACGGGTCGCCGAAGCTGTCGCGTTACAACGGCGTGGAAGCGATGGAAATCCTCGGGGCCCCGGCACCGGGCTACTCCACCGGTGAAGCGATGGCTGAAGTCGAGGCAATCGCTGCCAAGCTGCCTAAAGGTGTCGGTATTTCCTGGACCGGACTGTCCTATGAGGAGCGTCTGGCAGGCTCCCAGGCTCCGGCGCTGTTTGCGCTGTCGTTGCTGATGGTATTCCTGTGTCTGGCGGCGCTGTACGAGAGCTGGTCGATCCCGATCGCCGTTGTGCTCGTAGTGCCGTTGGGGATTATCGGGGCATTGCTCGCCACCAGCCTGCGCGGCCTGTCCAACGACGTGTACTTCTTGGTGGGTCTGTTGACCACCATTGGTCTGGCGGCGAAAAACGCTATTCTGATCGTCGAGTTCGCCAAGGAGCTGCACGAGCAGGGCAACAGCCTGATCGATTCCGCAGTCGAAGCGTGCCGCATGCGTCTTCGCCCGATCATCATGACGTCCCTGGCGTTCATTCTGGGCGTCGTGCCACTGGCCATCTCCACCGGGGCCGGCTCGGGTAGCCAGCATGCCATCGGTACTGTGGTAATCGGCGGTATGATCACCGCCACGATCCTGGCGATCTTCTGGGTCCCACTGTTCTTTGTCACGGTTTCGTCCCTCGGCCAGCGCAAAATCGCCGACCAGGACGAGACGACTGAAACCCCTAAAGAGGCTGGCCAATGAGCAAGTCGCTACTCTCCATCGCAGTCGCCGCCTTCGTGCTGAGCGGTTGCTCGCTGATCCCCGATTATCAGCAGCCTGAAGCACCGGTTGCGGGCCAGTACCCGCAGGGCCCGGCGTACTCGCCGGCCCAGGCTCCGGCGCAAGCGGCTGCCGAGCAAGGCTGGAAGCAGTTTTTCCATGACCCGGCCCTGCAACAGCTGATCCAGGTCGCCCTGGAAAACAACCGCGACCTGCGTGTCGCGGCGCTGAACATCGACGCCTATGCGGCTCAATACCGCATCCAGCGTGCCGATCTGTTTCCGGCGGTGTCGGCCAATGCCAACGGCAGCCGTCAGCGGGTTCCGGCCCGTGCCTCGCAGACCGGTGAAGCGTCGATCAGCAGCTCCTACTCCGCTACCGTCGGCATCAGTGCCTACGAACTCGACTTGTTCGGTCGCGTTCGCAGCCTGAGCGAACAAGCGTTGCAACAATACTTCGCCACCGAAGAAGCACGGCGCAGTACCCAGATCAGTCTGGTGGCCAGCGTGGCCAACGCCTACCTGACCTGGCAAGCGGACAAGGAACTGCTCAAGCTCACGCAGGACACCCTTGGTGCCTTCGAGGAAAGCTACAAGCTGACCAGCCGCAGCAACGAAGTCGGCGTGGCTTCGGCACTCGACCTGGCGCAGTCGCGGACTTCCGTGGAAAACGCCCGGGCCCAACTGGCGCGTTATACCCGCCAGGTCGCGCAGGACGAAAACAGCCTGACCCTGCTGCTCGGCACCGGTATCCCGGCCAACCTGCAAGGAGCGAAGCCGCTGTCGGATGACCTGCTCAGCGACGTACCGGCCGGTCTGCCATCGGACTTGCTGCAACGTCGTCCGGACATCCTGCAAGCCGAGTACAACCTGAAGGCGGCCAACGCCAACATCGGCGCGGCCCGTGCCGCGTTCTTCCCGAGCATCAGCCTGACCGCCAATGCGGGCAGCCTGAGCCCGGACCTGTCCGGTCTGTTCAAGGGTGGTTCGGGGACGTGGCTGTTCCAGCCGCAGATCAACCTGCCGATCTTCAACGCCGGCAGCCTGCGCGCCAGCCTCGATTACGCCAAGATCCAGAAGGACATTGGCGTGGCGAACTACGAGAAGTCGATTCAGACCGCCTTCCAGGAAGTCGCCGACGGCCTGGCGGCCCGCCAGACCTACACCGAGCAGTTGCAGGCGCAGCGTGACTTCGTCGCGGCCAACCAGGATTACTACCGCTTGGCCGAGCGTCGTTACCGCATCGGTGTCGACAGCAACCTGACCTTCCTCGATGCCCAGCGTCAGCTGTTCAGTGCGCAACAGTCACTGATCACCGACCGCCTCGCGCAGCTGACCAGTGCGGTCAACCTATACAAGGCCTTGGGCGGCGGCTGGAATGCGCAGACCGCGCAGAACGAAGCACTGAAAGAAGAAGCACCGAAGATGAAGCTGTTCTGATCATCTTCAGGTGAAAACAGGAAGCCCACCGATTGGTGGGCTTTTTGTTGCCTGTCAAAACGCTGTGGTATCCGACCCGGCCCCATCGCTGGCAAGCCAGCTCCCACAAGGATCTTCAGTGAACACACATTTGCAGACCCCCAGATAAATCTGTGGGAGCTGGCTTGCCAGCGATGGGGCCTGATCCCCCCCACAAAACCCGACAGAATCTTGCGTTCGATAATCGCCCAAAACCCGCTTTCCCCGATTGAAACTCGCCCTTCGCGCCCCGCACCATTCGCTCCACAAAACCAATAACAACAGGTTCGATACCATGCTCCCGCGCCCTGCTCCGTCCGGCTGATCGCTCGCCGCTTCATCCCCAAAAGTGCAACTTCGTAACTGCCCCGAGAACGGCGGCAACGGATTTCGTTCGACCCCAAAAAATAACAAGAGACCCTGCGATGACCCATCCCATTGCGCCGTATGCAATTCCCGGCCTGATCGCCCTGACACTGGCTGGCGCGGCCCTGCCCGTAGCGGCCGAAGAAGCCGGTTTCATCGAAGGGGCAAAGGTCAACCTCAACCTGCGCAACTTCTACATCAACCGCAACTTCACCAACCCGACCAAGGCCCAGGGCAAGGCTGAAGAATGGACGCAGAGCTTCATCCTCGACGCCAAATCCGGCTTCACCCAAGGCACCGTCGGCTTCGGCATGGACGTACTCGGTTTGTACTCGGTGAAGCTCGATGGCGGTAAAGGCACCGGCGGCACGCAACTGCTGCCGCTGGATCACGACGGCCGTCCGGCTGACAACTTCGGTCGCACCAACGTCGCGTTCAAGGCCAAGCTGTCGCAGACCGAAATCAAGGTCGGCGAATGGATGCCGGTGCTGCCGATCCTGCGCTCCGACGACGGTCGTTCGCTGCCGCAAACCTTCCGTGGCGGGCAGATCACCTCGAAGGAAATCGACGGCTTGACCCTCTACGGCGGACAGTTCCGCGCCAACAGTCCGCGCGACGACAGCAGCATGAGCGACATGTCGATGACCGGCAAAGCGGCGTTCACCTCCGATCGCTTCAACTTCCAGGGTGGTGAATACGTTTTCAACGACAAACGCACGCAGATCGGCCTGTGGAACGCCGAGCTCAAGGACATCTACAGCCAGCAATACGTCAACCTGATTCACAGCCAGCCACTCGGCGACTGGACGCTGGGTGCCAACCTCGGGTTCTTCTATGGCAAGGATGACGGCAGCGCCCGCGCCGGTGACCTCGATAACAAAACCTGGTCCGGAATGTTCTCGGCCCGCTACGGCGGCAACACCTTTTACCTCGGCCTGCAGAAACTCACCGGCGACAGCGCCTGGATGCGCGTCAACGGTACCAGTGGCGGCACCCTGGCCAACGACAGCTACAACGCCAGCTACGACAACGCGCAAGAACGCTCCTGGCAATTGCGCCATGACTACAACTTCGCCGCCATGGGCATTCCCGGCCTGACGCTGATGAACCGCTATATCAGCGGCGACAACGTACACACCGGAACCATCACCGACGGCAAGGAATGGGGTCGCGAATCGGAACTCGGTTACACCGTGCAAAGCGGCACGCTCAAGGACCTGAACGTGCGGTGGCGCAACTCGACCATGCGCCGCGACTTCAGCAACAACGAGTTCGACGAGAATCGCCTGATCGTCAGCTATCCGATCAGCCTGCTCTAACCCCTTGCAGGAGTGAACCTGCGCGCGAAGGCGGCATACCAGCCAACACTGTTGGTGACTGATCTACCGCCCTTGCGAGCAGGCTCACTCCTACAGGGTCGGTGCCATCCGTCAGGATCTGTGGCACATCGCGAGGCCTCGGATAAAGTAAGAAAAACCTGAAGGACTCAGGCGCCACACTCACCCCGCTTCCGCTACCCATAGTTGTTGGTCCTCAAGATTTGGCCAGATTGTCATCGGAAGACACTGCTGATCATCGGAGGACCACCTCATGATCACCCGTTTCTACACCGTGCCCGACTGGGACGCCAAGGCGTACCAGCAGTTTTCCCGCCACCGGCAACGCCCGGTCAACGAATTGCTCGACCGTGTCGAACTGGACGACCCCAAATGCATTTACGACCTCGGTTGCGGCACCGGCATTGCCACGCAACTGCTGGCCGAACGCTGGCCACGTGCGCAGTTGCATGGCGTCGACAGTTCCGCACAGATGCTCGAAGAGGCGCGTTGCCTGCCAATCAGCGCACTGTGGAAACAATGCGACCTGCTCGACTGGCAACCTGAACAACCGGCCGACCTGCTGCTCGCGGCGGCGGTGTTGCACTTCATCGGTGACCACGAACAGTTGCTGCCCCGTTTGCTGGGCCATCTCAGCCCCGGCGGCTGTCTGGCGGCGCATATGCCGGACTGGCGCGATGCGTTGTGGTATCGCCTGATGCTCGACACGCTTGAGGACTCCGGCCCAGGCCACACGCCCTTGGGCACTGCGCAATTGCGCCAGCGCATGGCCGCGCGACCGTTGCTGTCGCTGGAAGATTACTACCGCTTGCTGGCGCCACTGACCACGTCGCTGGATATCTGGGAAACCGAACAACTGCAGGTGGTGGACGGCAAGTCGCCGATTTATGACTGGGTAAAGGTGTCGGCGCTGCGGTCGGTGATGCAGGCGCTGAACTCAGAAGAACAGGCGCGGTTTATCTACCACTTCATGATGCGCGTGCATGCGCATTATCCGCAGGAGAAAAACGGCAATACGCTGTTTCCGTTCAAGCGGATTTTCATTGTGGCCAGGGTTTAATTCATCAAGGCACCTACCGCTATCGCTGGCAAGCCAGCTCCGACAGCGATGTTCAGTGAACACCATTTTTGTGTACACCCGAAAACCTGTGAGAGCCGGCTTGCCAGCGATGGCGCCGTTATTCCCGGGATTCGACGCCTAGCTCATCCCAAACCGATTCGGCCAGATGGAACGTCGCATTGGCCGCCGGAATCCCGCAATAAATCGCACTCTGCATGATCACTTCCTTGATCTCGCTACGGCTCACGCCGTTATTGGCCGCCGCCCGCAGGTGCAGTTTCAGTTCGCCCTCGCGGTTCATGCCGATCAGCATGGCGATGGTGATCAGGCTGCGGGTATGTCGCGGCAACCCCGGACGTGTCCAGATATCGCCCCAGGCGTGGCGGGTGATCATTTCCTGAAACTCCGAGTTGAACTCGGTCAGGGTGGTGAGGCTGCGATCGACATGCGCATCGCCCAGCACCGCACGGCGAACCTGCATGCCCTCGTCGTAACGTTGTTTCTCGTCCACAAACACTTCCTCACTGAGCCTGCAAAAACGCCAGCACGCGATCACTGAAATCCGCACCGGCCTGCACGTTGGACAAATGCGCCGCATAGAACTCGGCGTACTCGGCGCCGCGCACATGTGCCTGAATGAAATGCCCGCCGGACGGCGGTGTCACCGCATCTTCGGTGCCGGCAATCACCAGCAGCGACAGGTTGATCGAGGCCAACTGTTCACGGAAGTCGGCATCGCGCACCGCCGCGCAGTTGGCTGCGTAACCTTCAGGCGAGGTGGCCGCGAGCATGTCGGTGATTTTCTTCGCCGCGGCCGGATCGGCCGCCGAAAAGTCCGGGGTGAACCAGCGCGCAATCGACGCATCACGCAGGGCGACCATCGCTGCCGGGCCATCACGCAGCACAGTTTCGATGCGCGGGTTCCACACCGACGGGTCGCCGATCTTCGCCGCGGTGTTGCACACGATCAATTTGTGCAGACGATGCCCGGCGTTGATCCCCAGCCACTGGCCGATCAAACCACCCATCGACAGCCCGCAGAAATGCGCACGCTCGATGTGCAATGCATCGAGCAGACCCAGCACGTCGCGGCCCAGTTGTTCGATGCTGTAAGGCCCCGCTGTCAACAGCGACTGGCCGTGGCCACGCGTATCGAAACGCAGCACGCGAAAGTGTTCGGTGAACGCCGGCATCTGCGCGTCCCACATGTGCAGGTCGGTGCCCAGTGAGTTGGACAGCACCAGCACCGGCGCCTCAGCCGGGCCCTCCAGTTGATAGTGCAGTTCGCCATCGGCGAGTTGAACGAAAGCCACAGCCCTCTCCTTCAGACAGTCAAAGCGTTGTGTTCGGCCACCGCACGCTCGACCCAGACCTGCGCCTGGCCGAGGTAATGGGCGGGATTCAAAAGATCATCGAGTTCGGCGTGGCTCAACTCGGCAGTCACCTTGGGTTCGTCACCCAATACCGCACGCAAATGCCGTTGTTCGGCCACCGCCCGCTTGCAGCATTGTTCGAGCAAGTGGTGCGCGGTGTCGCGACCGACCCGTTGCGCGAGCACGATGCTCACCGCTTCGGCCAGCACCAGCCCTTGGGTCAATTCGAGGTTGCGCGCCATGCGCGCGGCGTCGACTTCCAGGCCAGCGGCCAGCAACTGCGCTTGTTGCAACGCGCCGGACACCAGGCAGCAGATCTCCGGCAAGGTTTCCCATTCGGCATGCCAGAGACCGAGGCTGCGCTCGTGCTCCTGAGGCATGGCGCTGAACAGCGTCGAGACTAGCCCCGGCACCCGGGTCGCCGCGCCGATCAACACCGCCGCGCCCACCGGATTGCGCTTGTGCGGCATGGTTGAAGAACCGCCCTTGCCCGGCGCCGACGGCTCGAACACTTCCGCCGCTTCGGTCTGCATCAACAGACTGATGTCGCGGCCGAACTTGCCAAGGCTGCCGGCGATCAAGCCGAGTACCGCACCGAACTCGACGATGCGATCACGCTGGGTGTGCCACGGTTGCTCGGGCAGCGTCAGGTGCAGTTCTTCGGCCAGGGCTTGCGCAATGGGCAACGCTTGCTCGCCGAGCGCCGCGAGCGTCCCCGACGCACCGCCGAATTGCAGCACCAGCAAGCGCGGCTTGAGTTCACGCAGACGCTGGCGGCTGCGAGTCACCGCACCGAGCCAGCCGGCGATCTTCATGCCGAGGGTCACCGGTGTCGCGTGTTGCAACCAGGTACGGCCGGCCAGTGGCGTGGTGGCGTAACGCTGTGCCTGGGTCGCGAGCGCATCCGCCAGTTGCGCCAGATCGCTTTCGATCAACTCCAGCGCCTGACGCACTTGCAGCACCAGCCCCGAATCCATCACGTCCTGACTGGTGGCACCCAGGTGCACATAGCGTTCTGCTGCAGCGTCGGTGGCAGCGATCTGCTTGCCCAACGCCTTGACCAGCGGAATCGCCGAATTCCCTGCCGTGGCGATGGCCTCACCCAGTGCTGCGAAGTCATACAGACCGGCGTTACAGGCAGTGCCAATCGGGGCAACGGCGGACGCCGGAATCACCCCGACCCGTGCTTCGGCCCGCGCCAGTGCAGCTTCGAAGTCGAGCATCGCCTGCACGCGGCCCTGATCGCAGAACACCTCACGCATATCGCGGGCAGTGAAGTAGGCATCGAACAATTGATTGCCCGGTCGCTGAGTCATAAAAATCCTTGCCGGCGCGGGCCGTGGCGGCCCGCGCCCATCGGGTTAAAGATCGTGGTGCAGATACGCGGCCTGTTTCGGCAAGCGCAGGCTGAACAAAAACGCCACTGCCATCATCACCGTGACGTACCAGTAGAACGCGTTTTCCATGCCCCCGGCTTTCAGGCTCAGGGCGACGTATTCCGCCGAGCCGCCGAAAATCGCGTTGGCCACGGCGTAGGCCAGGCCGACGCCGAGGGCGCGCACTTGCGGCGGGAACATTTCGGCTTTCACCAGGCCGCTGATCGAGGTGTAGAAACTGACGATCGCCAGCGCCACGGTGATCAGCACAAACGCCAGAATCGGGCTGCTGACGCTTTTCAGGCTCAACAGAATCGGCACCGTGAACAGGGTACCGAGCGCGCCGAACCAGAGCATCGAATTACGTCGACCGATCTTGTCAGCAAGCATGCCGAACAGCGGCTGCATGCACATATACAGGAACAGCGCGCCGGTCATGATGTAGCTGGCGGTCTTGGCATGCATACCGGCGGTATTCACCAGGTACTTCTGCATGTAGGTGGTGAAGGTGTAGAAAATCAGCGAGCCACCGGCGGTGTAACCGAGCACGGTGATGAACGCGGCTTTGTGATCGCGAAACAGTGCGCGGATGCTGCCGGCGTCCTCGTTCTCGCGCATTTCCTTGCTGCTGGTTTCTTTCAGGGAGCGACGCAGGAACAACGAAATCACCGCCGCCACCGCACCGACCACAAACGGAATCCGCCAGCCGTAGGCACGCAGTTCGTCTTCGCTGAGGAACTGCTGCAGGATCACCACCAGCGACACCGCCAGCAATTGCCCGCCGATCAGGGTCACGTACTGGAACGAGGCGAAGAAGCCGCGCTGGCCCTTGAGCGCGACTTCACTCATGTAGGTCGCGGTGGTGCCGTACTCCCCGCCCACCGACAAACCTTGCAGCAGACGGGCAAACAGCAACAGCAGCGGCGCCCAGACACCGATGCTGGAATAGGTCGGCAAACAGGCGATGAGCAACGAGCCGAAGCACATCATCAGCACCGAGATCATCATCGAAGTCTTGCGGCCCTTCTTGTCCGCCAGCCGACCGAAAATCCAGCCCCCAATCGGGCGCATCAGGAACCCGGCGGCGAACACCCCGGCCGTGTTGACCAGTTGCACCGTGGGATTGTCGGAGGGGAAAAACGCCGGGGCGAAATAGATCGCACAGAAGGCATAGACATAGAAGTCGAACCATTCGACGAGGTTGCCGGACGAGGCACCGACAATCGCGAAGATGCGCTTGCTGCGCTCCTCGCCAGTGTAATCAGCGGTGGTAGTTGTCATTGCTTTTTACTCTGAAGGGACAGGTGAGAGTCTAGACACACTTTGCAACAGTCCCGTTCCACAGATACATCCAACACAGTTCCCTTGCAGGAGTGAACTATGTGGCGAGGGGATTTATCCCCGATGGGCTGCGAAGCAGCCCCAAAACGGATAATCACGAAGCAACAGACTTGGTGCATTTACCGGTTTTGCGAGCGCTGCGCACTCGGTCGGGGATAAATCCCCTCACCACAAACTCACTCCCTTGGAAGGGGATTTCGATCAGTAATCGAAGAACACCGTCTCCGCCTCAGTGCCCTGCAAAATCACATTCCACTGATAAACCCCCGCCGCATCCGGCTTGGCCAGCAACGTCGCGCGACGCTCGGCCGGTACACACTCCAGCAGCGGATCAGCAACGTTCGCCGGCTCGCCTTCAAAGTAGATCCGTGTCAGCAAATGCTTCACCAGGCCACGGGCAAACACCAGCACCACCAGATGCGGCGCCTGGGTCGAGCCCTTCAGGCCTTCGACCGTGCCCGGTTTGATCGTGGTGAAACGGAAACGCCCCTCGGCGTCCACCGGCACCCGACCGAACCCTTCGAAATTCGGGTCCAGCGGTTTGTCCTGCTCGTCTTCCGGGTGCGCGTACTTGCCGGCGGCGTTGGCCTGCCAGACTTCGAGCATGGCGTCATTGACGACATCGCCATTGCCATCAATCACTTGCCCGGTGATCGCCACGCGCTCGCCGAGGGTTTGTTCAACCGCGAGGTTCTCGCGGTTCAGCCAGGTCAGGCCGATGTGGTAGTACGGCCCGACGGTGTGGGACGTGGTCGCAGTCAGCGTCATCTTATTTCTCCATCGGCGTGGCTTCACGGCCGCGCAACACGATGTCCCAGCGGTAACCGAGGGCGTAGGACGGAATGGTTTTTTCCAGATCGAAAGCGGCGATCAGACGTTCCTTGGCAGAAGTGTCCGGCACGCAATTGTAGATCGGGTCGTAGGCCAGCAGCGGATCGCCGGGGAAGTACATTTGCGTCACCAGACGGGTGAGGATGCTCGGCCCGAACAGCGAGAAATGGATGTGCGCCGGGCGCCATGCATTATGGTGGTTGCCCCACGGATAGGCGCCGGGCTTGATGGTCTGGAACTGATACCAGCCGTCGGCATCGGTCACGGTGCGGCCGGTGCCGGTAAAATTCGGGTCCAGCGGCGCGTCGTGCAGATCGCGCTTGTGGTTGTAGCGGCCGGCAGCGTTGGCCTGCCAGATCTCCACCAGAATCCCCGGCACCGGCAAGCCGTTTTCGTCGAGCACGCGGCCGTGAATGATGATGCGCTCGCCCAACGGTTCGCCGTCGTGCTGGGCGGTCAGGTCGTTGTCCTTGTCGGCGACGCGTTCGGCGCCGATGGTCGGACCGGTGATCTCCGACAACGAATGCGGCAGAAACACCAATGGCTTGGACGGCGAGCGCAGGTTGGTGGATTGATACGTCGGGTGCAGGTACTCGGGCTGGGTGCCTTCCTGCGGACGACGGTAGCCAGGCTTGTCAGTCATTTCGCTTTCCTCTGTTCTTATCAGTCGACGCGCTGCGTCAGACGCGTTCGATGGCCAGGGCCAGACCCTGGCCGACACCGACGCACATGGTCGCCAGACCTTTCTGGCCGCCGGTCTTTTCAAGTTGATGCAGCGCGGTCAGCACCAGGCGCGCACCGCTCATGCCCAACGGGTGACCGAGGGCAATCGCGCCACCGTTCGGGTTGACCTGCGCCGCATCGTCGGCCAGGCCCAACTCACGCAGCACCGCCAGGCCCTGGCTGGCGAAGGCTTCATTGAGTTCGATCACATCGAAATCGCTGACTGCCACGCCGAGACGTTCGGTCAATTTGCGCACCGCTGGCACCGGGCCGATGCCCATCACCCGTGGCGCGACGCCGGCACTGGCCATGCCGAGCACTTTGGCGCGGGCGGTCAGGCCGTGTTTCTGCACCGCTTCAGCCGACGCGAGAATCAGCGCCGCAGCACCGTCGTTGACGCCGGACGCGTTGCCGGCAGTGACGGTTTTGTCCGGGCCGTTGACCGGTTTCAATTTGCTCAGCGCTTCGATGGTGGTCTCAGCGCGCGGATGTTCGTCCTGGCTGACCACGGTTTCGCCCTTCTTGTGGGCGATGCGGACTTCGACGATTTCCTCGGCGAAGTAGCCGGCAGCCTGCGCGGCGGCGGTGCGTTGCTGACTGCGCAAAGCAAAAGCGTCCTGATCGGCGCGCGAGACTTTATAGTCATCGGCCACGTTGTCGGCGGTCTGCGGCATCGCGTCGACACCGTACTGGGCCTTCATCAACGGGTTGATAAAGCGCCAGCCGATGGTGGTGTCTTCCAGTTTCATGTTGCGCGAAAACGCCGCGTCAGCCTTGCCCATCACGAATGGCGCACGGGACATCGACTCGACGCCACCGGCAATCGCCAGTTCCATCTCGCCACTGGCAATCGCGCGGAACGCGGTGCCGATCGCGTCCATGCCCGATGCACAGAGACGGTTGAGGGTCACGCCCGGCACGGTTTCCGGCAGGCCGGCCAGCAGCAGCGCCATGCGCGCGACGTTGCGGTTGTCTTCGCCGGCCTGGTTGGCGCAACCGAGGAACACTTCGTCGATGGCGTTCCAGTCCACCGACGGATTGCGCTCCATCAGCGCCTTGATCGGCACGGCGGCCAGATCGTCGGCGCGCACGCCGGCCAGACCACCGCCGAAACGGCCGATGGGGGTACGAATCGCATCGCAGATATACACGTCACGCATCATGCTTCTCCCGGTGCCTGGCCGTGGGCGGCGGCGGTGCGTGCTTCGAGATCGCGCAGCGCAGTCAGTTCGACGTCGGTCGGCTCGGCGGTAATGGCGACATGGTCGGCAAAACGAATCGCCCATCCGGTGGCTGCGACCACTTGCTCGCGGGTCACACCAGGGTGCAACGCGGTGACCACGAACTCATGAGTGCCCGCTTCCGGCTCCATGATGCACAGGTCGGTGATGATCCCGACCGGGCCGGCACCCGGCAGGCCCAGACGCTTGCGCGAATCGCCGCCCTCGCCATGACCGACCGAGGTAATGAAGTCGAGCTTGTCGACGAACGAACGCGCCGACTGTTTGAGGATGATCAGCACGCTTTTCGCCGAACCGGCGATTTCCGGCGCGCCACCGGCACCCGGCAGACGCACTTTCGGCGCATGGTAATCACCGACCACGGTGGTGTTGATGTTGCCGAAACGGTCGACCTGCGCCGCGCCCAGGAATCCGACGTCGATGCGCCCGCCCTGCAGCCAGTAGCGAAAAATCTCACCGGTCGGGACCACGGTGTCGGCGGTTTCCGCCAGCTCGCCGTCACCGATCGACAGCGGCAACACGCTTGGCTTGGCGCCAATCGGGCCCGACTCGTAGATCAGTACCACGTCCGGCGACGAGGTCAGGCGCGCAAGGTTCGCGGCTTTCGACGGCAGGCCGATACCGACGAAGCACACCGAGCCGTTTTTCAGGCGACGGGCTGCGGCGACGGTCATCATTTCATTGGTGGTGTACGTCATTACTTGGCCTCCGAAGCAGCGGCCAACTTGGCCTGGAACTCGCTGAAGTCAGCGCAGCCATGGATGTATTCGTTAATCCACGCGGTAAACGTCGCGCGGTCGCGGGCGATCGGATCCCACGCCTGATAGAAACGGTTGTCGCGTTCGGTGTAACCGTGGGCGTAGGACGGGTGCGCGCCACCGGGTACGTGGCAGACCGCGCTCAAGGCCCAGGTCGGCAGCACGCAGGCGTTCATCGGGGCGTTGAGGTTGTCGACGATTTCCTCGACGGTGACGATGCAGCGCTTGGCCGCCAGTGCGGCTTCTTTCTGCACACCGAGAATGCCCCACAGCAGCACGTTGCCCTGGCGGTCGGCTTTCTGCGCGTGGATCACGGTCACATCGGGACGCACCGACGGCACCGCCGCCAGCACTTCACCGGTGAACGGGCAGGTGACCGATTTGATCAGCGGATTGACCTTCGGCAGGTCGGAACCGGCGTAAGCCCGCAACACGGCGAACGGCAGGCCGGAAGCGCCGGCAACATAGGCATTGGCCAGGTCGGCGTGGCTGTGTTCTTCGATTTCCAAAGCGTGCGGCCATTGCTTCTCGACCGCATCGCGCAGACGGTGCAGCGAACCGACGCCCGGGTTGCCGCCCCAGGAGAAAATCAGCTTGCGGGCACAACCGGCACCGATCAGTTGGTCGTAGATCAGGTCAGGCGTCATCCGCACCAGGGTCAGGTCTTTCTTGCCCTGCCGAATGATTTCATGACCCGCTGCCGTAGGGATCAGGTGAGTGAAGCCTTCGAGCGCGACGGTATCGCCGTCGTTGACGAATTGCTTCACCGCGTCGTGCAGCGAAAGGATCTCAGCCATGGAGCGGGCTCCCGTTTTTGTAATGAATCGCCAGTGATAAAAAGGCGCGAGGTTCAGCGCCGGAGTCACTGCAGATTAAGCCGCTGAAAATCGCCAAACAATCCGATAATCGACTGAGTGTTCGTTTATCGAACGAATTGTTATCACCCTAACAATCAAAACCAAAGGCATCGCGAGCAGGCTCACTCCTACAGGGGAAATGCATTCTCAAATGTCGGAGTGAGCCTGCTCGCGATGCGGCCATCACATTCACCGACGATGCTGAAAGTGAAACTCAGGTCGCATCCGCATGACTGACCATGCCTTTGATCACCACCGCCATCGTCGCCAACGCCGCCGGAATCACCAGCGCCGTCAACACCTGTTCGAAGTTCCAACCCAGGCCCAACAGCGTCGCGCCCATCCACGCTCCGAGAATCGCGCCGAAGCGACCAATCCCCAGCATCCAGGAAACACCGGTCGCCCGGCCCTGAGTCGGATAAAACCGCGCCGCCAGCGACGGCATCGCCGATTGCGCACCGTTCACGCACATCCCCGCCACCAGCACCAAGGTCGCAAGCAAGGTAATGTTGCCCAGGCTCTGCCCCACCGCATAGGCAAACACCCCGGCCAACAGATAGAACGTGCCGATGACCTTGTGCGGATTGAAGCGGTCCATCGCCCAGCCCACCGCGACCGCGCTCAGCACACCGCCGAACTGGAACAGCGCACCGATGAACGCGGCCTGCTCCATGCTCGCACCGCTGTCACGCATCAGCGTCGGCAACCAACTGGTCAGCAGGTACACGATCACCAGCCCCATGAAATAGGTCAGCCACAACAACAAAGTGCCGGTGCTGTAGGTGCCGGAGAAGATCACCGCGAACACATTGCGCGCCTTGACGGTTTTCTGTTCCGGCACACTGAAACTCGACGCCTGGGCAACGGTGAACGGGTCGATCGGTGCCAGGGTCTTGCGCACCTTGTCGGTGCCGCGGTTACGCACCACCAGGTAACGCGCCGATTCCGGCAGCCAGACCAGCAATACCACCGCGAGGATCAACGGCAGAATCCCGCCAATCAGCAGCAGGCTGTGCCAGCCGAACGCCGAAATCAATTTGGCGGAAATGAAACCGCCGCCGGCCATGCCGAGGTTGAAGCCGCAGAACATGCTGGTCACCAGCAGCGACTTCTTGCGCTCCGGGGTGTACTCCGACAGCAGCGTGGTGGCGTTGGGCATGCCGGCGCCCAGACCGAGGCCGGTGAGAAAGCGCAGCACCAGCAGTTGTTCGACATTGGTGCTGTACGCTGACGCCAGGCTGAAGGCACCAAACAACACCACTGCGCCGACCAGCACGACTTTGCGCCCGAAGCGGTCAGCCAGGGGGCCGGAACCCAGTGCACCGAAAACCATGCCGATCAACGCGGCGCTCATCACCGGGCCGAGGCTGGCGCGGTCGATGCCCCAGTCCTGAGACAGCGCCGGGGCAATAAAGCCCATCGCGGCGGTATCAAGGCCATCGAGGAACACAATCAGGAAACACAGGATCACCACCCGCCACTGATAGCGCGAGATCGGTTGGGCATTGATGAAGGTCTGCACGTCGAGGCAGTTACCCACAGCGGACTGAGGCTGGTTCATTATTTTTATTCCACGCAAAAAACGCAGTCGAACGGCGGCCGGCCAGAGAGCGGCACGGTCACAAGAATAGAAGGTGTGGATCAGGCGTTGCGTTGAAACCGGCAACACGGGGAGCGGCGGCGACAGTCGGGGAACGTGCTCATGGGGAGTTGCCTCTTGTCATTATTATGGGAGTCGGCAGTCCGGCGAGCTCATTCACATCAGCGCCGGATGACGCTGCCGCGACATTAATGATCCGAGGGTTTTAGCGTCAATTCGATAAACGCAACACTGTGCGTTTATCGAACAGCTTCCTCAGGCAAACAGTTGCGCACTGAGGTCGCGGCTGGCGCTGAGCAGGCCCGGCAGGAAGCGTTGCTCCAGCTCGGTACGGCTGACACGGCCAGCGTGGGTGCTGACGTTGAGCGCAGCGACCACTTGCCCCGAAGCGTCGTAGACCGGCACGGCAATCGAGCGCAGGCCTTGTTCCAGCTCCTGATCGACAATGCACCAGCCCTGCTGCCGCACTTCTTGCAGACACTCGAGCAAGGCTTCCGGGGTGTGAAGCGTGCGGCTGGTCTTGGCCACGAGTTCGGCATGATCGAGGTATTCACCGAGGGATGTGTCGTCCAGCGCCGCCAGCAGAATCCGCCCCATCGACGTGCAATACGCCGGCAGGCGCCCGCCCACCGACAGGTCCACCGAAATCAGTCGTTGCGTGGTCGCCGAGCGGGCGATGTAGAGAATGTCGTCCCCTTCGAGCGTGGCCATGTTGCAGGCTTCGTGCAATTGCTCGCTCATGCGGTCGAGGTACGGCTGGGCCGAAACCGCCAACGGAGTCGAAGACAGATAGGCGTGACCGAGGGTCAGCACTTTGGGCAGCAGCGAATAGGTACGGCCGTCGGTGGTGGCGTAGCCGAGCTTGATCAGGGTGTGCAGGCAACGACGCACGGCAGCGCGGGGAATTTCCGTGCGGTGGCTGATCTGGGCGATGGTCAGGTGCCGCTTGCGCTCCTGAAATGCCTGCACCACCGCCAGGCCCCGGGCCAGCGAGGTCATGAAGTCTGGATCGCCGGTCAGGGCCTGAATGCGCTTGGCCGGCGAGGCAACGATCGGCGGCGCCACGGAGGTAAAGGAGTTGCGCATTTGATCGTTCATGTCGGGTCCTTGTTTTTGTGCTCGGCTCAGCGGCTATACAAACGACTTGGCAACCGATGCACAAGCGTCGAACCGCCAACATTGGGCGATTATCGAACCGTCGACCGATAATCGCAATCGGCCTGCGCTGCCTCGTTCGGTGCTTTTTTGCTCAGGCCTCAACTTCGCCTGCGCACTGAACAGCGCTTTAGTTGTTCGACTAAATGACGCCAAAAACAGATCGCCAGGCCAATAACGTATTTTCCAGACGTTAACTAGCAATAAAGTTGCGAGCAACAAAACGATCACACATCCAGAACCGTTTTTAACTTGGCAAAGATAGTCATTCCCGAATCGACCGCTATAATGCACCTCAGTGGCACCGCGTTTTTAATCACCGGGGTCGCCACTGGCTGATGCGATGTCCATCGCCGACGCCCCGGCCTGCGCCTGACACCAATGCCTCATGCAAAGCCAGCGCTCGCTGAAACAGGAAACTGATGCTGCGTCAGTTTTAATCTGGTGCCGTAGCCGCCTGTAACATGGAAGTCCTTGACCCGCCCTGCTCTTATATCAATGTCCGTTCAGGCGTTGAGCACTCGACAGGACCGATCAAGCGACTCGTTGCAGTGTGTTCACCAGACATTCAACTCAACTCAAACAGGTAGCACTGTGACGAAAGACGAACTGCGCGCGGAACTTGAGCGCCAGGAACAACGTTACAAGGAAGTTTACGGCGGGGAAGTCACCACCTACGCCGCTCAACCCGAGCCGGAACGCAAGGCATGGCGCAAACGCCCTACCGTTCAGGATCAGGTCTTCAAGCAGGAAATCGAAAAGATCGAAAAGGAACTCAAAGCCGAAGAGCCATGAGCCACGGGTTTTGACGATTTCGAAGGTCAACGTGCGCACCGGTTACCAGCGCGGTGTATCGACGATGCCTTGCGCGCCCGCTACCCGCGGGCAGCGGCTCTCTTTCAGTCAGACCGACTGAAGGAAGCTTCCTACACGTTTCAGAGATATTTCAGACAAGCGTTTGATGCTTTGTCACGCCTGGAAAAACCCCTTCCAGGCAAAGCTTTTAGCAACAAAATCAATGACTTGAAAAACCCTGCGCCGCGCTTGGTTTTAACCTGCTGCAACAAATTAAATCGAAGAACATTGTTACCAATGAGCAGGTAGGGGATCGATTCCCAGTCTTTTCTGGCATAATCGCGCCCCCTTACGACCGGGTCAGAAAACCTTCATGATCGATTTATTCAGCGGACTGGATGCTTGGGTGCTTGTGAGCCTCTTGCTCGCCCTGACGTTTGTCCTCGCCTTCGAGTTCATCAATGGATTTCATGACACCGCTAACGCGGTAGCCACTGTTATCTACACCAAAGCCATGCCGCCTCACTTGGCGGTGTTCTTCTCCGGTGTGTTCAATTTCCTCGGCGTGCTGCTGGGCGGCGTTGGCGTGGCGTATGCCATTGTCCACCTGCTGCCGGTAGAGCTGCTGATCAATGTGAACACCGGCCATGGCCTGGCAATGGTGTTCTCGTTGCTCGCCGCGGCAATCGCCTGGAACCTGGGCACCTGGTACTTCGGTATCCCGGCCTCCAGCTCGCACACCCTGATCGGTTCGATCCTCGGTGTCGGCCTGGCCAACGCCCTGATCAACGACATTCCGCTGGCTGACGGCGTGAACTGGCAGAAAGCGATCGACATCGGCGCCTCGCTGGTGTTCTCGCCGATGGCCGGTTTCCTTGTCGCGGCGCTGGTGCTGATTGGCCTCAAATGGTGGCGCCCACTGTCGAAGATGCACAAGACGCCGGAACAGCGCCGCAAGATCGACGACAAGAAACACCCGCCATTCTGGAATCGTCTGGTGCTGGTGATGTCGGCGATGGCCATGAGTTTCGTGCACGGCTCCAACGACGGTCAGAAAGGCATCGGCCTGATCATGCTGGTGCTGATCGGTATCGTGCCGGCGCAGTTCGTGCTCGACCTGAACAGCACCACTTACCAGATCGAACGCACCCGCGACGCGACCCTGCACCTGAGCCAGTTCTACCAGCGCAACTCCGCCACCCTCGGTGAGTTCCTGGCCCTGGGCAAAAGCGTGGAAGGCGACCTGCCGGAGAAATTCCGCTGCAACCCGCAGCAGACCGAACCGACCATTTCCGCCCTGCTGCACACCCTCAAAGGTGTAGCGGACTACCACTCGCTGCCGGCCGAAAGCCGCATCGAAGTGCGTCGCTACCTGCTGTGCCTGGACGACACCGCAAAGAAAGTCGCCAAGCTGCCAGGCCTTGAAGCCCGCGAAAAGGCTGACCTCGACAAGTTGCGCAAAGACCTGACCACCACCACCGAATACGCCCCGTTCTGGGTAATTCTGGCGGTCGCGCTGGCCCTGGGTCTGGGCACCATGATCGGCTGGAAACGCGTGGTACTGACCATCGGCGAGAAAATCGGCAAGCAAGGCATGACCTATGCCCAGGGCATGTCGGCGCAGATCACCGCCGCGAGCATGATCGGCCTGGCCAACATCTTCAGCCTGCCGGTATCCACCACTCACGTTCTGTCCTCGGGCGTGGCGGGCACCATGGTCGCCAACAAAAGCGGCCTGCAGGGCGGCACTGTTCGTACCATCCTGCTGGCTTGGGTCCTGACCCTGCCGGCGACGGTGGCGCTGTCGGCTGGTTTGTTCTGGCTGGCGTCGAAGGCGTTGGGTAGTTGATAGGCTGCTTCAAGCTTTGATGAAAAGACGCGATTCTTGAGGATCGCGTCTTTTTTTTGGGTCTGGTTTTGTGAGCATATCCGTTGCTGTGGGTGTTGCTGCTGGCGGTTTCGCGCTTACAGCGAGTCACTTTTTCCAAACGCCGGAATGCCGGCCCAGCGAAAAAATAACCCAAAAGGCTTTGCCCCGGCGTACGGCACTTCGCTGAGGCTCAGTGTTCCCTCGCTACGATGGGGCAAAAGATCAAAAGCCGAAGCCAGATCAAAAGCCCCTCACCCTAGCCCTCTCCCGGAGGGAGAGGGGACTGACCGAGGTGTTTGGTAGAGTTACGCCGACGTGAAAGTCCGAGTTGAACGCAAATTTTCACAGGCCCACCATCGGCTCCCTCTCCCTCGGGAGAGGGCTGGGCGGGCGGCGTTCCGATGAGGGGCAAGAGCAGCACAAACCCAAAGCCGAACACCCGCTTTTCACCACTCAATAGGCCGAGTGTCAGCTCGCCTGCTTTTGATCTTGATCTGTAAGGCGACGTCGGAAGGCTGAGTGGAGGGATTGATTCGGGCGTGGGAGCGCAGCGACCGTACGACGCAGTCGTACACAGCGGAAGGAGGTGCAGCGAAGCAAACCGGAGCCGCTGCGCCCGGATTGATCCCGCAGCGAAGGAACCCGAGCCTGCGAGGGCCGAACGTAGGAGCAAGCCTTTTCGGTTACCTTTTTGGCGTTTGAAAAAGGTGACCCGCCGTAAGGGCGGAACCGTAATCAGCAACACCCGCAACAACGGATATCCACCCAGAACCCCAAGAGCCTGGTCGGCCCAAAGGCCGCCACGGCACAAAAAAAAGGGCAACCGAAGTTGCCCAAAATGCCTTGCGTGCTCATCAAACCCAGAAAGACCTACTTCTTGCGCTTATTCGCATCCTTCCAGATAAAAAATCCAAACCCTGCAAAAAACAGAACCATGAGCCCAACGGTCAGAACCCCGGCAAACACCACGTTATCGAAAAACATGACTGTGGCCTCCCGGCCCCTGCTTTGCTGCGATGGAGCTAAGTTAACCAATCACGCAGGCGCAGAAATTGACCAGGATCAAGTCCGGTCAACACAGAGGGCAAAGGCGGGAAAATAACTGACCTGCATCAAAGGATGCGGAGGGAGATCAACGCTTTTTCGGTTTCTTTTTCGGCTTTTTCTGGGTTTTTCCCAACGGCATGGCCTGCTCGAAGGCCTTGCGCACTTCATTCAGGCGCTTCTCGTTGAGGTCATGCACGCGCTTGGCGCGCTCGGTGCTGAGGTCAATCAGTTTATCGTCTTGGCTCATGGCGTTCGGCGCATCGCTTGAAGAAATCACAACTGCCGCATCGCCGGCAGGACTGCGCCAATCATGCCGCCTGACGCCAGCGCTGACCAGCCACCGCTCTAAGACATTTCATGTAAATGGACGGATTCAGATCTCGATATCGACCCACAAACCCTGACGCGGCTGGTCTTCCATCAGCGGCACCACCGGTACGGTGTTGTCGGCATTGAGTTCGGTGCCTGGCACCGCAAGGTGTTCTTCCGGATCTTCGTCGGCCTCGCGACGACGGCGATCACGCTCCTGCTGACGGCGCTGTTCTTCGCGCAACAGCAAGCCATCCTCTTCCGGATCGCGTTTTTGCAGATCAATCGTGCTTTCGTTGGAGCTTTCCTGCACCGGTACCACTGGCGGAATGTCCGGTCGCTGGCGGATCGGATCCTGCTGGGAAGTGATCGGCACGGCGCTCAGGGGGAGCATCGGTGGCAACATATAAAGGGTCTCCTGTCAGCAGGCTATCGGCTGTGGCAAAGGCGCCTTGAGCCACTCGTCGTAAATCTGTGACGCGCTTGGCACCTGCAGGAGCTGCCGAAGGCTGCGATCTTTTAATCGGACACCACAAAACTCAAGTGTTCCCAACGATTAAAAAATCGCCGTCCGCCACCGCGCCTACCCAGTAATCTTTGGCCCTTAAGCCCGCATTCCGTTAAGATAGCCCGCTTTTTCAAGGTGGGAGTCAGGCAGCATGGCGCAGCAGTATCAACCGGGGCAACGCTGGATCAGTGACAGCGAAGCAGAGCTTGGTTTAGGCACCGTTCTGGCACAGGACGGCCGCTTGTTGACCGTGCTTTACCCGGCCACTGGCGAAACCCGCCAGTACGCGCTACGGAATGCGCCCCTGACCCGCGTGCGGTTCTCGCCGGGTGACAGCATCACCCACTTCGAAGGCTGGAAGATGACCGTACAGCAAGTCGACGACGTCGACGGGCTGATGGTCTATCACGGTCTCAACGGGCAAAACGAAGCAGTTACCCTGCCGGAAACCCAGCTGTCGAACTTCATTCAGTTCCGTCTGGCCAGCGACCGTCTGTTCGCCGGGCAGATCGACCCGTTGGCGTGGTTCTCCCTGCGTTACAACACCCTCGAACACACCAGCCGCCAGTTGCAATCCTCGCTCTGGGGCCTGGGTGGCGTTCGTGCTCAGCCAATCGCGCACCAGTTGCACATTGCCCGTGAAGTCGCCGACCGTATCGCCCCGCGCGTTCTGCTGGCGGACGAAGTGGGCCTGGGTAAAACCATCGAAGCCGGTCTGGTGATCCATCGCCAACTGCTCTCGGGCCGCGCCAACCGTGTACTGATCCTGGTGCCGGAAAACCTCCAGCACCAATGGCTGGTGGAAATGCGCCGCCGCTTCAACCTGCAGGTCGCGCTGTTCGACGAAGAGCGCTTCATCGAAAGCGATGCCTCCAACCCGTTCGAAGACACGCAACTGGCGCTGGTGGCGCTGGAGTGGCTGGTCGAAGACGAGAAAGCCCAGGACGCGCTGTTCGCCGCCGGCTGGGACCTGCTGGTGGTCGACGAAGCCCACCACCTGGTCTGGCACGAAGACAAGGCCAGCCCGGAATACACCCTGGTCGAGCAACTGGCAGAAACCATACCGGGCGTGCTGCTGTTGACCGCTACCCCGGAACAGCTCGGTCAGGACAGCCACTTCGCTCGCCTGCGTCTGCTCGACCCGAACCGTTTCCATGACCTGGCCGCGTTCCGCGCCGAGAGCGACAACTATCGCCCGGTGGCCGAAGCCGTCCAGGAACTGCTCGACAAGGGCCGCCTGTCGCCAGAAGCGCACAAGACCATTCATGGTTTCCTCGGCAACGAGGGTGAAGCCCTGCTGACCGCCGTCAACGATGGCGACACCGAAGCCAGCGCCCGCCTCGTGCGCGAATTGCTCGACCGCCACGGCACCGGCCGCGTGCTGTTCCGTAACACCCGCGCCGCCGTGCAAGGGTTCCCGGAGCGCAAACTGCACCCGTACCCGCTGCCATGCCCGGATGAATACCTCGAACTGCCGCTGGGCGATCACGCCGAGCTGTACCCGGAAGTCAGCTTCCAGGCCCAGCCGGACGCCAGCGAAGAAGAACGCTGGTGGAAATTCGACCCGCGCGTCGAATGGCTGATTGATCAGCTGAAAATGCTCAAGCGCACCAAAGTGCTGGTGATCTGCGCCCACGCCGAAACCGCGATGGACCTGGAAGACGCCCTGCGCGTGCGCTCCGGCATCCCGGCCACGGTGTTCCATGAAGGCATGAACATCCTCGAGCGTGACCGCGCCGCCGCCTACTTCGCCGACGAGGAGTTTGGCGCGCAAGTGCTGATCTGTTCGGAAATCGGCAGTGAAGGCCGCAACTTCCAGTTCGCGCATCACCTGGTGCTGTTCGATCTGCCGTCGCACCCGGACCTGCTTGAGCAGCGGATCGGTCGTCTCGACCGGATCGGCCAGAAGCACATCATCGAACTGCACGTGCCGTACCTGGAAACCAGCCCGCAAGAGCGCCTGTTCCAGTGGTACAACGAGGCGCTGAACGCGTTCCTCAACACCTGCCCGACCGGCAACGCCTTGCAGCATCAGTTCGGCCCGCGCCTGCTGCCGCTGCTCGAAGAAGCCGACGACGGCGAGTGGCAAGCGCTGATCGACGAAGCGCGCAGCGAGCGCGAGCGTCTGGAAGAAGAGCTGCACACCGGTCGCGACCGCCTGCTGGAGCTGAATTCCGGTGGCGCTGGCGAAGGTGATGCGCTGGTCGAAGCGATCCTCGAGCAAGACGATCAGTTCGCCCTGCCGATCTACATGGAAACCCTGTTCGACGCCTTTGGCATCGACAGCGAAGACCATTCGGAAAACGCCCTGATCCTCAAGCCGAGCGAAAAGATGCTCGACGCCAGTTTCCCGCTGGGTGACGACGAAGGCGTGACCATCACCTACGACCGCAACCAGGCGCTGTCGCGTGAAGACATGCAGTTCATCACCTGGGAACACCCGATGGTGCAGGGCGGCATGGACCTGGTGCTGTCCGGTTCGATGGGCAATACCGCCGTCGCGCTGATCAAGAACAAGGCGCTGAAACCGGGCACCGTATTGTTGGAGCTGCTCTACGTCAGCGAAGTGGTTGCCCCGCGTTCGCTGCAACTGGGCCGCTATCTGCCACCAGCGGCCCTGCGCTGCCTGCTCGACGCCAACGGCAACGACCTGTCGCCACGGGTCTCGTTCGAAACCCTGAACGATCAGTTGGAAAGCGTGCCACGCGCCAGCGCCAACAAGTTCATCCAGGCCCAGCGCGATCAGCTGACGCCACGGATCAACGCCGGTGAAGACAAGATCGCCCCGCGTCACGCCGAGCGCGTGGCCGAGGCCCGCCGCCGCCTGGCGGCCGACACCGATGAAGAACTGGCGCGCCTGACCGCGTTGCAAGCGGTCAACCCGTCCGTGCGCGACAGCGAACTGGATGCGTTGCGCAAGCAGCGTGAACAGGGTCTGGCGATGCTCGATAAAGCGGCGTTGCGCCTGGAAGCAATCCGGGTGTTGGTAGCGGGTTAAACCCCTCCTCCTTGCTGAAAACAAGAAGGCCCGCAGCGATGCGGGCCTTTTTGTTTGCCTGTTATTTATCCGGTGATGCTGACGGCTTCATCGCTGGCAAGCCAGCTCCCACAGTGATCGGGTCGTTCACATAATCTGTAAACACCACAAAACCTGTGGGAGCTGGCTTGCCAGCGATAGCGGTCAGGCAGTCGCTGCTGCAACCTCTGGCTCAACCACCGCCACCAACCCCTCCTTCATCCGCTTCGCATCCCGCACAAAACACCGCGCTGCCAGAAACAGAAACACCATGGTCAAGAACAGCGCCACCGGAATCAGGTACATCGCATCATGCAGGCCGACTGCCTTGAACGCTTCGGTCATCTGCTCCGCCCCCGCCGACAACATCGCGGTATGCGCAAAATGATCCGACAAACCGCCGACCACCACCGGCCCCAGACCACCGCCGAGCAGATACAACCCGGCAAAGAACAATGCCATCGCCGTCGCCCGCAGACGTGGCTCGACCACATCCTGAATCGCCGTGTAAACGCAGGTGTAGAAGTTGTAGGCAAACAGCCAACCGACACTGAACACCGCGACAAACACACCAATCTCGATCCGCCCGGCATGCAGCGCCCACGCCGTGCACAGGGTCGAGATGATCAGGCTGAACGCCGCAAACAGCAGCCGCCCGTTGGCCACGCGCTGGTGAATCTTGTCGGCAATCCAGCCGCCCAGCGTCAACCCGACTAACCCGGTGACGCCAACGATCATCCCGGTGGCCACCGCCGCTTCCTGCAACGGCATGAGGAAATAGCGCTGCAGCATCGGCACCAGAAACGAGTTGCAGGCGTACGTCGCGAAGTTGAAGCACAACCCGGCCATGACCAGCCAGAGAAAAGTCGGCACTGCCAGAATCCGGCGGATCGGCTTGTCGACTTTCTCCTGCGAGACTTGCACGGTTTCCGCCGCACCGCGCTTCGGCTCTTTAATGAAGAACATGAAAATCGCCAGGATCAGCCCCGGTACGGCGGCAATAAAGAACGGCGCGCGCCAACTGTCGAACGCCTTGACCATCGCGCCGATGGTGAAGAACGCCAAGAGCAGTCCGAGCGGCAGACCGAGCATGAAAATGCCCATCGCCCGCGCCCGACGATGGGCCGGAAACAGGTCGCCGATCAGCGAGTTGGCCGCCGGCGCATAACTGGCCTCGCCAATGCCGATGCCCATGCGCACGATCAGGAAACTCCAGAAACTGCCGACCAGACCGTTGACCGCCGTCAGCGCGCTCCAGGTCGCCAGGCCCCAGCCCATCAATTTGCTGCGCGAACCGGTGTCGGCCATGCGCCCCAGCGGCAGCCCGGCAATCGCGTAAACAATGGTGAATGCGGTACCGACAATGCCCAGTTGAAAGTCACTGAGGTGCCATTCCATGCGGATCGGTTCGATGATGATCGCCGGAATGGTGCGGTCGAAGAAATTGAACAGGTTGGCCAGGAACAGCAGGAACAGAATGCGCCAGGCATTCGCCGCTTGGGTCGAGTTCTGCATGGGTCCGTCTCTTTATTGTTATAGGGCTTCACTGCCACCGCATCCGAGCCCGGAACCTGCAATCTAGTCAGCGCGGACTGGCCTGTCTGTGATCATTCGTCTGCCTGATATCGGGCCATGGCACTGTAACGAAACGTAAGCCCTTGATAAGCCTGCAATCCCCCGAAAACCGGGGCTTTTGCGGCAAAATCCTGGCACAAAAAAATACTTTCGCGCCCCCCTTCCCAAGTTTGTGGCAAAGCCTAGAATGGCCGCCGGATCCGTCCGGATCTCCCGATCAATCCCTTTGATACCCTCGCCCATGTCTGAAGTCAGTCCGTGTCTGAATTGCGGTGCCTGCTGTTCCCATTTTCGCGTGTCTTTCTTTTGGGGTGAGTGCTCATCTTCAGGTGGCACGGTGCCTGATGAGCTGGTCACACAGATCAGCCCCAGTCGGGTGGCGATGAACGGCACCGACTGCAAATCGCCGCGCTGCACGGCGTTGGTCGGTGAAGTCGGCAGCGAGGTGAAGTGCTCGATTTATGAACTGCGCTCCAGCCCCTGCCGCGAATTTGAGTCGTCATGGGAAAATGGCGAGCAGAATGTCGATTGCGATAAGGCCCGCGCGCGTTTCGGCTTGCCGCCCCTGCAACCCGACTGGGCGCAAATCCCTTTCGAACAGATCGCTTAAGCTTTTAGCGCTAATCGCTATGACGCTAATGCCAAAATCATTAGCGCCAATGTGCCACTACCGCTTGCACCCCGAAATCGGCCTCTATACTCCTGACATTCAGCTGCGTTCAACGCTTACTCGGGACGACTTCAGAGACGGGGCATGCTATGGAGTGGCTTGGTTTGCAGTTTGTTACCGAGCTGCCGGAGAGCGGGCAGGTCATCCTCGATTGCACACATAATCCCCTGCTGGTGCTGGTGGCCTATCTGGTCGCCAGCGCCGCGAGTTTTGCCACCCTCGACATGGCCGAGCGCGTCGTCCATGCCGAAGATCCACGCTCGCAACGCCTTTGGCGCTGGATCGGCGCGACGTGCCTGGCCGGCGGCATCTGGGCCATGCACTTCATCGGCATGCTGGCGTTCCAGGCACCGATCGAAATCCATTACGACCTGCCGATTACCCTGTTTTCCCTGCTGATCGCCCTGCTCGCCTCGTGGCTGGCCATGTACACGTTGAGCGAAGCGCAGACCAGTCTGGTGCGGTATCTGAAAACCGCCATCGTCATCGGTCTGGGCATTGCCGGCATGCATTACGTCGGCATGGCGGCGATGAAATCGAACGCCACCGCCTACTACCAACCGACGCTGTTCGTGTTGTCGATCGCCATCGCCATCGGCGCCAGTTTCGCCGCATTGTGGGTCGCCGGTTATTTGCGTGAAGGCAGTGGCCTGTTCCATCAGATGCTCAGGTACAGCGCGGCACTGCTCCTCGGCGCCGGCATTTTCAGCATGCATTTCACCGCCAT